>VSOA01000140.1 GCA_009774585.1 Lachnospiraceae bacterium
TATGAGAATCCTTATAAATACTGAAGAAACAGAAATATAACAAATGATATTAGCTTGTTAGAATAAAATAAACATATTGATTGATTGCGGATGTTATTGGTTTTGTAACGAATGTAATTTAAATTATGATTATACTGGTTCCGTATTGCCCAAGGCAGAATGGAAAGTTGTTGCGGCCAAAATTGCACGACAGGTTTGAAAGACAGATTCCGTAATTTATTACCGAAGATACCTACATTAAATCATGATTTAACTGATAGGAAACAAACGTATCGCGTGTAATTATATATAGAACGATAGTAGGATTGATAAGATAACACGAGTGATATTTATGCAATTATCTATGAAATAGATAAATTCGCCATATATGAAGAGATAGATATATTTATAAAAGAAGGGAGACTGAATATGGAGGATAAGAGATTTGCAATACTGATTGATACGGACAATATATCATCCAAATATATTGCTGCAATCATGGACGAGATGACAAAGCATGGTATTGTCACATACAGAAGAGCGTACGGAGACTGGACGAGCACACAAGCAAAGGGGTGGAAGACAAAACTGATGGAAAATTCCATTACGCCGATGCAGCAGTTTTCTAATACGGTAGGAAAGAATGCGACAGATTCTACGCTGATTATTGATGCGATGGATATTCTGTACACCGGAAACGTGGACGGATTCTGCATTGTATCCAGCGACGGTGATTTCACGCGGCTGGCAATCAGACTACGAGAGTCGGGAATGCTGGTGGTCGGCATGGGGGAGGATAAGACGCCACGTTCGTTCAGGACAGCCTGTTCGCAGTTTACGGTCTTGGAAAATCTGATCGATGAAGACGACGAGGCCATGCAGGAAGAAGAGGTGCGTGAGACGGTGAAAAGCGCAGCTCGCGGAACGGGTAAAGATGCGGCGGGAAAGAGTAGTAAGAGCAAAAATACAGCAGCGAAAGATACAGAGGCAGATAAAGAATCGACATCTATCAGTAAGGAAGTGATCGAAAGCGCGATTATCAATATTATTACGGAGAATGAGAACAAAGATAAGGAGACGGGACTTGGCGAAATCGGCAGCAGACTCCTGAACAAATATCCTGATTTCGACGTGCGAAATTATGGGTACAGCCTGCTTTCACGGTTTTTGGAGGAGATTCCGAGCTTGAAGCTTGTAAAAAATAACACCTGTATTAATGTGGAACTGAGGGCAAACAGTGAACCGGAAGAAGAGATTACGGAATATATCAAGTCGGTTGTAAAAGAAAAGGACAAGAAAGGGATGCGCGTGAACGAACTAAGTAATGTTGTGCACCGCAAATATGTGCGGTTTAAACCGAAGAATTACGGCTATTCACAGTTTACGAAGTTCTTGCAGGCAATTCCTGAATTGGAAATCTATGGCGATATCAATGCGCGCAAAGTTCGGTATGCGGATGAAAAGTAACAGATGAGAGGAAGAGAGAACTTGAGTATGCAACGACACACGAAAAGCATGATTCTGGTGATAGACGATGATGTTCCAATCGGCAATATGGTGGAAGAGATATTGACACGAGAGGGGTACGGCGTGATGCGCGCCTACTCAGGGACGGAGGCGCTTCTTTTCATGGAGAGTGCGAAGCTGTCTGGACGGATGCCGGATTTGGTTTTGCTTGACTTGATGCTGCCGGGGATATCCGGAGAAAAGTTATTGTCAAACTTTCAGGGAATACCGGTCATCGTGCTCAGTGCAAAATGCGGCCTTGACGAGAAAGTAGAACTATTGCTCGGCGGTGCGGCGGACTATATCACGAAACCTTTTGCAGGCAAGGAACTTCTGGCGCGGGTAGCGGTACAGTTTCGGAAGCAAAAGCAGGAAGCCGGGGGTGCACCGCGGCAGGAGGGCGCTGACGGAGAAGAGGCGCTGCAGTTCGAAGAAATCAGGCTGTCATTGGCAACGCGTATGGTTACGGTCGGTGAACGGCCTGTCAGATTGACCAAGACAGAGTTTGCCATTCTGAAAATATTGATGAGCAATCCGTCGCAGGTTGTTACGAAATCGCATCTTTTGGACCGCATCAGCGAGGAGACGCCAGACTGCGTGGAGAGTTCGTTGAAGGTGCATGTCAGCAATTTGAGAAAAAAGCTGCGGGAAGCCAGTGGAAGCGACGGAGAATATATTGAGGCGGTCTGGGGCATCGGTTTTAAGATGAAGATAGGCGAAAGCGAAGACAGTTGAAAACGTAGGCGGACTCCAAACGGAGAAGAAATTTACGGTTCTGAACCAAATCTTAACTCTTTTCTTAACCGCTTTCTTAACATATATGGGTTAGAATGAGGGCATGATCAGAAAAGAGGAGGAATGGTTATGGAATATTGTCTGACGACAAATAATTTGTGCAAACAGTATAAACACGACAAAGCGCTTCATAATCTGTCCATGCATGTGCCCAAAGGCTCGATATACGGCTTTGTGGGCAAAAACGGTGCAGGAAAGACGACTTTGATCCGGTTGATCTGCGGCCTGCAGAGGCAGACTTCGGGAGGGTATACGCTATACGGAGTAAAGGACACGGATAAAGCGATTGAGAAGGTCCGGGGGAGAATGGGAGCAATCGTGGAGACGCCATCCATCTATCCGGATATGACGGCGGAAGAGAATCTGAAAATACAGTACCGGATACTAGGGATGCCGTCCTATGAAGGCATCAGAGAGCTGTTGCAGCTTGTCGGACTTGCAGATGCAGGACAAAAGAAAGCAAAAGACTTTTCGCTGGGGATGCGCCAGAGGCTTGGAATCGCCGTTGCACTGGCAGGCAGTCCGGATTTTCTCATACTGGATGAACCAATTAACGGGCTGGACCCGCAAGGAATCATAGAAATCAGAGAACTGATTTTGAAGCTGAACAGAGAGCGGCAGATTACGATACTGATTTCCAGTCATATTTTAGATGAACTATCAAGGCTGGCAACACACTACGGTTTTATTGATAAAGGACGTATCGTTCGGGAAATCAGTGCACAGGAGCTGGAAGAGGCGTGCAGGAAATGTGTCCGCATTGAGGTAAATCATGCGGGTAAACTTGCCCGCGTGTTTCACGAGAGACAAATTGAATACCAGATGCTTTCAGAGACGGAAGCGGAAATCTACGCAGACATGAGCGTGACCAAACTGGTGCTGATGCTTGCTGAGGAAGACTGCGAAGTACTCTCCTGTAAAGAGCAGAACGAGAGTCTGGAGAGTTATTATATGAAACTGGTGGGAGGTGATGTGTATGAATAGGTTACTTTCCGCCAATTTTGCGAGACTGTGGAGAAGCAAAATTTTCTATGGGCTGGGACTTTTTATGATCGGCTACAGCGTTATGTTTTATAGAGATGTGTACATGACGATTCATGTGAAGCATAAAGAGTATACAAACTGGAACTTTGCTTTTTTCGGCGGTCTTTTGCCTATCGGTATCGCTTTGGCGGTTTTTGTTTCCTTTTATATCGGAACAGAGTACAGCAGCGGTACGATTAGAAATAAGATAGCCACAGGTCATTCGCGCTTTCATATTTATATGGCGAATCTGCTTGTCTGCTATGCGGCGGCGGTTATCACGATGACGGTTTACTGCTTAATATCTCTGATGATGGGGGTTATTCTCGTGGGTAAAGTAGCAATCAGCGGTATCAGGCAGCCCGGATGGGGAGTTTTGATAACGCTTGCTATTATAATGGCATACACGGCAGCTCTGGTGTTTATCGCCATGATTGATATGAACATAGCCCGGACGGGAATTGTCAGCCTGCTGTCGGCCATGCTGATTCTGGGAGCGGGTATGCTTGTCATCCAGCGTCTTGAAATGCCGGAGTATACGACGCGAATGGAAGAGGTGCAGGATGAATACGGGAAAGTAAAGATGGTGGAAAAGACGGTGCTCAATTCCAATTATCTGTCCGGCGAAAGGCGAAGAGTATATGAATGTGCAAGGCTGCTTCTGCCTTCATCGCAGGTCGTGGAGGTAAATAATAACAATGCGGAGTACTCCGTGAAAATGCCATTATGTATGCTGGGCGAAGCGTTTCTGTTTACTGTTGCGGGAATCTGGATCTTCTGCAGAAGAGATGTCAGGTAGCGTTTCATGCAAAGAGGGATATCAGGCAGCGTTCCTTAAAAGAACGCGTATGGATGAAGAAGAGGGAAAGGAGGAGACATAGAAGTGCGGTTTGAGATTATTTGCGGTGTACTGATTGTAATCCTCCTTATTCTGATATGGAAAATTGTGGTGATGCGCAGGGCAGTGAAGGAGATTCGGGAAGGGATCACGCAAAAACTGGAAACAGAAACAAATACGCTTCTCACAATTGACAGCAGGGACAGGCAGATGCGCGCACTGGCGGATGTGATCAATGCGGATCTGCGCCGTCTGCGGGTACAGAGACAGAAGTATGAACAGGGAAATCTTACCTTGAAGGAAAATATTACGAATATTTCCCATGATATCAGGACGCCGCTGACTGCCATCTGCGGCTATCTGGAACTGCTTGAAGAAGAGGAAAAGTCAGAGAAGGCGTTAAGATATCTGGCGGTGGTCAAAGAGCGGACGGAAACATTGAAACGCCTGACGGAAGAGTTGTTTGCATATGCCACGGCGGTTCCGGCCGAATATGCGGAAAACGGAATGGAAATGACATGGTTGTCATGTGACGGGCGGCGCGATAAAGAACTTGATAAGGAATATGAAGACGTAGTACTAAACGAAGTTCTGGAAGAGAGCATTTCCGCCTATTATGGAGCACTTAAAACGAGGGGGATCACGCCGCAGATCACCATGTCTGAGACGAAGGTGATCCGCAGGGTGAATCCGGCGGCGCTTTCGCGCATTTTTGCGAATATACTCGGTAATGCAGTAAAGTATAGTGCCGGGGACTTACAAATCTGCCTGTCTGAGAGCGGACAGATTACATTCTCCAACCATGCGCCTTCGCTGGACGAAATACAGGTCGGCAGATTGTTTGACAAATTCTATACCGTGGAAAATGCTGTGCAGTCTACAGGACTCGGGCTTGCGATCGCGAGACTCCTGACAGAGCAGATGGGCGGCAGGATTACGGCGCAATATGCGGAGGAGATACTTACGATCACTGTGCTGTTTCCGGAAGAAGCGCGAACACATCAATAGATTGTCTCCGCATGAATGATTTCATTGTCCTCCACTTGGAACCGCCATATACTGTGTCCCGGCAGGCGGTGTTCGGTTAAATAATATGCGTTGTCTAATTCTGTGATATAATAAGGCGTTCCGCCGCCGATAAAGTTGTCGTACACATCTTCGTAATCGCCGTCAATCAGAGACAATAAGTCTTTCGTGCGGATGATGGTGGCGTAATCCTGATTGCCCGCGATGTCCGTGGAGATTGTGATGTAATAATAGTCCTGTATGCGGGTGAGTTGTATCATGCCTGCCATGGAATCAGGTACGGGGTAAGTCTCCCGGATCTCAAAGCTTTGGAGGTCGGCGCGTATAATGGATGAATTTCCCGACACAAAATAAATATCGTCGTCGATAATCGTAAAGGAACGCACATAGACATTATTTAACGATTCTATGCGGCGTACTTCTGTCAGATACATGCGCGTGTCGTCGGGATTATGGCGGAATAAATACATCTCACCGCTCATGGAACTCCATGCATAGAAAGTGTCGGTGGGCGCATCGTATATGACATAATGCGGTCTGCTGCCGATGCCGTCAAAAGTCTGCGTATGGATATATAGCCCATTCTTTTTCTCAAAAACAAGAATGCGGTGACGTTCCGTATCGTCAATCAGATATACGACACCGTCACTTGCGAGGGTGTGACCTTTGTCGATATCGTTCGTCATGACTTTCCATTCAAGGAGCGGGTCGGATAAGTTATCATGATAGATTACCTGATTGTGGTAGCAGTCCACGAGAAAGTAGGTATCTTCTACCTTAGTCAGATAAGTGGGGACGCTTAAGTCGGCATAAGCATTCTTTACAATTTTCGGAATAGAAGTGACATCTATGTCGGAAAACTCATCACCATCCATCGATGTGACGAGGTCGGAGGCAGTTACATATTCCGTAATTGCCTTGTCTTTTCGAATACCGCATGCGCATATGCCAAGAAGCAAGAACATTACGGCAGCGGTTGTGCGAAATTTGAGTCTGCTGTTTGCAGGGCTGTTTTCTGATTGTTTTGCGTGTGTACTTTTCATTTCATTTCCTGTATGATAGTTGTATAATTTTAGGGGCATTCATAAGAACATCATAACATCTTAGGAGCAGGATTGAAAATTAAAATTTTCTTCCGCGAGTGAAATATGACACAGAAAAATCGATATAACACAACTTTTGGAATTTTGTCCGCGCTGACAATTATAATGGTCGTGGCGGGGCACTGCGGTTATCATATCATGACGGTGGGGGAACTATATCCTTACTATTCTTTTCACGTGCCGCTCTTCATGTTCATTTCCGGCTATTTTTATAAGGGTTCGGAGGAGGAAGCGCCGCTTCAATATGTGAAAAAGAGGATTTGCAGGCTGCTCGTACCTTATTTCATATGGAATGTTGTCTACGGATTGATTTCATGGGCAATGCGCGCCGCCGGATTCGCAATGGGCGAGGCGGTCAGTCTGCGGACGCTGTTCATAGAGCCGTTCATGCATGGTTACCAGTTCATCTACAATTACGCGGCGTGGTTTGTGCCGGTACTGTTTGTCATAGAGATGATGAATTTGTGTGCAAGGATCATATTGCGGAAAATGATACGGGGATTGTGCCGTTTGCGCGGGGAGATTCCTGCCAAAATGTCCGGTGAAATGAAGGAAGGCGGCGGAAGGCTGGCTGGGACGGCGGAAGATGGCATCGTGGAATGGGTGATGCTTGCGGGCAGTCTGCTTATAGGTATTATTGTGGTTTGGCTTGCAATCGGCGGGCATGTGTGGGGAGACTATAAGGCGCCGGGAAGAATCCTTTTCCTGTTTCCGTGTTTCCAGATGGGACAGTTTTATCAGAAAAAACTGGAAAAGCATGATACACTGGGGAATGTGCCGTATTTTGCCGTTTTACTTGGTTTGCAGGTCATTCTTAATGTGGGATTTAATGGGCTGGCGTTCAGCAGCGTGTGGGTTACGGGATTTGCCAACGGACCGCTGATGCCATATGTGACAGTTGTGTCGGGAATCGCTTTCTGGCTCCGTGTAGCAAGAATATTAGAACCGGCGCTCGGAACAAGCCGCAGTGTGCAGTATCTCGGGCGCAATACTTACGCGGTGATGATGCATCATGTCATGGCTTTTATGCTGGTGAAGATAGTGATTGCGTTTGTGGCGGCACAGACCGCAATGTGTGCTGACTTTGACTACGGACAGTTCTATACGAATATCGACTATTTCTATTATGTGCGGGGCGCAGAGCAGTTTGGCATGGTCTATCTTGCGGCAGGCGTTACGTTGCCGCTCGGTATACAGTATGTGCTTGGCTGCGTGAAGAAGAGGATGAAAAGCGTACGCGGGCTATGAGCCGATGGCATAACAGAGAACATGCGCGGAGTGGGCATGGCAGGTGACGATGGGAACAGAGGAAACTTGAATTAAGAATGAGAGTATGCTAATCTTAAAATGTTTAGGGTTCAGGAAGGGAACGGTAATTAATTTGTATTGGGAGTATATTTATGCGGCGGCAAGTCTGACAATAGTGTCGGTTTTGTTGCTGGCAGCATTGTACGGCATTCGGTACAAGACGGTGCGCATTTATAATTGGAACGGAAAGCGTTACTGTTATCTCGGGCGCGCGGGGCTTAGAAGAAGCGGCGGCGGATATACGGTGCGGCTTGGGGAGCGCATGGCGGATTTATCTTATACGACATTATATCAGGTCTGTCCGTCGAAGCGTTTCGTGCGAAGGAACAGATATAGGAATGTGGCGTTCTTAGCCGGAAAGGCGCAGTGTATGCTGCATGTGGAAGAGTGTATGAGGCAGTCGGTGTATTACAGGCGGTGATGATATCTTGTGTATTGCCTGTATGAAGGTAGAAAGGCTTAATGATTATGATCACAGTCAGTTTATGTATGATCGTGAAAAATGAAGAACGGATTCTTGCGCGATGTCTCGACAGTATCGCGGATCTGATGGATGAGATTATTATTGTTGATACGGGTTCTACGGACGCGACCAAGCAGATCGCGGCAGGATATACGGACAAAATCTATGACTTTACTTGGATAGGAGATTTTTCGGCGGCCAGAAATTTTGCCTTTTCCAAGGCGGGTATGGAGTATATTTATTCTGCCGACGCGGACGAGGTGCTGGATGAGAAGAACAGAGAGGCTTTCCGCTTGTTGAAAGAGACGCTTCTGCCCGAGATTGACATTGTGCAGATGTATTATGCCAATCAGCTTTCTCATGGGACGATTTACAATTTTGATAAAGAGCTTCGTCCGAAGCTGTTCAAGCGCCTTCGCTCTTTTCAGTGGCAGGGAGCGATTCATGAGCAGGTGAATCTGGAACCGGTGATTTACGACAGCGAGATTGAGATACGGCATTTGCCGGAAAATAATCATAAGGACAGGGACTTGGCGGCTTTTGCGAAGCGCGCGGCAGAAGGGGACAGATTGGATAAGCGTCTGCACAATATCTATGCCAAAGAACTTTTTATCTCAGGGGAAGATAAGGACTTCATTACGGCAAGGGAGTTTTTCCGACAGTCGTGTCATGATACGGAGCGAAGCGTGGATGAAATTAAGGAAGCGGCGTGTGTGGCTGCAAGGGCGGCAAGGATATGCGGTGATGCGGAAGATTTTTTCAAATATGCCATGAAAGTAATCGCCTGTGACGGCTGTGCGGAGATTTGCTGTGAGCTGGGGGAATATTATCTGGCCAAACAAGATATAGACGAGGCAATTGTATGGTTTTATAATGGAGCCTATGAGACGGAGAGTATATTGAACATCCATAGCGGCGGCGATATGCCGCTTCACGGGCTTGCAAGATGCTATCGCGCGGCGGGAAACAGCGGACAGGCGGACGAGTACGAGAGACTTGCCGGGGAGTGGAGGATACCGGGCGGGGCAGAAAAGGAGTAAATCATGAAATGGGAAGAAAACGTGCGTAAGGTAGTGCCTTATACACCGGGTGAGCAGCCGAAAAATAAAGACGTCATTAAATTGAATACCAATGAGAATCCTTATCCGCCGTCTCCGAAGGTGCAACGCGCGATAGAGGAGATGGAACTTGAGAAAATGCGTTTATATCCGGCGTTTCCGGAACAGACCAAGCTGGCGGAGGCTTTGGCTTCATATTACCGGATTGACAAAGAGCGGATTTTTATCGGAGACGGGTCGGACGATGTGCTTTCACTGGCGTTTATGACATTTTTCCAGTCCGGGAAACCGGTTCTTTTTCCGGATATCACGTACTCTTTTTATGATGTGTGGGCAGACTTATACAGGGTGCCCTACGAGACGCGTGGGCTGGATGAATATTTCCGTATCAAACCGGAAGATTATATGCAGCCAAACGGCGGCGTGATTTTTCCGAATCCCAATGCGCCTACGGGCGTTCTGATGGGAGTTGATGAAGTAGAGAAGATTGTCGCTGCAAATCGGGATGTGGTGGTGATTGTCGATGAAGCTTATAT
>VSOA01000014.1 GCA_009774585.1 Lachnospiraceae bacterium
AAGTAGCGGTAGTGAGAGGATATGTAAGTGAACTTTATGCTGCGCTCGGTGAAGCGGCGTTTTTTACCGGTGTGGAACGAAATCAGGATATTGTGACACTTGCTTCTTATGCTCCGCTTCTGGAAAACGTACATTATCAATCATGGTTTCCTAATCTGATTCGATTTGACCATACAAGGAGCTTCGGTATTCCCAGTTATTATGTGTGGAAGCTGTTTGGAAGTTTCAGAGGAGAGTATGTGACGGCAAGTGAACTTAAGACAGGGCGTATCGTAAGACCGATGAAGGGGCGGCTTGCATTGCTGGGGCAGCCGGGCGTACGGTTCCGCAATCCTGTCTGGAATGGTGAAGCACAGGATGTGACACATGAAGTAATGGGCAGGGTGCAGGAAGAAGACGGCAGTTATGTGATTACATCCCCGGATGAGGAGCAGATTGCGGAGAGCCGCAGACATTTTAAGGCAAAACTCGATGAGATTCTGGTCGTATTCGGCGATGAAGTGCAGGAGAATGGTACTTTCGGAATTGATCTATACATAGACAAAAACGAGGAAAGAGAGCTGGTACTCGGGATTTTTCCTTACAGACTGCCGGATACCATGTATATCAGTGATGAGACAAATCCGCCGGCTGCATGGAATGTGGAAAATGTAAAACCGCTCCTATGGAAGATCAGGAACGGAGAGCATACATTGACGGACCAGTACGGACCATGGACAAAGGAGCTTGCACGTTTTAAGGAAGATGCTTGTGTGCCGGAAGGCTTTACACATTTTTCCTATAGTACTGACGGAACGGTTTTGAAATTATATCATGAGGATATCTTAATCGGAGAGACAAGACTTCCGTCCTTCCCGGCACAGAGCAGTGTTGTAACGGCTGATGAAGAGAAGATATATGTCAAGCTGGTGAATATGGCGGAAGAGGAAGCCGGGATAGACGTCAGACTGGATTGTGCAGTTGAGGCAGATTATACGGCGCATGTACTTACGGGCAGCAAAACAGATCAGAACAGTTTTGAAGATCCGGAGCATGTAAGCGATAAGACTTACAGACAGACGGGAGCCGCGATGGATTTTATCTATCAGATGCCGCCGCTTAGCGTAGCGGTATTGGAATTAACAAGGAAAGGAGATGGCAGGTAGGATGAAGAAATACTTTCAAAACAAGCGAAACAGAAGAGGATTTCGGGAGTTCCTTTATATCCTTCCGTTTTTGATTCTGGTAGCGGTATTCTCTTATTATCCGCTTTATGGCTGGGTATATGCTTTCTTTGATTATAAACCGCCGTTTCCGCTGTCTATGGATCAATTTGTCGGGCTGAAATGGTTTAAATCCATGGTGGACAATCCGGTAAAGCTTATGCAGATTCTTAAAGTTCTGCGAAACACCTTTGCGATGAGTGGATTAAGCCTTTTGTTTTCATGGTTTCCTATGATTTTCGCGGTATTTCTCAATGAAATCAAGTGTGTACCTTTTAAGAAATTCGTACAGACAGTCACAACGCTGCCGAATTTCATAAGCTGGGTACTGGTGTACTCTATCGCATACTGTCTGCTTAACAGTACAGGCGTAGTGAATTCCGTGCTGATGAACCTTGGAATTATCGATTCTCCGCAGCTTTTCTTACAATCGGAAGAACATGTCTGGTTTAAGATGTGGGTATGGTTGACGTGGAAAAATGCAGGTTGGTCGGCGATTATGTATATCGCAGCAATTACAGGAATAGACGGAGAACTGATTGAGGCGGCGAAGGTGGATGGCGCGACGAGAATGCAGATTATCAGACATATTACGATTCCAAGCATTCTGCCGACCTATTTTGTGCTGGTAATGCTTAGTCTGGCGAACTTCTTGTCTAACGGAATGGAGCAGTATTTTGTATTTGAAAATGCATTTAACAAAGAAAGTATACAGGTACTTGATCTTTATGTATATAACTTGGCTATGGGTAACGGAGGATATTCTCTTTCCACGGCAATCAGTATTCTGAAATCAGTGGTGAGCGTCCTGCTTCTGTGCTGTACGAACGGTATTTCCAAGTTGATCAGAGGGGAAGGATTTATCTGATTGGATGATAGATACAGATATGCGTTCATGCGGCCCTGATACGGACAGAATGGGTACAATATGCGGCATGGAAAGGAGAAAAGGTATGAAGCGGCAGAAAGATGTTAACGCGACAAAGGTAAAATACAAAGTCGGTATGGTAGACCGGATTATCAGTGCGCTCACTTATATTATATATACGATATTTGCTTTTGTATGTGTGTATCCTTTTTATTACATATTCATTAATACGATTAGTTCCAATGATTTAAGCCAGAGAGGAAAAGTGTTGTTTTGGCCCAAGGAACTTCATTTTAACAATTATCAACAGGTTATGCAGATTCCGGATTTGTTTAGTGCGCTGAAGATTTCCGTAGCACGAACGCTTATAGGAACACTCTTTACAGTAGTCATTGCTGCATTCTTAGGCTTTATGTTCACCAGAGAAACACTCTGGAAGCGGAAATTATGGTACCGGTTCGTGGCGGCGACTATGTACTTTAATGCAGGTATCATTCCATGGTTTATCACGATGCGTAATCTGCATCTGACAAATAATTTCTGGGGTTATATTCTGCCGATGGCGGTACAGCCGTTCTATATTATCCTGTGTAAGACTTTTGTGGAATCTGTTCCGAAAGAGTTACAGGATGCGGCGGAAATTGATGGAGCGGGGACGCTGAGGGTATTTTTCTCTATTATCGTTCCGGTCATTAAACCGATTCTGGCGACTGTGGCGATTTTTGCGGCGGTAGCGCAGTGGAATGCTTTTCAGGATACGCTGCTCTTAGTGACGGACAGCAAATTGTACACATTGCAGTTTACGCTATATCAATATATTAATCAGGCGAGTTCTTTGAAAGCTCTTGTTAACAGCAGCACTTCGGGAGCGAATCTTGCCGCAAGTCTGGCACATGCCCAGACGGCTACTTCCATCAGAATGACGGTAACGATTGTGGTGGTGACGCCTATTATTCTGGTGTACCCCATTTTCCAGAGGTTCTTTACCAAGGGTATCATGATCGGCGCTGTAAAAGGCTGATATTTTACTGTTATAACCAAAACAAAAAGGAGGATAAAAAATGAAAAGTAAGAAAGTATTGTCGGTATTGTTAGCTACAGCAATGATAATATCCACGCTGGCTGGCTGTGGTGGCGGCGCAGACACGCAGGGAACGGCAGACAGCAGTCAGTCTGCAGGCACACAGGAAGCTGCACCCGGATCGGATTCGCAAGAAGGAGAGAGTGCGGAAGGAAGCAGTGGAAGCGCTGCGGCCGGAGACCTTCTGTCGATTGAAATCTATGATGTGGCGGCAAACTATCAAGGCGTACAGAGCGGTTGGTTTGATAAGGTTGTCAAAGATCGTTTCAATATGGAACTGAATATTATTGCGCCTCAGGTAGCAGGCGACGCAGTGTTCCAGACACGTGCCAGCAGCGGAAATCTGGGAGATATCCTTGTTCTGGAAAGAGCAGATTTCGCTGATTGTGTGGAAGCTGGACTGGTAAAGGACATTTCTGCGGATATTAGCAATTATCCGAACCTGATGGAATATAAGGATCAGATTGATACACTGAATAACGGACTTCCGGGAAACAGCGGACAAACTTACGGAATTCCTTCAGAGATGACAAATACGTCTCCGACTTCTTATACACAGGATGTTATTTATTCTAGTCCGATGCTTCGCTGGGATCTGTATTCCGAATTAGGATGTCCGGAAATCGCAGACTTAGACGGGTTGTTGGATGTATTGGAAGATATGATGGAGGCACATCCTACGAACGAAAGCGGTGATCCTGCATATCCGTTCTCTCTCTGGGCTGACTGGGACGGCGGCGACGGCATGCTTGGTATCGCTAACGTTGTACAGCTTACAACTTGGTATGGAGAAAAGATTAAAGGTTCCGCGATTTTAAAAGCAGATAATACGTTTACTCCTTTAACGGATAAGAGCGCTACATATTATAAGATTCTTCATTTCCTGAATGAGGCGCAGAGAAGGGGACTGGTAGATCCTGATTCCGGTACGCAGGATTGGAACTCTGCAGTTGCAAAGATGTCTGCCGGACAGGTATATTTGATGTGGTATAGCTGGCAGGTTGGTTTCTGGAATTCACAGGATAGACTGAAAGCAGGTAATGCATTTATTTTCACACCGGTAAAAGATCAGATCTACTATGCAGATGCTGACAGCTATTATGGAGGCACTCGTGTATTTGCAGTAGGATCACAGGTAGAAGGCGAGAAATATGAGAGAATCATGAAATTCCTTGACTGGTATGCGAGTCCGGAAGGATTAACATTCCAGCATGACGGAATCGAAGGATTTAACTATTCAATTGGCGACGACGGTAAATTTACACTGATGAATGACAACGCCTTGATGGATAATCTTCCGGTACCCGAAGAGTACGGCGGCGGCGGTTATAATGACGGTAACAATGCGATTAACCAGTGGATTGTTGCAGCGATCAGCACGAATCCGAACAGTGGTGAATCCTATAGTAGTCAGTACTGGAGTACTTATAAAGAAGCTACTATGACAGATATGAAGAAAGAGTGGCAGGAGAAATTTGATGCAGAAGAGCCGGTTGATTACATGAAGAAGAATAATGTACTTTTGATCAGCCCGAATGTCAGTGTATCACTGCCGAGCGATTCTTCCGATATTTCCGTTATTAGAAACCAGTGTAACGATACGCTTTGCGATTATTCATGGAGAATGATTTTCGCGAAGGACGATGCGGAATTCGATGCTATGTGGGATGAGATGTGCACACAGATGGATGGCTTCGGTTTCCAAGAACTGTACAATGCAGATGTAGAGAAATATCAGATTGAACTGGATGCTAAATTGGCAGTAGGAAAATAAGAGAAACAAGAGTGGCGCAAATACAGCCAGTAATAGACAGGAATCGGCGTTTGCCGGTTCCTGTTTTATCATCAAGGGGAGCAGACAAAGCATGTGCTCCGGAATGGAGGTAAATATGGATAAGACGGCATATCTTCCGGATGGGAATTTGTTTGCATTTTGGGAGAAAGAGCAGCTTTATGACAAAGAAATTCATGTAGATCAGAAACATCCGCTTGCGGATGATAGTAATAACGGCAGTCCCGAGAGCCCGTTTCTGACGATTCAGGCTGCGGCAAAACAGGCCGTGCCCGGTACCCGCGTAGTTATCCATGGAGGTGTCTATCGCGAGTGGGTGCGCCCGGTGCGCGGCGGTGCAGATGCGGAGCATATGATCAGCTACGAGGCATTTGACCAAGATGAGGTTGTAATCAAGGCCTCTGAGGTCGTGACGGATTTCGTGAGAAGTATGGATTGGCGGCTTACGCATGGACCGGAGGATACCGGAGCGTATCAAGAATGTAAAATATGGCAGTATCGTCTGGATCCGGCGTTGTTTTGCGGTTACAATCCTTTTTGCTGTGTCAATATTCTGCATGACAGACTTTTTATTGAATATGAGAAGACGGATATGACTCCCTATTTAAACCGCAGGGGGATGATATTCTGTGACGGAAAACCGTTAAAACAGGTAGCGCTATATCATCAGATGGCTGACACGCCGGGAAGCTACTGGGTGGAAGCCAACGGACAGACCGTGCATTTCCGTTTGGAAAATAATGACGACCCGGCGGGACATCAGATTGAGGTTACATGCAGAGAGCAATGTTTTGCGCCGGAGATCCCTTTTCTGTCTTATATCCGGGTGAAAGGGCTTACATTTGCCCATGCGGCGGGTGGCGCCCCTGTTCCTCAGAGAGGCGCTCTTTCCTGTCTGCGTGGACATCATTGGATCATAGAGGATTGTGTAATCGACTGGTCTAACGCCGTAGGAATTGATGTAGGCAATGAGTGCTGGCATCATGATATTGGTGAGGACCAGCAGATCGGATATAGTATTATCAGAGGCTGTACGATCAAAGATGCCGGCGTCTGCGGTATTGCCGGTCTTTTTGCCCAGCACATGCTGATAGAAGATAACCTGATTGAGGGGACCGGCTGGCAGAAGATGGAACTGTCTTGGGAGGCAGGAGGGATAAAGCTGCATAACAGTGTGGACGGACTGATCAGACGTAATATTTTCCGCAATACACTGCGGGCGGATCATCTCTGGCTGGATTGCGGTAACGAAAATAACCGCATCACAGAGAATCTGTTTTTGAACGGTATAGAGCAGCGGGAAGCGATTTTTATCGAATGCACACGGGATGGCGTAAACTTGATCGACCACAATATCATTTGGAATGTGGAAGGACGTTTTCATGAGGCGGATATTCCTATTGAGCCCGGCTCTTCAGGCTGGTATAAGATGAAAGAGCATGATGTGGTGAATGGGTACGGCATCTACGGGGAAGGAACCGATCATCTGCGGATTGTCTGCAACCTGATCGGCAAATGCCGCAGCGCCGGTTATTTTTCTAAACCGGTATCTTTCCGAATGGGAGGAATGCAGCGGGGAGGCACTTCGCGGGATGCAAGAATCGTGGGCAATCTGTTCTATGATTGCGGGGAGGCGGCGGTCAAACTGCCGACAAAAGATAATGTCGCAGACGGAAATCTGTATGTAAAACTGTTTGGCGGTTATCTGCGCATTCTTTATCCGGAACCGCCGGTATGCCTGCATCTTGGCGCATGGCAGGAGTTTTACGGTTTTGATCTAAGCGGTGCGGAAGGGTGGTTTGACGTGGAAGTTGATCCTGTGGCGCTGACTCTTCGGTTTATGCCGGCAGATAGGAAGGCACCGCTGTTTGCAGAAGATATCAAGCGCCGGAAGTTCATTGAACATATAGAAGACTGGTGTGTATCCGAGCAAAAACAACTGGCAGAAGCGGCGGACATCGATGAAAAGGTGCTTTGGACGAAAGAGGAAGAAATCTGCAATGGCAAAGAAGGAATGACCTATATGATTGACCCGAGGAGGAAGAACCTTGTTTGACAGTAAATTTTATAAACGAGTGGCATTTCTTGCGACGCCTATAGCGCTCCAGAGTCTGATCACGATCGGCGTCAATATGTTAGATACGATTATGGTGGGGAATCTGGGAGAAACAGAATTATCGGCGGTGTCGCTGGCAAACCAGTTTATCAATATCTATCACATATTCTGTATGGGAATCGGGATGGGCGCTTCCGTCCTGATTGCCAGATATTGGGGAATGAAAAAGGAAGAGCCTGAACGTGCGGCGTTGGCGCTTCGCAAGACAGTCTGTATTATGATACGGGTTACCGTCGCACTGGCATTGATCTTCGCTTTGGGTATGTTGCTTTGCCCGGGAAGCATCATGCGGATGTACACGACGGAGCAGGACATTATAAGGCTTGGGGTCGTTTATTTTCGGTATTCTATTGTGACCTGCTTTTTTCTGGGACTGTCTTTGGTATGTACGATAGGACTGCGGAGTGTCGGGCAGGTTCATATGCCGCTTTTTGTATCCATCGGCGCGTTTATTGTTAATTTATGTGCAAATTATGCTTTTATATTCGGTAAATTCGGTATGCCGCGAATGGAAGTGGCGGGAGCGGCGCTTGGTACGTTGATTGCCAGATTGTTTGAAGCCAGCGTCATCTGCGGATATTTGCTGTTTGCAGATAAACGAATCGGATTCCGCTGCAGGGACCTGCTGATGAAGACCAGCGATTTAGTCGGGGAGTACGTACGAATCAGTATACCGGTTCTGATCAGTGACGGGATACTGGCTATCGGGGGAAATACGGTAGCGATGGTAATTGGCAGACTGGGCGTGACATTTGTGGCTGCCAATGCGATTACCAGCGTTACACAGCAGATGAGCACTGTATTGATACAGGGTGTATGTCAGGCGGGCGCTATTGTGACGGGGCAGACATTAGGTGAAGGCGACAGGGAAAAGGCGCAGAAGCAGGCAGGCAGTTTCCTGCGGCTGGGTATCGGTCTGGGACTTCTCTCCGCTGTATTTATCATGGCAGTCAGCGGTCCGATTATTTCCTCTTATAATGTATCTGAAGAAACGGCTGAAGTGGCCGCACAGTTGATGAAGGCGATCAGTCTGATCATTGTGTTTCAAGCTACGAACAGTATTATGACCAAAGGAGTACTGCGCGGAGGAGGAGATACGAAGATGCTGATGCTTGCCGACAATATTTTCCTGTGGGTACTATCGATACCGTTAGGACTTCTGGCAGGGTTTGTGCTGCATTGGTCGGCATTTTGGATATATGTATGCTTAAAATCGGACCAGATTGCCAAAACATTCTGGTGTATTATCCGGCTAAGGGGCGGCAAGTGGATTAAGAAGATCCGGGTATAGCGATGCGGCACACCAAATTCCCAGCGCTCCTATGAGTCGGCCGGAGAGTTATATATATCATTTAAAGAGACAGGAGAAGTTCGCAACTACCGTCGGGAACTTGATCTGGATAACGGGGCTTCGCGCGTTTCTTATGAGATAGGAAAGACAAGATATGAGCGGGAAATGATCGCATCTTATCCGGATCAGGCGCTGATTTCTTTAACACTCGGAAAAGACATGGAAAATGAGGAAGAACCTACGGATAGACGACTGAGAGCTATGAAGGTGACGGTAGACGCGGACGGGGAGAAAAGGGAGGTAATGATTTCGAACGGGTCTGCACGGTTAACGTGGGATAGAGAAGAGTAAGAAAATAGCAGGGCTATGCCATTTCGTATCGATGGCATAGCCTCTTCATCATATCTGCAGCTTTTCCTCATACAGAGTCTGCGGTGGAATCCATCCCGATTTTAAATCAGTTCAAAGGACAAAAGACTGACGCATCCGGGACCGCGATAAGTAAGGTATAGCGACTGAAATCCGTCCGGAATGGAAACAGATGCCGAATAAGTCTCCCAGACATTGGAATATGCTATTTGGATGCGGGCAAGAGGTTCACCGTCCCATGCGGTTTTCACTTCGAATGTGCCGTCACCGTAACCTCTGGTCGTGATGCGGATTTCCTGAATATCTTTGCAGTCAAAATATTTGAAGCCTGCCGTCGCCGAGTCTTTGATGTTGGCAATGTATCCGGGCTCTTCATCGCCGTCCCTGCCGTCTTGCATGATCTTCGGGAATTCGTCCCCGCCTACATAGACAGAAGGAGTATCCGTTAATAGATGACATGCTATATACGCCGGATATTCTCCTTTTCCGACCAAAGGACCACCGTTCAAACCGCAGGAAGTGATTTCAACTTGTGGAATGCTTCCATCGGGCAAAACCGTGATTTTTTCAGCGCAGCCTTGTCTGCTGTACCATGTTCCGTTCGTATGACGGTGGTAGAAAATATACCATTCCTCATTAATCTTAACAATACTGCCATGATTATTCGCACCGTAAGCCATAGGTTGCTCTGCCGGTTTATAGGTGTCGATATGCAGATCACAGTTGCTTACCAACACGCCGCCAAAGACGAATCCCTTAGTCGGTTCTTTGCTGTAAGCGTAACATAATTCGTGCATAGGGGTGGAGGAGTAGATAAAGTAATAAGTATCTCCTATTTTTCTGATCGAGGGCGCTTCAAAGAAAGCGTGCCCTTCAAATCCTGTGTTTTCGCTGTATTCACAGCCAGGCGCTACAAAGACGGGCGATTCTATGATGGTCAGCATATCCGGACCGAGTACCGTAGCCATGGCGCCGGTTCTTGACTTGTCACCCCTGCCGCAGAATCCGGTGTAGAGATAGGTACGTTCACCCTCTGTCAATACACCGGGGTCAAACTGGGGCTGATCCGTATCCTTTTCGCCTAACCGCGTTCCGTCCGCGTAGTGGACATAACCATAGAATTCATATCTCCCGGCGGGTGTATCGCATACTGCTACCGATACGATAGAAACATGATCCAATACATAATACAAATAGTATCTGCCATCAGGGCCGACTGTGACATCCGGTGCATACAGGCACATTTTGCCGTCCCGGTTGAGCGGGTCTTCATTGCGAGGATAGATAACTCCTTCGTAACGCCAGTCCGACAAATCGTCCACAGGCGCGGACCAGCAGACGTAATCTCCCATGCAGAATACATAGCCGTTATAGAAATCATGGGATCCATAGACATAAACCCTGCCGTTAAAAACATAGGGCTCACCGTCCGGGATATATTCCCATGACGGCAGATAAGGATTAAAAGCTTGTTTTTTCATGAAAAGTAACCCTCCTATTATACTTTTGTACTTATCCTTATTTTAGCTTGTTTAACGTTAAAGTACAAGCTAATTTGATGGGAATAAACTGTATTTTGAAGGTGGATTAACAAAGATTTTACAAATATATATGTCTATGGTTATTATAGAATTTAGATTGTAGAATGAAGATAAAAAGGCACTGCCTGATAAGGCGCAAAGGAGAGCGTTCCCTTGCGCCGTTGATTCTATTTTGCTGCCTTTGATTTTCTTTTCGATGAATTAATGATAAAATAACATAACAAAAAGCTCAATGACAGTCCTGTAAATACATTAGCGATTTGTTCGCTTAAAGTGATGGACAGTATCATGCGTACTATAATGATTCCTACTACCGAAGCTGCTGCGATAAGTGCACTTTTCATATTTTGATATCTCCTTTTTTCTTTGATTTCCTCGGGCAATGATTTCAGTTGACATATGTGTATGTTTTTTTGATCGCTGCGAGGTGTTTTCTGTTCTGCTATTAGGATATCAAATAGGATGGTCGGCTTCCATTGATTTAACTTACAGTTTATGTGCCGTAACTTACAATTTTGTAAGATTGCGGAAGTTTCCTGTCACAAATGCGAGAGAAAGTTGTCTAATTTAATAGAGGAGGTAAAAATCTATGAATCAAAAAACGAATGAAGAATTACAGACTTTAGTTGTTCAGGCTACGGCGGGAGATAAAAAAGCCCTTGAAGCGCTTATCTCGGGTGTGCAGGACATTGTGTTCAATTTATCTTTGCGGATGCTTGGCACATTTGCAGATGCGGAGGACGCAACACAGGACATTTTGTTGAAAATGATTACACATCTGTCATCTTTTAAAGGTGATAGTACATTTACAACATGGGTATTCAGCATTGCCGTGAATCATCTGAAAAATTACAAAAAGCATATGTTTGCCCGTTATGCGCCCAGTTTTGAATACTACGGAGACGATATAGAAAACGGGAAAATAGAGGATGTGCCGGATTTAACGCAGAATGTGGAAAAGGATATTCTGGCAGAGGAACTGAAAATGTCTTGTACCAATGTAATGCTGCAATGTCTGGATACAGAGAGCAGATGTATCTTTATATTGGGAACGATGTTTAAAGTTGACAGCCGTATTGCGGGGGATATTTTGGATATGACTCCGGAAGCATACCGCCAGCGGCTTTCCAGAATACGCAAAAAAATGGCGGATTTTCTCGGACAATATTGTGGAGAGTATGGCGGCGGCAGATGCAAATGTAAAGACAGAGTAAATTATGCAATACAAAACCATAGGATAAACCCTCTTAAGCTGGATTATATGGCAGCTACAGAAATTCCTGTTCAGACTATGATAGATGTGAAAAATGCGATGGAAGATATTGACGATTTATCACAGGACTTTTCATTCTGTAAGCCTTATCAGTCTCCTGAACGTACGAGAGGGCTGATAAAAGAGTTTTTGGATTCGACGCAGTTTTCCGTTATTCAGAAATCATAAAGGAGATGACAGACTATGAATACACAATGCATTATTGATTATTTATCGGCGCTTGACGCAAATAATAACCGTGAATGGTATCATGCGAATAAAGAAGATTTAAAAACAGCAAATGCTGAATTTGAAGGATTATTGCAGGCTTTAATATTGGAAATCGGAAAGTTTGACGACAGCATTATACATAATCAGCCGAAAGACCTTACGTTTAAGATGGTAAGAGATACCCGGTTCAGCCATGATAAATCACCGTATAATCCGGCATTTCGTGCGCACATTTCCTCCAAAGGTAAGCTGCCGGTTCCCGTCGGATATTATCTTATGATAAAGCCCGGCAATCAGTCCTTCTTAGGCGGAGGGTTGTTTGCGGATATGTTTAAGGATGCAACGTCGATGATACGGGATTATATTGCCCAGAATGGCGAAGAATGGGACAAAGTAATACATGAGCCGGAGTTTGAAAGAAATTTTACCGTAAAGGGAACGGCATTAAAGAATGTTCCTGCGGGATATGAGAAAGAACATCCGCAGGCGGAGTATCTTAAATATAAGAGTTGGTATCTGGAATATCCGATACAGGATGAAGAATTGAATGATGCGGAAGCATTTCTTACTAAGGCAGCGGAACTTTTCCGGATCATGAAACCTTTTAATGATTTATTGAACAGAGCGCTTGCAGGGTTTCAGATGCCAACGAGATAGAAGTGATGCGAAGGGAGAGGGTTTAAACAACTTTCCCTTCGGAAATGTGTATTTTTTGTTTTCTTAATTCTATCCCCACTAGTACAACAGATAGCACAAACGCTAAGAAATCAGCTGCAGGTCCTACAAACAATACCCCTCATGATTCCAAAACGGAGCGGAAGTAACAGAATAAGGGGGATTGGGAAAAAACTGCCGTGTCAATGCTAATAAAGCTCCTTTTAGCGCTTTCTTGCATACCGTCTGTACCTCGTCAATTATGGACAACGCGCGTTCCGTAGGATACAGTTTACATGTCCGCTTATCCTTATCATGTGGGGAACGTGTAATCATTCCCTGCATTTCTAATGCGGCAAGCGTCCGCACAATATTGCTCGGATGAACATAAAACATATCCATCAAAGAATCCTGCAAAATGCCGGGCGAGTGACAGATTTTGATCAAAAACATATATTGGCTGTTGTTGATTCCAAAGGGCGCACACAAGCATTTTTGAAGGGGGGAGGAGAGGAAAGGGGGAGCTTAAAAGTGCAAAATGTTTTGTGGAAAAAATAGAGAAGTATGTGAATTTGGTAAGTGAACAATTATAAAGGAATAGCATTGTTTAGTAAAGATAGAGTTAAGCGGTAAATAAGGATACAATATTAAATATAGGGTCATAACCCCTCAGAACCCATCATACAATGTAAAAAAGTGTTCTGAGGGGTTTCCTTTTGAAAGATTATATTGAGGAACGTGCAATCCAGATTGCCAATTATATCATTGAGAATAATGCTACGGTGAGACAGACTGCGAAGGAGTTTGGAATCAGTAAGAGTACCGTACATAAAGACGTAACAGACCGTCTGGCGCAGTTGAACCCGTCGCTGGCAGCAGAGGCAAGGAAGGTATTGGACGTTAATAAGTCGGAAAGACATATCCGTGGGGGATTGGCTACAAGAGAGAAATATCTGCATCAGCATGGGTGCTAGAAGCATCGGAAATGAGAAAAAGCATCGTATGGAATTTAGTTGAATCGGTACTTTACATCGAAGCCTGATAGGCATAGAATAGGGTTCATAATGATGTGAATCAATGCATTCAGAATCTATGTGAGGACAGTGACGACGATGCGCACGAAGGAACGGGAAGAGGTAAAAGGAACAATATATAGCAATGCTGATCTTAAGAAACTGATTCTGCCTTTAATCATGGAACAGCTTCTGGCTATTCTAGTCGGTATGCTGGACACTGTCATGATTTCCGGCGTGGGAGAGGCGGCGGTGTCGGGTGTTTCGCTGGTGGATAATATCAATATTCTGGTTATTCAGGTATTTGCGGCACTCGCCACCGGCGGCGCTGTTGTGGCGGGACATGCTCTGGGACAGCGTAATGAAGAAGCGGCGGGACGGTCTGCGTGGCAGATGGTTCTTTTCCTGCTATACACTTCTGCGGTTACCACAATCATTTTGATTGGCTGGCATAAAGTGATTCTGAGGGCAATCTTCGGACAGGTGGAGGCGGACGTCATGAAGAGCGCCACGACCTACCTGATTATTACCGGGCTTTCTATCTGCCCGCTGGCGCTTTATAACGGCTGTGCCGCGCTTTTCCGTGCGATGGGCGATTCCAAGACGACGATGTACATATCGCTTTTGATGAACTTGCTTAATCTGATTGGAAATGCGCTGTTGATATTCGGATTTAAAATGGGTGTGGCAGGTGCGGCAATTTCGACGACCGTGTCAAGAACCGTTGCGGCGGTCATTATCTTCGGACTTCTGTTTCGTGAAAATAAGGTGATTCATTTCAGGAACCGTATTACGGCAAAGATGAATTTTGGACAGATTAAAAGGATTCTGTATATTGGTATTCCGAACGGTCTGGAGAACAGTCTTTTTCAGTTGGGGAAAATTTTGCTCTTAAGTCTGGTGTCTACATTCGGCACATCGGCGATCGCCGCCAATGCGGTCTGCGGAACGGTGGCGAATTTCAATATCCTGCCGGGGATGGCAATCAATATGGCAATCTTGTCAGTGGTTTCATACTGTGTGGGTGCGGGGGACTACGGACAAGCCAGATACTATACGAGGAAGCTGATGCGTCTGACGAGCATCTGCATGATTGCGGTGTCGGTGGTGATGGTACTTTTGTGCAGAAAGATGATTTTGCTCTATCATCTGACCCCGGAGACGGAAGAACTGGCAGTGCAGGTTATCCGGTTTCATGCCTGTATGTGTACATTTGCATGGGTGCCGTCTTTTTCTCTGCCCAATACATTGCGCGCAGCGGGAGACGTTATGTGGACGATGGCTATCGCGATTGTTTCCATGTGGGTATTTCGAATCGGTACGGCCTATTTTTTCAGCAATGTGTTCAGGCTCGGACTGATCGGTATCTGGATTGCTATGACCATAGACTGGATCTTCCGGGGAATCTGCTACGAACTTAGGTATCATAGTGGAAAGTGGGAAAAGGCTATGCATGGGAAGTAAGAGATTGGAAGTGAGAAGTTTCAATATTTTTTGACAAGGCCTTGGAGGCAGGGTAAAATAAGACAACAAAATCAGAAGACGGAGAGATAAGATGGAGAGAGAAACGATTATCGTATTGGACTTTGGCGGGCAGTATAACCAGTTGATCGCGCGAAGAGTCAGGGAATGCAATGTTTACTGCGAGGTACACCCGCACAGTTTGGGGCTTGATAAAATAAAAGAAATGAATCCGAAGGGAATTATTTTTACCGGAGGACCTAACAGTGTGTACGGTGAGGGAGCCGTCTCCTGCGAGAGAGAAATTTTCGAGCTGGGCATTCCGATTCTCGGAATTTGTTACGGCTCCCAGTTAATGGCGCATTTGCTGGGCGGCAAAGTGACGACAGCGCCGGTCAGTGAGTACGGTAAGACCGAAGTAGAGGCAGACCAAAGCGCAGAGATGTTTGCTGGGGTGTCCGGGAAGACAATCTGCTGGATGAGTCATACGGATTATATTGAGAAAGCGCCTGCGGATTTCAAGGTGACGGCACGCACGCCGGTCTGCCCGGTTGCCGCTATGGAATGTCCGGAAAGACATTTATATGCGGTACAGTTTCATCCGGAAGTCATGCATACGGTGGAAGGAATGACGATGCTGCGGAATTTTGTCATGAATATATGCGGCTGCAGCGGGGAATGGAAGATGGATTCTTTTGTGGAGACGACGATACAGGCAATCCGGGAGAAGGTCGGAAGCGGCAAGGTGTTGTGTGCACTGTCCGGGGGCGTGGATTCTTCCGTGGCAGCAGTCCTTTTGGCAAAAGCAGTAGGAAAACAACTGACATGCGTGTTCGTGGATCATGGTCTGCTCCGCAAAAATGAAGGCGATGAAGTGGAGGCGGTATTCGGACCGGATGGACCTTATGATCTTAATTTTATCCGTGTTAATGCACAGGAGCGATTCTATGAGAAGCTGGCTGGAGTGACGGAGCCGGAGCAGAAGAGGAAAATCATCGGGGAGGAGTTTATCCGAGTATTCGAGGAGGAAGCAAAGAAAATCGGCACCGTGGATTTCTTAGTGCAGGGTACGATTTATCCCGATGTGATAGAGTCCGGGCTTGGCAAGTCGGCGGTGATCAAGTCTCATCACAATGTGGGCGGACTGCCTGACTATGTTGATTTTAAGGAGATCATTGAGCCGCTTCGTATGCTTTTCAAGGACGAGGTGAGAAAGGCCGGGTTGGAGTTAGGTATACCGGAGCATCTTGTATTTCGTCAGCCGTTTCCCGGACCGGGACTCGGTATCCGCATTATCGGTGAGGTGACTGCGGAGAAGGTGAGAATGGTGCAGGAAGCGGATTATATTTATCGGGAGGAGATTGCCAGAGCCGGCGTCGATAAGGGACTTGGTCAGTATTTTGCGGCGCTCACGAATATGCGCTCCGTGGGTGTTATGGGAGATGAGAGAACCTATGACTATGCGGTGGCGCTCCGGGCAGTGGAGACGAGTGATTTCATGACGGCTGAGGCGGCGCAGCTTCCGTGGGAAGTCATCGGCAAAGTGACGAACCGGATTGTGAACGAGGTAAAAGGGGTCAACAGAGTTTTGTATGACTGCACCGGAAAGCCCCCGGCGACGGTGGAACTCGAGTAGTGATAGTACATATAATAGAATAATAAGTTAAATTTCAGGACCATGCGAAATTCATTTCCGCATGGTCTTGTTTTTTTATAAACTTTTTTGCATATTGGTAAAATATTGTATTTATTGAAAACTTTTTTTGTTATGAAGGGTATCGATTGTAGTAAATTTGAACAAATAATAGGGTGAAACCAAGCGATATATATTTTTGCTTTTGTCTATAATGACAAAAATGAAAATATATATTAAAAAAAGTTTAACTTACTATTGACTAAAAGAGGTATCATATGCATAATAAAAAAACAAGAGATTCGTATAAAATATCTGAAATAAAATGGATAAAATATACAAAAAAACTAAATTATGGTTTGAAAGAAGGAGGGGCGAATGTGAATTCCAAGAAAAGAAGCAAATATGCGTATTTATATATAGCACCATTTTTTATAGTTTTTTTAGTATTCAGTTTATTTCCGATTCTATATTCTTTTGTATTGAGTTTCTGTGATATGGACGCGTTGTCAGGCAGGCTTTCTTATATAGGGCTTCGTAATTATCAAAGAATGATTGAGTCGGGATATTTTTTTCAGTCTATAGGAAACACGGTGCTGATTTGGATCATGTCTATAATCCCCCAGCTTACCATTGCCTTTATTCTGGCGCTTATTTTAAGTAATAAGTGGTTTCGCGGCAGATTTTTGCTGAGAAATATTTATTACTTTCCGAATTTGGTAACGCCGGTAACGATCGGTCTTCTGTTCGGCGCTATGTTCTCTTATCCGGGAGGCGCCATCAACAATATCATTTCT
Source organism: Lachnospiraceae bacterium (assembly GCA_009774585.1). Classification (GTDB taxonomy): domain Bacteria; phylum Bacillota; class Clostridia; order Lachnospirales; family Lachnospiraceae; genus UBA3282. Next base: position 17,302 of record VSOA01000014.1, read on the forward strand.
GCTCTGGGACTGGAAGCGGTAGATTTTCAGAATAACCAGATGCTGGCCAGAGTGGTTATCGCGATTGCCATTTGCTGGAAGAACTTTGGCTTTAACATCATTTATTTTACCGCAGGAATCAATTCTATTTCAGAGGATGTGTTAGAAGCGGCACAGGTGGACGGGGCGTCTAACTGGCAGAAAACCACCAAAATTACATTGCCTTTGATGCGTCCCATTCTGATTTATGTATTGGTAACCTCGATCATCGGCGGGCTGCAGATATTTGACGAATCCCATCTGGTATTCAAAAGTGTGCCGGGAGACGCTACCGTAACCATGGTGAAATATTTATATGATTCCGCTTTCATGCGGTTCCAATTTGGTTATGCTGCGGCAGTTGCATACGGTATCTTTGTGATCATTGCGATAGCCAGTTTGTTTTCCCTACTGGTAACGAGGGAGAAAAAGGATGATTACGGTAAGAAGAAAGTCGGAAAGGGGGAGTCGTGAAAATGAAAGACAAGGCTTTGGCGGCATCAAAGATGAGAAAAATAATTGCCCGCACGGTTGTCTATCTGTTTGCGTTTACGGTTGCGATTACGGCATTTTACCCCTTTTATGTCATGATCATTTCCGCAACTCATGACAACTATAATATTGTGGCAAAAATCAACCTGCTTCCGGGAAAACAGCTTGCGGCAAACTACGCCAGACTGACACAGAACATTGAATTATATAGGGGTATTTTTAACAGTGTCGTCCTTGCTGTCGCGGTAACGGTTGTGCAGAATTATTTTACCACCATGGCGGCATATGCTTTTTCCAAATTTCATTTTAAGGGCAGGAATGCACTATTTGGGGTAGTCATGGTTGCCATGATGCTTCCGGGACAGCTTGGTATTATCGGTTTTTATAAAGAGGTTCAGTCAATGAATTTGCTGAACAGCTATTTTACCTTGATTGTGCCCACTATAGCCAATTGTTTTGCGGTGTTCTTCTATAAACAGTATTTGGACGGTGCATTGCCCAATGAACTGCTGGAAGCGGCGATAGTGGATGGATGTAAAGAACTGAGAATTTTCCATAAAATAGTCCTTCCGCTGATGATACCTGCATTAGTGACTCAGGGTGTTATGACATTTATTGGCACATGGAACAGTTATCTGACGCCGTTGATCATACTGAATGATAAGAAGAAGCTGACCCTGCCGTTGATGATTGCTACGGTTCGGGATGCCACTCACGCAGATTATGGTGCGCAGTATGTAGGTATGCTGGTTTCTGTGATTCCGATGGTTATCGTGTTCTGTTTTACGTCCAAGATCATCATGGAGAAGATTTCTATCGGCGCGGCGGTCAAGGGTTAAATGAAAACGCTATTTTTCAGCGAATGCTGATGAAATTTTTGGCAAGAGCTGATCAATATAAAAAATCTAAGTAGGAGGAAAAAATATGAAAAAGAAACTTGTTTCGATTCTCTTAAGTGCGGCGATGGTAACGGCAGTACTTGGAGGCTGTGGTTCTAAGCCCGAAGCGGCGTCTGTCGGAGAGCCGGCGGCAGCGGAGGAAAATGCTCCCAAAGAGGATGCGGCGCCTGTCGAGGAGACGACGGCAGAAGAAAATGCTGAAACGGAAACGGCTGAGGAAACGACGGCAGATCCTGCCAGCATCACTGGAGAATTTACGTACTGGACCTATACGGACAGCGCGAACAATCTGGTAAATGAATTTAATAAGGTATATCCGAACGTGACTGTAAATCTTCAGGTATTTGGCGGCGATGAGTACAAGACCAAGATTTTGACGGCTCTTCAGAGCGGTACGGACGTGCCTGATGTATTTGATCTGGAAGAGGGCTACATGTATGAGTTTTTGGACAGCGATATGATTTCTGATCTGTCATACATCAATATCGAAGAACTGACGAAAGATTTCTATGATTTTCAGGTGGCGCAGATGAAGGATACGACGGGCACGTTTAAGTGTCTTAATTTCCAGTCATCTCCGGTTGCTCTCTGGTATCTGAAAGATGCCTGTGAGGAGTGGCTGGGAACCAGCGACCCGGCTGAAATCTCCGCAATGCTTTCCGACTGGGATGCTATTATCGCAAAGGGTGAGGAGGTATATGAGGCTTCCGGCGGAACTGTACAGCTTTGGCCGAACCTTGATGAAATGCCTAAGGTAGTGGCATTTTCCTATGCTCCGTTGATCTCCCCGGACGGAAAGATGGCCATAAGCGAGGATTGGACGAACCTGATTGATTCTATGAGAACGATGTATGACAGTAAAGCTGACGCAGAGCTTGGCTCATGGGGAAGCGAGTGGGCCGCGGCGTGGAATGACGGCAAGTTGTTATTCAGAGTAATGCCTTCGTGGGATTTCTTTACAGACTGGGAAACGAATAAAGGTAATGTAGGCGTGGCAGCTCCTTTCAAGTCGTCTTATGAAGGCGCAACGGGTATCTGCGTATACAATGATTCTGAGAAGAAGGATGTGGCAGGGGAGTTCCTAAAATTTGTTGCGTCCGACGAGTTCCAGAAGATTAATCTGGAATCCTACAATCAGATTCCTGCCAGCAAGAAGGTTTGCGACGAGATGTCAGAAGGATTTAGTGCGGAGGATTTTGGCGGACAGAACATTCTGGCAACATACAGTGAAATTTGTGACAACATTGTTGATGTCACACCGAATAAGTATACACGTCCTGCTATCACCGCGTTCCAGAAGGCGGCAGCGAATGGAGTCAAGGCAGGAGATGGCAATGACAGTATTATTGAAGAGTTTAAGTCGGTGATCAAAGACAAGTATCCGGAAGTAGTGATTGAGTAATCTGGTAAAGATTGAAAGACTGTACCCAAAGTGTGCCGGAAAGGAACTTCTTTCCGGCATATTTTGCAAAAGGAATGTTGATGGAACGAGAAAGAGAGTGAACATGAACCGGAACTATTTAAATGGAAACGATTGGAAAATCAAGGAATTTATAGGGATGGACTGGGTCTGGCGGGACTCCGTGATGCCGGAGACGAAAGATCTGCGCTGGTGGTATCCGGCAAAGGTTCCGGGCAGTGTTCTTTATGATATGTGGCAGGCGGGAAAAGTGCCGGATCCCTTTTTTGAATTGAATTCTAAGTTGTCGGAATGGGTGCCGGCCAGAACTTGGGTATACCGGAAGGAATTTGAAACGCCAAAAGGATGGGATGGGGAACATGTGGAACTCTGCTTTGAAGGGATTGACTATGAAGCGGAAATCTTTGTGAACGGAAGTTCTCTTGGCTGCCACCGGGGCATGTATACTTCCTGTCGGTTTGACGTGACCGGCAAACTTGTAAAGGCAGGAAAGAACCTTCTGGCAGTGGTGCTCCAGCCGGCGCCTTTCGAACAGCCACAGGTGGGAAAGACCAGTCTGGTACATACGCACAAGTCCCGGATGACCTACTGGTGGGATTTTTGCCCGAGGATGATCCATCAGGGGATCTGGCAGGATGTTTATCTGGAATGTACAGGAGAAATCCGCTTTGACAATGTATATATTTATGCAGATTTCATAGAAAAAGAGCGGACCGCAGAGGTGCATATGGAACTGCAGATCAAAGGAAAGGGAAGCGGTGAAGGATGTCTGCTTGAAGGATGTTTTGGTGAATATTCTTTTGAGACGAGGATAGAGGAAGGCAGAGGCGATGTTGTTTTGCGGATTCCTTCCCCGAAGCTTTGGTGGACGAACGGGGCTGGTGAACCTTTTCAATATGAGGTAAGGCTGCGGCTTCTGGATCAGAAGGGGCAGATTTCTGACAGCAGGAATTTCCTTTACGGCATTCGGGATATCCGGTTTTTGCAGAATGACGGATGCCGGAAGGCAGAGGGACAATTCACCCTTTGTCTGAACGGAAGGCGGATTTATATCAAAGGCTATAACTGGGTGCCTGCCGATGTGATGTACGGGACTGTGCAGGAGGAAAAGCTTCGGCACCTGATTCGCCTTGCCAAGGAGGCGGGAGTAAATATGTTCCGCGTCTGGGGCGGCGGTCTGATTGAAACGGATTTGTTTTATGAACTCTGCGCTCAAAGCGGTATTTTGGTCTGGCAGGAATTTATTCAGTCCAGCTCCGGTATTGAGAATAAAACCCCTGAAGATGAGGAGCACGGCGCGATGATGGAAAAGGAAGCAGAGATCATCATCAAGGCGAAACGGAACCATACGGCTCTTGCTGTCTGGTGCGGCGGTAATGAATTGCAGGATGGGGAAGGGATGCCCCTTGACGGCAAGGACGCTTTGCTGGCGCGGTTGGAAAAGCAGGTGAGAAAATGGGATAGCAGGCGGAAATGGCTGCCGACATCTCCTTCCGGCGGATTGTTCTTAAACAGTATGGATAATATCAGGCGTGCCCCGGAAAAACTCTTCGATGTGCATGGACCATGGGAGCATCAGGGACTTGAAAAACACTGTTTGCTATACAACAGCGGAACCTCTTTCATGGCGTCGGAATTCGGCGTAGAGGGCATGGCAAATGAAAGCGTGCTGAACCGCTGTGTGGCGAGGGAACATTGGCTTCCGGCGAATAAGGACAATGAAATCTATTTCCACCGTGGTGCATGGTGGAACAACGAGCCCTTAGTGCAGGAGACTATGGGCGGTCGTCTGACGAAAGTGGAGCAGATACGGAAGGCGAGCCAGTTTATGCAATATGAGGGGCTGAAATATGCGGTGGAGAGCAATATCAGAAGGGCTATGAAGAATAGCGCTTCCTTTCCGTGGCAGTTTAATGAACCCTATCCTAATCTGTTCTGTACCTCGGCGGTGGATTATTATGGCTGTCCTAAACCGGCTTACTATGGCGTCAGGAAGGCGTATGGCGTTTATCGTGTGACCGCGGCTTTCGCATCTCCTTCCGTGGCGGGGGAAGAGAAGTTTAGAACGGAAATTTTTGCGGGAAGGGATTCGGTGAACCTGAGGAAAGACGAGATGTTATGTATACGGGCGCTACTTCTGGATATGCAGGGTAATGCCGTAATCAAAGAAGAAGCGTACATATCCGATATGCCGGAAATATCCGGTAAAGTGATGGATTTGACCTGCCATCCTGCCGAAATCAGAACGCCGATTTTTCTGCTCAGACTTTCTCTGTCTGCAGGGGGAGAATGTCTGGCGGAGAATGAGTATCTGTTTACAAAGGAAAAAAATTTCGCCCCGGTATTGGATATGAAGGAGGCGAAGGTTTCTTTTTCTTGGAGAAACGAGAGGGAACTTGTAATGGAAAACACGGGAGATACGGCGGCCTTATTTGTTTATTTGAAACATGAGGGAGATGATACGAGATTGTATTTTTCTGAGAACTATATCTCTTTGATGCCGGGTGAAAACAGAAGTATCGGTTGTGAAGGGAATTTAAACGGAATAAGTGCTGAAGCGCTTAATATGATGACGAGAGCATTGGAATAGCGAGGAGCGATAAGAAAATATGACTTGGGTTATGCTTGTGAAAGGAGCGGATTGAAAGATGCAGGTGGTGGCAGGGATTGATATAGGAGGGACGAAATGCGCTGTTTCCTTTGCGTGCTTTGAAGAAGAAAAAATCAAATTTCTGGATAAAATCAGAATGGATACGGAAAGAGAAGATTTTGCCCTTGCGGTGAAAGAATTTATCAGAGTGATTCGTTTGAAATTGAAGGAGAATCCCAAATGGAGACTGTGTTCTATCGGTATTTCCTGCGGCGGACCGCTGGATGCCGAGAAGGGACTGATCCTTTCGCCACCCAATCTGCCGAAATGGGAGAGAGCGGATATTTTTACGCCGCTCAAAAGTGCTTTCGGTGTGCCTGTGATCATCCAAAACGATGCGGACGCCTGTGCGTTGGCGGAGTGGAGAATGGGCGCCGGAAAGGGATGTCGGAATATGATCTTCCTGACCTTTGGTACAGGTATGGGTGCGGGGCTGATCCTGAACGGCAGACTGTATTCCGGCACGAACAATCTGGCAGGAGAGGTAGGACATATTCGGTTGGAAAAGGAGGGACCTTTAGGATATGGCAAGAGAGGATCCTTCGAAGGCTTTTGCAGCGGAGGCGGCATTGCTGACCTTGGAAGAAGACGGGCGAAAGAGGCCATAGATGCAGGAAACCCACCTTTGTTCTGTAGAAAGGAAGAGGAACTTTCTCGTGTTTCCGCGAAATCCATCGCGGAGGCTATGGAGCAGGGGGATCCTCTTGCAACGGAGATTTTTGACACGGTAGGAGAACATCTGGGAAGAGGAATTTCGATACTCATCGATATTTTGAATCCGGAGAGGATTATCATCGGAAGCATTTATGCCAGACAGAGAGAAGCACTGGAGAGAAGGATGCTGGAAGTCATCAAGGAAGAGGCTTTGAAAGCGTCGGCGAAAGTGTGCCGTATTCTTCCGGCTTCTCTGGGAGAGCAGATTGGAGATTATGCTGCCGTGTCTGTTGGCATTAAGGCTTATGAGGATCTTTACAGTGATGATATGAAAGAAATGAGGGTAATATAAGCAGAAAGTGAGGAAGAGCGGATTATGAGATTATTAAACGGAATCTGGCAGGTGGGTGGTCCCAGTCTTACACATTTGTTTGACGCAACTGCATACTTGCTGGAAGGGGACGGAGAGTATCTTCTTATCGACTGCGGTACGCCTGAAGGTTATGAACAGATCAAAGAGAATGTTCGTAAGACGGGCGTGAATCCCGGACGAGTCACGAAAATTTATGCAACCCACGGCCACTATGATCATGTGGGCGCGGCTCATCTCTGGAAGGAGGAATTCGGCGTAAAGCTGTATCTTCACGAAGCGGACCGCAAACAAGTGGAGGAAGGGGATTCGGAGATGACTTCCGCTGCCATTCTTTACGGTACGGAGTCTGTTCCTTGTCAGGTGGATGGACTTTTGAAGGAAGGGGATCTGTACGAGGCGGAAGGCTTACGGATTGAGGTGATGCATACACCGGGACATTCCAAGGGCTCTCTTTGTTTTGATGTGACCAGAGACGGTTACCGCATCTTGTTTGCGGGCGATACCCTCTGGGGCGGTTACAGTACGAAGATCGGATCCGATGAAGGAGCGTGGAGAAGGTCATTGGATAAGATTACGGAAAGACATTATGACTATTATACCATGGGTCATATGAATCCGCATCTGCTTGCCGACGCGGATGTGAGGCTGAAAGAGGCGAAGATGGCATTTGGCAATTATTATAATCCTTGGTTCAAAACTTTTTATGAAACTTACCGTTATGGTTAAATATCGATTGGGAGGGGCTTGCGTTAATGGAAAAGAAAAAATTGTACATGATCGGAAACTCGCATATCGACCCCGTCTGGTTCTGGAACTGGGAAGAAGGTATGCAGGAGGTGAAGGCTACCTATGCTTCTGCTCTGGAGCGCATGAGGGAGTTTGAGGATTTCAGATTCACTTCTACATCCACTGCTTTTTTCGTGAATATTCTAACGCTTCGGAGCCACCGTTTTACCGCTTGAGAGCCACCTCGGATTTTAACACTTGAGAGCCATCA
>VSOA01000141.1 GCA_009774585.1 Lachnospiraceae bacterium
CTTAATGCTCTCAAGCGCAGTATATTCAAAAACGCCGTCAAACTTAGTCATACCGCCGAGTATCGCCGGACACCCGGCCGCATCCGTAGTCCCGATACGTTTCAAGGTACTCGGCAAAACCGCTTCCTTAAGCCCTTTGCAATTCAGAAATACGCCATTCCCCAGAATTTCTATTCCTTCCGATATAACAATTTTTTCAATTCCGACACAGCCCTTGAACGCATGATTTCCGATGGCAATTACTTTTTTGCCCTCAATAACATTCGGAATGACTACAACGCTCTCGTCAAAATCCACGAAACGAAGGATCTTAATTCCCCATGATGTTTCTTCATATTCGTACAGATTATCGCTCTCCACTTCGACCCATTCTTTCGCACGTTCTTCTGTATCTGCTGACGAGACGTTCTCCTGCGTCCTGTTTGCAGAAAGTCTGCTATCCTCCGGTAAGATTCCCATCGCCCTAGCCCAAGTCATCACGGCATCCTGCGCGTTTCTGGTCCTGATACCATATCCCTGTTCCACAGACTTCACGAACCGGTGCACCATCATTTGATCCACCTTGGTAAGTCCTCTCATCTCACTTACGATTCCGTCATCGAACACCATCAGCAGTGTATTTCTTTTCAGCCTGTCCTGTGGAAAAAAATCTGAAAACAGAGCCTGCAGTTTCTTCCTCTCCGACAGAGCGTCCGGATAGTCCTGTATGATTTTTGCCAGAACTTTATAGTCTTCCATAATTAACAGTTATACTCCTTAACGAAACTCTCCTATCAACTCACCGAAGTCAATCTTCGTATCTTTGGCGATTGCAGCAGAACGGCCTTCCATTACGGGAATTTGTGTGCCGTCTGCCTTTACATATGTCCAGTTTTCTTTTGTTAAATTTTTAATTCCCCACAGATTCGGATTGTTCGGATTCTGCACGACTTCACCCACTACGGTTTCCATATCATGCCCGCCTTCTATATGATGTTTATATATCTTCGTATTCGCCATGAGCGGTATCGTACTTTTGCCAATCACGAGTCTGGACGGAACCGACACCGGTTTCTGGCAGCCCCAGCATGTATGCATCACGCCGTTTGCCTCTTTATTCACATCATAGAATACTTCCGCTCCGCAGCTTGGGCAGATCATAATTCCCGACATAAGATTGGCAAATATTTCCAGCCATTTACTTTCCGTGATTCTCCGATTCGGCTGTCGTAACCCGACCGTAAATGACAACGTAAACAGTTCCTTTAACTGCTGCGGATACAAATCCCAGAAAATAAGCGCGTTGTCCTGATATCCTGCAAGCGGACGATTATCTTTATTGTCAGGGTCAAAAATAAACAACGGATCCGTTCCGTACAACTGGTTCATCGCATGAATATCCATACATTTAATCTGCGCTTCCCGCCTGCCCTCCAGCGGATGATTCAACATAAACATATAAAACAGCAGCACTGCCAGCGAAAATAAATCCGTATTCCTCGACGGCTTCGCCTTACCGACGACAATTTCCGGCGCCATGAATCGGGGCGTGCCGTAGATCCCTGTTTTCGCTCCGTTATAGGAAACGTTATCATTATCGCAAATAAGCACATCGCCCGTATCCGGATCCAAAAATACATTGCCAAAAGAAATATCCCGATAGCTGTATCCTTTGCCGTGCAGCGCATTGTAACCTTTTGTCAGATTATAGGCCGCCCTGCACAGACAGTAGAAAGACGGCTCTGCCTTTCTCTTCATCATATCTACAATACTTTTGTAGTTCCCCGGACGCAAAGGCATGATATATCCGAAAGCTTCTCCATATACCGTAAAGATCATATCCTGCGGCCATAGAAAAGAAGTGTCCGGCGGCCCGCTCTGTATTAAATTGTCCAGTATTTCCTTCTGGTTTTCGGTTGCAGTATTTTTATAGTACCATTTGAGCGCATACACTTTATTATTGGCGCTTACTGCATATACCTCACCCTGTCCGCCGGATCCTAACAGTTTCTCAACCGTATATCTGTTGCCGCTTTCGGAGATAAGCGTGGTTCCGCTCTTCAACTGTCCGTCCATTTCTCATTATCCTTTCCTCTCGGTTGCCGCCGAGTTTGCGAAGCAACTCTCGTAAGCGAACTTGTTCGCGTTCTTATACAATGACCTTCTTCGGGCATTTCTCTTTACATACACCGCATCCGATACACTTCTCCTGATCGATCGTGGCATGGAAATCCTCGATTGTAATCGCATCTACCGGACAATTCTTCTTACATAACTGACAAGCGATGCACCCAACGTCACACGCCTTGATGGTCGCCGGTCCCTTCTCCTTTGAACTGCATGCCACCACATGTTTTGCATCATACGGAATCAGTGTAATCAGGTTCTTCGGACATACTGCAATACATTTACCGCAGGCCTTACAGGCTTCTTTATCCACAACGGCCACTCCGTTTACCACATGAATCGCGTCAAAAGGACACACTTTCACACAGCTCCCAAAACCAAGACATCCGTCATTACATGATTTCGGTCCGCCGTTAGGTACAAAAGACAGCATACGGCAGTCTTCGATACCCGTATAGTCATAATCCATTCTCGTACGTTCCCTATCGCCCTGACATCTGACAAAAGCAACCTGTCTTGCACTGTCCTGCGCTTCTACCCCCATAATCTGAGCAATCTGCCTGCCAACTTTCTCACCGCCCACCGAACATGCATTCACCGGCGCCTCTCCTTTAGCGATTGCCGCCGCCAGACCGGAACAGCCTGCATAACCGCATCCGCCGCAGTTATTACCCGGCAAAACACCTAATACGGCTTCTTCTTTCTCGTCTACTTCCACTTTAAATTTGATGCCGGCAATGCCGAGGAACAGTCCTACAAAAAGACCTACCGCCCCCACCACCAGCGTCGCCATCAAAATTCCGGTTATATTCATATTTCTACCTCATTTCTTACATAATCATAATAGTCCGGAGAATCCGCAGAATGCAATCGCCATCAGCCCCGCTGTTACAAGAACGATTGGCATCCCCCGAAAAGATTCCGGTATATCATTGTAAGTCATCTTCTCTCTGATACCTGCCAATATTACGATAGAAATGGTAAATCCAACCGCAGTCGCAAATCCGTTCACAATTCCGGTTCCGATACCATAATTCTTCTGCACATTGGTAAGTGCTACGCCCAACACTGCACAGTTGGTCGTAATAAGCGGCAGATACACACCCAACGACTGGTACAGCGACGGGATAAATTTCTTTAAAAACATCTCCACAAACTGCACAAGCGCCGCTATGACAAGAATAAACACGATTGTCTGCAAATAGGTAATGTTTAAAGGTACTAAAATGTATTTGTAAATCGCGCCTGCCACTGCCGACGCCAGCGTAATAACAAAGATAACCGCTACGCCCATGCCGGTCGCCGTTTCCGTTTTCTTAGACACACCGAGGAACGGACACAAACCAAGGAACTGGCTCAGAACTACGTTGTTTACTAACGAGGATGCAATCAAAATCACAAGCAAATCTTTAACCATTCTTCTCATCCTCCTTTACCGTTTTATCTGTTGTTGTCATCTTAGCGTTTTCCCGCTCAATTACCGTTTCTTTCGTTGTTTTAGCATCTGCCTTTTCGTCGTAAAGCCTGTGCGCGCATCCGGAATCGGAACAATTCATACAATCAGAATTGCATCCTGATTGAATCTTCGACATATCCTTGCCTTTCTTCTCCCCTGCAATCTTTACCTTATTCTGGATTGCCGTCAAGAGTGCCAGCACAAAGAATGCACCCGGCGCCATAATAAAAATACTTACTGGAACGAAACTGTCTGGCATCACATGAATACCGAACAATTCACCGGCTCCCAGCAGCTCTCTCACCGCACCGATACACGTAAGCGCCGCTGAGAAACCGAGTCCCATACCGATTCCGTCAAACAAAGACGGAATAATAGGATTCTTATAAGCATATGCCTCCGCGCGTCCCAAGATGATACAGTTTACAACAATTAACGGAATATAGATTCCCAACGCATCATACAGAAACGGAAGAAAGCCCTGCAACAGCAACTCCACAACCGTTACAAATGACGCAATAATAACGATGAATGCCGGAATACGTACTTTATCCGGTATAATGTTTCTGAGAAGCGAAATAAATACATTACTTAATGCAAGTACCACCATCGTGGTAAGTCCCATTCCAAGTCCGTTTATCGCCGAAGTCGTGACTGCCAGCGTAGGACACATACCAAGCATCAATACAAAGGTGGGGTTTTCTTTCACAATACCATTGATCAGACGTTCTTTTGCACTATTCATTCTCACTACCTCCTCCCAATTGAGTCTGGAAATAGTATAGTCCGGCATTGACTCCATTGGTCACTGCATTTGTCGTAATCGTTGCTCCGGAGATTGCGTCAATCTGATTCTCCGATGCGGCGCCGTTCTTGGTATATTCAAATTTCTCTACCTGCTTATCAGCAAATTGCGGTTTCAATACGTCTTCCGCCTGCATACCTAGCCCTGCCGTCTCTGCAATCGATAGAAGCGAAATCCCGTTTACGGTACCGTCCATCCGTATTCCGATAGAGAACTGTATATCACCGCCATAACCTTCCTTCGTTGTCACCGTAATCACGTAGCCAAGCAGGCTGCCGGAAGAATCCTTCGCCTCCATCACTTCATCAACGCTCTCCTGCGCATATCCCGCCTCGCTCCATGCAGAAGCATTCACCGGCTCTACGCCTATCATTCCGAAAGACGCGGCATCCTGAAAAACCTCCTGACACGCCTCCTGCTTTGCCAGCGCTTCCTGTCTGGCTATCGGATCTTTTGTAATCTGATATACAAAACCGAGCACCAGTCCGGCAACAATCGTGATTGCCAGCATTATGCCGGTATTTTTCATCATTTCTTTCATACCTTCTCTCCTCCTTTACCAAATGCTTTCGGAAGAGTAATCTTCTCAATGAGCGGCACAAGTAAGTTGCCTATAATAATCGCATAGGACACGCCTTCCGCGGAAGGTCCGAACAGTCGGAAGATTCCCGTCAGAATGCCAAGCAAAACGCCGAAAAGATACTGCCCGTTCTTCGTAATCGGTCTGGTCACATAATCTGTCGCCATAAAAAACGCGCCAAGCATCAGACCGCCGCCTGCCAAATGCGCAGAAACATATGCTGCATCCAACCCATGTCCGCCGAATATACTGATAAAAATCACAAAACTCACTATGTAACTTCCGGGGATACGCAAATCGATCACCCCCATCAAAATCAAGAAACATGCACCGATTACAATGGCGATCATAGAAGTTTCACCGATTGTACCTGCCGTTCTTCCTATTACCATGTTAAGAATATTCACGTCAACACCATTCTTTAAATCAGCAAGCGGCGTCGCTCCCGTATACGCGTCGCAATCAAAATTCGTCATAATGGAAGTGAATGATATTAACAGAAAACATCTTGCACCGAGCGCCGGATTCATGAAATTCTGACCAAGTCCTCCGAATAACATTTTCACTACCAGAATCGCGAATACGCCGCCTACCACGCCAATCCACCATGGCGCGGATACCGGAAGATTAAGCGCCAGCAGCAACCCCGTCACCACTGCGGAATAATCTCCAATCGTTACTTTCTTTTTGCATATTTTCTCAAAAACAAATTCTGTCAACACTGTGGCCGCCACGGTAATCACAATCGTAATCAACGCTTTCAAGCCAAAATTATAGATACCGAATCCCGCTGCCGGAAGAAGGGCGATCACTACAGCCAGCATGATATTGCTCGTGGTTGTTTTAGATCTGACATGGGGATTGGATGATACTTTCATTAAATCACTCATATCTTTATATGTACTCCTTTCTTCCTACTTTTTCTTCTTTGCAAGCTGAATCTTGCGCATGGACTTAATTGATTGTGTCAGCGGGCGTTTCGCAGGACATACAAAGCTGCAGCAACCGCACTCAACACATTCTAAGCCGTCAAGCGCAAGAAACTCTTCTTCTGCATAATTCTGTGCGTAAACCGCCAGTTTGTTCGGCACCAGACGGCTCGGACAAGCCTCAACACATCTTCCGCATTTGATACATGCGCTCGGTTCCATACGTGACACGTCATCCTCAGTCAGACATAGAAGCGCCGATGCTGTCTTGGTAGTCGGAACATCAAGATCAAAAATACCGAACCCCATCATCGGACCGCCTGAAACAATCTTCACCGGTTCCTTCTTAAAACCGCCTGCTTCTTCAATCAGCTCATGATAATTGGTTCCTATCCGCACAATAAAATTTCGCGGATCCGCCACCGCATCACCTGTAACAGTCACAATACGATTCATAAGCGGCTTGCCCTCATATATTGCATGATAGATCGCTACGACAGTGTCCACATTATTGACCACACAGCCCGCATCTGCCGGAAGCATCGACGAATTAATTGCTCTTCCTGTCGTCGCATAGATAATCTGCCGTTCCGCTCCCTGCGGGTATTTGGTCTTCAATGCCTTAACACTGATGCGAGGTTCATCTTTGGTGAGATTTTTCAACAACTCTACGCAATCCGGTTTATTATCTTCCACCGCCAGTATACCCCTTGCATTCTCAAAAAGTTGCAAAGAAACTTTTAAGCCTTTAATAAGCTTCTCCGGCTCTTCCAGCATCCTTCTGTAATCAGATGTAAGATAGGGCTCACACTCCGCGCAGTTTGCGATTACATACTCAATCTTCTCCGGCTCCTTGGGCGACAACTTGATATAGGTCGGAAAACCGGCCCCTCCCATACCAACAATACCAGCCTCTTTAATCCGTTCAATAATCTCCTCTCTGGTCATCTCCTCCAGCGGTTTTACCTTCGGATATTCGACTTCCTCATACAAACCGTCATTCTCAATGATAATGCTCATCACATTATCTCCAGTGACTACCCTTCTTGGTTCAATCGACTTCACCGTCCCCGATACAGTTGCATAAATAGGTGCCGAAACAAATCCTCCCGCCTCAGCAATTTTCTGTCCGGTCAGCACATGGTCACCCTTTGCCACAATCGGTTTCGCAGGCGCTCCGATATGCTGCGATAACGGGTATACCAGATCCCCTTTTGGCAGCACCGCTTTGATTGGCTTATCCTTGGACAATTCTTTACCGTCATAAGGATGTATGCCGCCCTGAAATGTTCGTTTTGCCATTCTTTGCCCCTCTTTCCATATAGTATCATTCGATTCCCGAATATGCCGCACGACTGCTTAATAACATACTGTCTGAGGCAATATCCGGGAATAATTTTCATCTGTAAAAGCTTACTCTATAAATATACTATTATTCGACGAAAAAAACTACTGTTATTTCAAAAAATATGTTAGTATATACCTAAGTTATTTGTAGTAGGAGAACATTATGCGAACGATTAATCAAACCCTAGAAAATTTTACGATACAATACCCTTTGGAGAGGATTGCTCCCCTCGATAAACTGCTGTTTATTGACATTGAGACTACCGGTTTCACAGCGAAAAGTTCCTCTCTGTATTTAATCGGCGCCGCGTACTATTATTCCGGCTGCTGGCATATTAAACAGTGGTTTGCCACAAATTATGACGATGAGAAGGCTATCCTTAAAGATTTCTTTCCTTTCGCTGCAGATTTCACACATTTAATCCATTTTAACGGCAATAATTTCGATCTGCCGTATTTACTGCAGAAATGCGAGATGCATAAGCTGCCCTATCGCTTTGACGACTTTGAGGGAATCGATATCTACAAGCGGATATCCCCATATAAATTCTTCCTGCACACGCCTAACTGCAAGCAAAAAACTTTAGAGGAACTGCTGGGTATCGATCGGGAAGACGTCTATAACGGCGGAGAATTAATTGGTATCTACCACGACTATGTAAAGAATCCTACTGAAGAAGTCTGCCGTTTTCTGCTTCTTCACAATAGCGACGATATGAAAGGGATGCTGCAGATTTTACCGCTTCTCGCCTTTTACGACCTTTTCAACTGCCCCCTCAAGGCTAAAAAGGTACAGTCCAACCGTTATGTCGATTACCACGGACATGACAAACAGGAACTTTTGATGAAATTAGAGCTTCCGACGCCGCTTCCGCTCACGATTGCCAATCTCTCAAACGGATGCTATTTCAGCGGTGAAGCAGGCGAAGGCATCCTGAAAGTTCCCGTCTACGAAGAAGAAATGAAATATTTCTATTCCAATTATAAAGATTATTATTATCTTCCGAAAGAGGATGTTGCACTCCACAAATCAGTTTCTTCCTTCGTAGATAAAGAACATCGCACACAGGCATCCGCCGCTA
Organism: Lachnospiraceae bacterium; assembly: GCA_009774585.1. Classification (GTDB taxonomy): domain Bacteria; phylum Bacillota; class Clostridia; order Lachnospirales; family Lachnospiraceae; genus UBA3282. The sequence continues at coordinate 8,306 of VSOA01000141.1, forward strand.
CATGCTACACTCGCAAATATTCTACCTACCTTCCGCAGTGGGATATCTTCAAGGAGCCTTTTTTCAAAAGAGATTATAAGAGCAAAGATTTGTTTTTTGAATTGACCGACGACATAAAGAAAGACAGAGAATTGTTCTCGCGATACGCTCAGTATCTTCTTGGCAAAATGGCAAAAACATACTAATTATGAACCGGTTACTCATATTGAGCATTTTTCTATAATGTAATAAAGGGACACTCCGTATGAAGTGTCCCTACAATTTTTATGTTCCTATATGGGTCTACATCGGTCTTTGATAGAAGAACGAATTCTTTCTTTCAAATCCAACTTCTTTATGATTGATGATCTGCTCCGTGCTTCCGATGAATAAGTACCCGCCCGGTCTCAAGCTCTTCTGGAACTTACGGAATACTTCATCTTTCGCCTCCTCGGTAAAGTAAATCAGCACATTACGGCATACAATCAAATGATAATCCGTCGGATATGTATCCTTCAATAAATTGTGCTCCTTAAATTCTACCCTTGCCTTCACTTCATCAGAAATCTGATAAGACGGTCCGATTTTTGTAAAGAATTTCTTCTTCAAATCATCCGGAACACCGGCGACGCTCTTCTCTGAGTACAATCCCGCCTTTGCTTTCGCAATAACCTGTTTATCCAAGTCTGTCGCATAAATCCTAATCTGATTCAGCGACAAATGTCTGGAAAGCGCCATAACGAGAGAATAAGGCTCGTCACCCGTAGAACATGCTGCGCTCCAAATCTTAAGGTTATTACCGTAACGCTTGATCAAGTCAGGAAAAATTTCCTGATCTAACAGCTTCCACTGATCAGGATTACGATAAAATTCAGATACGTTGATCGTCAGATAATTTACAAACTCTTCAAACATGTTACGATCTGATTTTAAAGCCGCTACATATTTGTCATATCCAACAACCTTATTTTTTGCAATCAGCGTATCAATTCGACGTTTCATCTGCTTCTCTTTATAAGCATTCAAATCAATCTTCGTCAAATCATAAATCGCTTTTTTGAAATACTCATAATCATATGCCATAATCTTCACCGCCTGTTAATTATCTTATTTTATATTTCTTATTTTGTTTTCTTACACTTCTTCATCAGATTCATTCGCTATCATCGCTTCAATATCTACCGAAGCAACGTCTGCATCGTCATCTTCTTTCTTTTCTTCCGCTTCCGGTGCAAACATAGCCTTTATGCTCAGGCTGATTTTCTTATCCACTTCATTGAAATCAACAATCTTTGCTTCGATTTCCTGGCCGATATTCAGGA
>VSOA01000142.1 GCA_009774585.1 Lachnospiraceae bacterium
GGCGTACCACCTTTTGTTTGATACTTACATTTTATCATACATTATCTGAAAATACTTGAATTAATCAGTGTTTCCCTTGGAATAACTATACAAGACTGTATAATCAGGGAAATGATAGTAATATTATTTTTATTAGTAAATATATTTTGGTTTTTTACTCCAAGATGGTTAAAAGGATGGTATTGCCGACATTAATATTTAGTACAATATATGTGCTCATGTATTACTCAGAAATTGTTCTGGCATAAATATAAGTTCTTTTCTCATTTTGAAATCGATGCTGGCTAATTGATTTAAGTATTTTGTGTGGATAGCGGAGGGAAGAAAGTTAAACGCTGTACCTTGACAATTTCATATTTTATATCAGGATTTTTCCTTGCAGAGCAGGTACCTTTTTGATATAGTGATAGTTAAGAAAATATCGTATCAACTTCTATGATACAGTTTTCGGTTATATCAATGAGGAGCCATGCTTAATTTAACATTTCAGGCAAGTATCCCAAAAAAACAATTTAATAGGAAAGTATGGGATGCGAAGAAGCCTGTCCCCATAGGCGATTTGTGTACCATAACGGAAAGGAAGGTATGCAAATGGCAGAGAAACTTCATAGCAGTAAGGTAAAAGACAGTTCCAGCAAGATTATCTTTGAAGACCCCGTTTTATGTTCCCAATTTTTGAAAGGATATGTGGATATTCCCATCTTGAAGGATGTGCAGCCAGAGGACATAGAGGATGTGACAGAACGTTTTGTACATATGTTTACGGAGGAGAGAAATTCGGATATTGTGAAAAAAGTTCGGACAAAAATAAATGATGAATCGTTTTTTCTTATATCTCTTATTGAACATAAGTCCGTAGTAGATTATAATGTAGTTATGCAGATACTTCGATACATGGTCTTTATATGGGAGGACTATGAAAAGGAGATGGAGAGGCAGCATAAAGGAATCAGCAGGACAAAAGAATTTAAGTATCCACCGATTCTGCCGATTATCTTTTATGATGGAGCAGACGGTTGGACTGCGGGAACCAGACTGCGGGAAAGGGTTCTTTTTAGTGACATGTTTGCGAAGTATATTCCGGACTATCAGTGTATCTTGATGCAGCTAAATAACTATAGTAATGAAGAATTGTTAAAGAGGAAAGAGGAGCTTTCCATCATAATGCTGATAGATAAACTAAAGAATGCGGCTGATTATACAGAACTTGAGCAAGGAATCAGCGAAGAATATTTGAGAGAAGCTACCGGGAATTCATCTGAGTATTTGTTGGGTATTGTTGCGCAGGTTGTAGAAATTCTGCTTGCTAAGCTGAATGTACCAGATGAAGAAGTACTGCGGTTTACCGGGCAGATTAAGGAGAAGAAGATGGGAGAATTATTAGCAAATTTTGAAGCATGGGATGTGCAGGCGATACGGAGAGAAGCAAGAGAAGAATATAGGGAGAAAGGCAAAGCAGAAGGCAAAGCAGAAGGCAAAGCAGAAGGCAAGGCAGAAGGCAAGGCAGAAGGCAAGGCAGAGGGTGTAGAGAAAGGCTTAGAGGCAGGAATTGAAAAAATGGTAAAAGCTTTTAAAGCTGTTGCCCAGTCCCCTAAAGTTGTAAAGCAACAATTGATGGAACAGTATGAAATAAGTGAAGAGGAAGCGGAGAAAAAGATAGAATTGTATTGGTAAAAAGCAATAAACCATAGGTGTAGATCGAATCGTTTTATGTTTAAAAATCTGATATGAAGTATGAAATTGTGCTGATGGAGTGCAACGTGGATATACTTTGTGTCGGATTTTTTTGTGCAGTAAGATTGAAATAAAAGAAGGCTAAACTTCTGAAAGGAGTTCCAAAATGCGAACAGAAATCACCTATACATGGCTGGCAGATAAATGCGTCTGCGCTTTATTGGTTTTATCTATGTTATCCGTAGTAAAAGTAGAAATTGTCGGATTTCCGTTATACAGCTTGCTGCTATTAGTGATAGCGTCTGTTTGGCTGATTTGCAGGATTATTTATGCGGGCAGGGAAGATACGGTATTTCCGACAGTCAGGTATATGACGGACACGGCGGCAATAGCAGCTATTTTATATGCAATATTTTCGGTTATTGTGAAGCTTTTTGACACTTCAGAAGAGGGTTGGATTGATTTTTCATGGAATGCGGAAATGATAGCGCTTGCGGTAATCTGTCTGTTAGTTTCTTCGGGCATAGAGTTTAAAATGTTTTATTTGGATTTACTGTCTTACAGCGGTTTATTGGTTGCAGGGATTTATCTGGTTGGGAGGATAGAAGAAGGATGGAGAAGTAACCTGATGGAAGCTTTTTTTGCAGATTCCGCACAAGTTTCATCGTATTTTCTTCTGACTGCTATGGTTTCCGTATATGCCTATTGTGTATGCCGGGATAAAATGCGTTCTGTTTTTTACCTGATGGTGTCAGGTATCAGTTTTTTGGTATTATTCCTCAATCACAATATAATCAGTCTATGGTTGATGGGCATTTACTTTTTGGCGGTTCCGGTCGTGCTTCGACCGACTGCGATATTAGTAAAAAGAATTATGCAGTTATTTTTTATGTATCTGTTTATGCTGAGTAATATGAGTCTCCTTGCAGAATATACACAGATCATCCAATTGGGACAATCCTATTCGTTAGCGCACAGCGTATATATAGATTTGCTGGTGGCAGCAGGAGGTCTTGTCTTCTTCCATTATTGGGATAGGATTCCGGAGGGAATGGATTTAGAAAGACTGGTTCTCCGGAAGATGCAGAAGGCGTACCGGTTTGTGTTAACGACAGTAATATTGGTCTTTATGGTCGTTATTCTGGGTGGTGACTGGGCAGCTTTGCCGGAAGGTATATCATATGATATGGTCAAATCTTTTGCCGTTCCGTTGGCGGAAGCCGTGGGAAGAAATGAGAGCGGCATCTTGCAATGTTTTCGGACAATAGGAGTGCTTCCGGGAATATTTTTGATTGTCTCTATAGTGTTGTTTACGGGTAGAATGCATAGAAATTATGCATCGGACAAGCCGGTTACGGCAATTCTCATTTTGATTTCCGGCATTTTCCTAATTCAGCTTTTATTTTGGAATCCGGGAATACATAATATTGTCTGTTATTTCTATCTGCTTGCGACGGCTTGTTTTTATAAGGAGGAGAGGGAACAGATGGAGAGTGTCGGCATCAAAATATCGGATTTGAAACTGAAGGTGCAGGAAATCCAACTATAAAAAATCGTCGCCCGATTAAGCAAAGAAATATTTTATTAATTAGAAGAAAGGATATCATCATGAAAAAACAATTAAGAGTAACAGGAATATTGGCAATATTAGGAATATGCTTATTGCATCCGGCAGGAACTATGCAGTCTGTAAAAGCCGTCGAAGATGCTGCAGCAGTACAATTATCGGAGGAGAATGCAGCGCAAACAGAAGATAGTTCAGATATATCCGAGATGAGCCAGCTTATGACGGCGCAAGAAGATGTTGATATGAAGACGGCGCCGGAGGATGGTGCGGAAGTAATCAGGTCGTATCAAAAAGGTGATTCTGTTTTTGTCACGGGAAAGACACCGGACGGCTGGTATCGAGTAGTTTATCAGGACAAGGAAGGATATGTTCCGCAAACGGTTCTTAGCGCGCAGGAAATAGATGTGACAGCGCTTGATGAGGAGATGGCGAGAACGGAGCAGGAAGCGAAACTTGTCGTGGAAACGGTAGACAGATACCGCACAGAGGCACGACGTTCTAAGATATGGGGCAGTGTGATTATTGTATTAGTTCTTGGAATTTTCGCCACAGGTATTATTTCGGGTATTAAAAGTTCGAAGGGTAAAGAGGAACAGCAGAAGAAAGGCATTTAAAGCTATTTACGATAACGAGGGTGTCGCTCAATCATCTAATTTGATGATTTTGCGACACCCCTTGTGATGCAGTGCGTCTGACGGCACGTTTTACTGCACGAGATATTTTTCAGCGGCATGCAACGAAAAATTAAAGTTTCTAAGATGCATTTCTTCCGAAAGAAGCTGTATCTTGTTATGGTATCTACTAAGCCATAGAAGCTCGTCATTCATATCATCTTCGTCTTCAAGGACGGCAAAATAGTCCGCCAGATAAGGATTTAATTTCTCATCGAGTATGATCGGCGCGGCGTCCGAAGACAGCCTAGCTATATATTTCTGACTGTCGCGAGTATCATATTCATCAAGATATTCTATATGCTGTGGACTCAAATTATATTTTGCAATCCAGTAGTCCGGGTGCGAAAAGGACAGTCCGATATAGAATACCGTGACAACAATCATACTGTAAGTAAAGAGCGGAAACTTATTCATATAGATTGAAATCGTTACGCCTGCCATTAAGAGAAAGATGACTGCCAGCGACCAAAGTACAAATATACGCAGAAATGTAAGGTTATAGCGGTTAATGTACATAAGCATCCGCAAAGCGCTTGACAAGATCATGATAAAAGTACATCCGCTGATGACGGTCAGGATGGCTTTCAGTGCTGTATTATCCCGGAATAGATATAGGCATACCAGTACGATCAGCAGGTTCAGGATACAGACAGTAAGCAGTTGGAAAAAGCCTTCCCTTGCATAACTTGAGTAAGTATATCCATCCGGCAGCTTCATATTGCCAATAAAAAGATACAGAATCTGTATCACGCTGAAAATGAGATAAATAGCAGACAGCGTTACGGTGACGATAATGGCAATGATCGGTTCTAAAGTGCGATGATCGGTTATATCTTCTTTTACCTCTTTCATGCCAAAAGCGGCAATGACAGCATAGGAGGCAAAAAATATCATAATTGTCATGAATGCCGTTCCGAAGATCGTATTAAAGTTTATGGATTCCAGCAGGCGGGAAAAGATACTTGCAAATACCGCATCGGCGCTGGCAAGGAGAAGCGTCATAAACAAGAGCAGCGGAACGGCAATGACGATACCGATGAGCACCGGAAGAAAGTAGCTTTTTTTCCCATCTTTATTCTTTTTACGTGCATCAAAGTAAGAAATCATGTCACCAAAAGGGCGGAAGAGGCAGACAAAGATGATGCCTGTCATCTGGGCTAGTGCACTGAAGTATTTCGGAAAATTCCAGCTTTTGTCAAGGTAAACAGTGTGTATCATTAGGATAAAAGCGAGCAGGAAAATACCGCATTTATTCATGGCAAGTAATTGTGGCGAGCCTGTTAAACAATTAGAAATACCTAGAAGCACGATACTAACGATATAAAAAACGCTGTCTTTTTTGTAAGGAACCCCTAACTTTTGCATAAAGAAGAAGAAATAGCAAAGGGTTCCGATGACGAAAAAAGGGTAGGTGATCCCGGAAGCGTTCCGATACAGGCAAAAAGTATAAAATATTGCATAGAGCAGACTTCCTATGCCAAAGAACGAGAAATGCTCTTTCATTCTTTTGGTATATACAGTGTCCTCTTTCTGTGCCGTGTAGACCCTTGTCTGTGCGGGATAAGGTGAATTTACCTGCGGGGTTGCATTATTTGCGTTATTCAAATAGGGATTATTTGCGTTTTGGTTTGTTTGTTCCATTGTGAACTCCTTTCTTACGCAGATGCGCAATTCTTTCATGTCTTAGATATTCGGTTTCTTATTCGGGAGTGTCTGGCGTTTCGTCGTTCCCGGAACTGTTCTCATCTAAGCCTTCGTCTTCCGTATACTGTAAAAGATCTCCCGGCTGACATTCCAGCGCCTTGCAGATTTCATTCAGGGTGGAGAGACGGATTGCTTTTGCCTTGTTATTTTTTAAGATGGAAAGATTCGCAAGGGTAATGTCGATTTCGCCTGCCAGTTCGGTCAGTCCTTTCTTGCGTTTCGCCATCATAACATCTAAGTTGATGATGATTGCCATAATAGCCTCCTCGATATATTTCAATGTAATATATTGTCGCATCGTAGTAATTCTGTATCTCAGATCGTCAGATCGTTTTCCAGCTTGTAAGTGACTGCCTTGTCAAAGACGCCTGCCAGCACTTTGCTGAACAGCCCTGCGATGACAAAGACCAAGATAATAATGAGAACGGCCGGAGTAAGATAGATAAAGAGGCGGCATGCGGTGATGACAGCGATAAAAAAGCTGAAAGTGCTCATTTTCTCAAGGCTTACGACGTTCTCTCTGATAAAGCAGTCGTCATTGATAACTGTTTTAAACATTTTACGAAGCTGATGTATAATCAGGATCGCAAAAATTCCCGATAAAATAAAAATTACACACAGGGAGTAGTAATTTTCCCTAAAGTAAGTATTATATCTACCGTAGAATTTAAAGCTTATGGGAAGCGTTGCGATTACAGCGATTCCGGAATAGAACATAAAGTCCAGTAAATATTTGGTAAACAGAGCCAGTTTGTCTTTCATAGATCAGTGTCCTCCTGATGCGGTCAATCGTTCTTTTTAAGCATACTGTAGCATGCTTAAAAATGAAAGTCAATAAAAATTTATCGAATTACAATAAATAATTATTATTTTGCAATAATTATATAAGAGATACAATTCAGGATACATTTCAAGGGAGTGAAGGTCGTAATACAAAGCAAAAGAAGTTAATGATTTATAAATTCAACATATGCCCGTAGACACGCAAAACGGAATGCAGTAAGATGAAAAAGATAGAATTATAATGAAATAAAATAATAGTGGACAGGGAGGTAGAATGTGCAGCGGCACATAGTATAATATGTCATATAAAGCAGAGGAAAAACGTTACGAGAGGATGTCATATAACAGAACAGGTAAGAGCGGATTGAAGCTTCCCACGCTGTCGCTCGGTTTGTGGCATAATTTTGGCTCTAATGGGGACTACGAAAATATGAAAGCAATGTGCTTTACGGCTTTTGATATGGGAATCACACACTTTGATTTAGCGAATAATTACGGACCGGAGCCGGGAAGCGCCGAGAGAAATTTGGGCAGAATATTTAAAGAGGAAATGTATGCATATCGGGATGAACTGATTCTCAGTACAAAGGCCGGGTATGACATGTGGGAAGGTCCTTACGGAAATTATGGAAGCAGGAAATATCTGCTGGCAAGTCTAGATCAAAGCTTAAAAAGAATGGGTGTTGAATACGTGGATATTTTCTATCACCACAGGATGGACCCGGAAACACCGCTGGAAGAGACAATGGGAGCCTTGGACAGCGCGGTAAAAAGCGGTAAGGCACTGTATGCCGGTTTGTCAAATTACGACGGAGAAACAATGAAAAAGGCGTCGGAAATACTGGAGGATTTACATTGTCCATTTATTATCAATCAAAACTGTTATTCTATCTTCGACAGAACAATTGAAAAAAACGGGTTGAAGAAAGCGGCAGTTAAAGAGGGGAAGGGCATTATCGCTTTTAGCCCGCTGGCGCAAGGGCTTTTGACAGATCGTTATTTGAATGGTATTCCGAAGGACAGCCGTGTTTGTACGGATGGAAGATTTCTTCACGAAAATCAGGTGGCGGACAGAATTGATCAGGTTAAGGCGTTAAATGAAATTGCTCGGCAGAGAGGGCAGAGTCTGGCACAGATGGCATTAAGCTGGATTATGAAGGATGGCGATGTGACGAGCGTGCTGATCGGGGCGTCCAGACCGCAGCAGATTATTGACAATTGCGGAATCGTAGGTAATGTACATTTCACGGAAGAGGAATTGAATAAAATTGATGAGATTGTAATGAAATGATAGTGAGTACCCTGCCTTTTACGGCGGGGTATTTTGCTGCGAAACAAACAGCGGATTCAGCCGGCGGTTGAATTTTATATGGAAGTTCTTTATTTTGGTTATTGTATACCACAACTATCTCCAATTATACTTTAAAGTGAAATAGATAAACCGTGTCATGCAGATAAAGGTTGTGGAGGAAAACTATGATGGACAGTATCAGAGTCGGCAACTTTATTATGAACAAAAGAAAAGAAGCGGGGATGACGCAGCAACAGTTAGCGGAGAAGTTAAATATTTCTTTTCAGTCAGTTTCTAAGTGGGAGACGGGAAATGCCTATCCGAATGTAGAGATTTTATGCGATTTAGCGACGGCTCTCGGTGTGACCACGGATGAAATCCTTGCGGGAAATGAGAAGTCTGAAGACGGTCTTTCATACAGTAAGGCGGGTGTGGATATTGCCTACACGGATACGATTAAGAGAGAGATGGCAAAACATTTAGAATCTGAGGATAAGAGAGTGCTCAACAAAATGGGAGCTTTTGCATCCCTCTATGATATTCATTTCCCAACAATGAAGGAGCCGGTGCTTGTCTTAAAATCCGAAGAACCGGGTTCCAAACAGAAGCTTGCCATGGAATACGGTTACACGGAATCTATCTGCCATGATATGATCAATCATCTTGTGAACGATATTATTGTTATGGGCGCGAAACCGCTTGCGGTTTTAGATACGATTGTGTGCGGAAATGCAGAGAAAGATACGATTAAGAGTCTTGTCAAAGGGATTGCGGATGCCTGTCGCGAAAATGACTGTGCGCTTGTGGGCGGAGAGACTTCCATTCAACCACTTGTTGTGGATGCGGGCGTATATGTTCTGACTTCAAGTATTGCGGGAATCGTGGAGAAGAAAGACGTGGTTGACGGTGCAGCGATTCAGGAAGGTGACGTGGTACTGGCGGTGGCGTCTAACGGACTGCACACTAATGGCTATTCGCTTGTGCGGATGCTGATGGACAAGGCGCCTCAGATTAAGCTGGATAAAATTGATGGCATGACTTTCATTGAACAGATCATGAAGCCGCATACACCGTATTATAAAGCCGTGAAAGATTTATTTGGACAAGGTATCTTACACGGTATGGCGCATATTACGGGTGGAGGAATAGAAGGAAATCTGGGAAGAGTGATACAGGAAGGATTGACGGCACAGATTGACTTGTCCAAAATACGTCTGCTTCCTATTTTTAAATATATCAAGAGCAGCGGAAAGATTAGTGATGAAGAGATGCTGCATACTTTTAACTGCGGCATCGGGATGAATATCGTAGTGGATCAAAAAGATGCGCCATCAGTTATTCGCCATATCTCAAAGTTCTATGACTGCTATGAGATTGGCAGAATTCGAAGCGGAGAAGAGAGAGTCGGGTTTGTGAACCGATTGGAGTGGATTTGAAAAATATATAACGCGTATTTTAAGAAGATTATTCGAAAATGAGAAATCCTTTAAAGCAGACGGCGTATCGTATAAGCCGGTGCTTTGAAGGATTTTTATTTATGAAAGTTAACGAAAGTGACGGGTACAGGAACGGGCAACTGCACAGGCAGTACTGTTGACGCAAGAATACATTTGTATTATAATAGTATTCACAAAATGGAGGTACATATTTTTGGAAGATAAGAAACTAATTATCCACCCACAGAAATATACAAGTGAATCCAAAGTTATTTCTATGCGGCTGCCCATTGACATGCTGGTGGAGATAGACCGAGTTGCCAAGGAGACTGGAAGAACACGTAACGAGATTATGCAGCTTTGTCTTGAATTTGCATTGGAAAATATGGTTATAGAAGAGTAAAAGGCGTTTGTTTTAAAGCGATTTATAGGGAAAAACAGAGGAAATATGGAGCAGAAGATAAAAAGAGAAAGTC
>VSOA01000143.1 GCA_009774585.1 Lachnospiraceae bacterium
TACTTGTGCTAGACAACAAATAAATGGATTAATAAAATAACATGTGGTATAATAAAAAGGAATATATTATGAAAGTACAGAAGACAAAGCGGAAAGAAACAAAAGAAAATTCCTTTAAAAAGTGGATAAGAAATAATATTTTTGAGGGTAATATTTTTCAGGAGAAAATATATGATGGTTGTTTGTACTTTGTACTCTATATAGTACTGCCTATTATAATTACATCAGCTTCATTAATTGCGTTGGGCAATGCGGATGTGATGAACGTAACTTATTGCTATATTACAATTTTGATAAGTGCATTGGGGTGTATCTATGATGCAATTAATAGATGGGAACAAAAAGACGGAAGTGAGCGTAATAGGAAGCTATTCATTATGATATTATGCTTGATATGTGTTGCAATATATTGTTTAGTGGTAATATTTGCAGCGTTGATTCCGCGGATGATTATCAGAAAGGATGTTTTTCTGCTGGCATATGTCGCCAGTAATGTGATAGCAATCATGGATGCGGCGAACTGTGTTCTGATCAAATTAGCAAAACAAAAGATTGTTGTATAAAACGGAGGTGAAGAAGGGTGAGCATTCAGTTTTATTTATCAATAGTTATCATCTGCTTTTTAGCAGCAATTGTGTTTGTATGTATTTGTGGAAGAGATATATACAATGAGCATTATTCTTCTCAATTAAAATTTGATATTGGCTTAGATGAGATGAAAGAGAGCGAAGAAATACTAAATAATTTTATGAGTAATAATGATATTGATATTAATGGGAATATTGTCCGGGATGTAGCACAAAAACTTGATGTTGAGATAGGCGGATATTCTAATACAATTCAGAATAATGCAGAGTTATCTATGAAAAATGGGAAAAAGGTAGTAATCATGAAAGAAGGGCTAAATGATCAGGAACAATGGTTTTGTTTTGCGCATGAATGTGCCCATTTGATTTATGGAGATCCCATTCCGCAGGCACGTCCGGAAGGAAAAGATAAGGACAAGCGCGAACAAAGGGCGGATTATTTAGCAGCAGCAATGATTATGCCGCGGGAAAAGGTATCAGCTTTTTTGGAAAAGAATGACTATATGAATATTTCTTCAAATAAGAGATTAAAGCTTATTGCTCAAATGTGTAGGGAATATAATGTAAGAGATGTTGTAGTAATGCGTAGAATCAAAGAAGTGATAACTTTGGAGCAGGCAGCATCATAAATATCAAATTAAGCTTTATAGCATAATCCCCCTCTATAGAGGGGGATTGATATTTTTATCCAGTATACTCTGCAGAGCGTAATTACTCATTTTCACAAGAGGGATATTAAAGGAATCGTCAAATAACAAAGCAACGGCAAAAAGATTTACATCATATTCATTTTTTAAGTTTTTGCCTTTGTAATTGTGTTTGTGTTCATGATTAAAAACCGCGTGCCCAAGTTCATGGGCGCACAAGACATTTCTGGAAATATTATCATATCGTTTGTTTATAAAAATCGCTTTGCTTCCATCTTCATACCTATATGTATTTGCTTTGATAGAACGGATATCTGCGTCAACAAAGCGTACTTCATACTGTAGCTGACGGGCAATCTCCATTGCGTCTGTAGTTTCAAAGATGTTTCTTAACAATCTGGCATATAAAATAATATTTTCTTTTGTCATTATCGGCATTCTCCTATAATTAAGCTTTAGTATAGAATATACCGAAATAATTGTCAATATATAGCGTATAATTTAAGGAAAAACACAATATTTTGTATAAGTACATCGCACGTTAGATACAGATACGCTTCTTCCTGCTCTTAGAACTGGAAATAAATAAACTGGCTCGCTTCATATTCCGGACCAAAGACGCCAAACAGGATGACTGCGCTAAAGAGCAGCGCAAACGCCAGCGAGCGGAACCATAAATTCTGCTGCTGTAATTTGCTAAGAACGTCAATCCGTTTGTATTTCAGATAATCCGCCGCTGCCAGTACCATGAGCGCAATAAGGAGAAAGTGAAATTCACTCTGACCAATTCCTAGCGTGTAGAGGGACCCGTCAACTAAGATTTCCGGATTAAAACGGAGCATGTTTATCAGAATTTCTTTGGACTTACCAAGGCTTCCGGCGCGGAAGAACAGCCATGCAAAATCTACAAGGGCGAAGGTTGATACGACTTTCAGGATATGGTGGCTGAAAGTCTCACGGCAGATATGGAGTTTATTAACAATATAATCCCTTGCAGGTTTTAGTATTTCTCCGACGACCTGATACAGTCCGTTCAGCCCGCCCCATAAGACGAATGCAAAGGAAGCGCCGTGCCACAAGCCGCTTACGGTAAAGACGATCATAATATTCAGATATTTGCGGAGTTTTCCCTTGCGATTGCCGCCCAGTGGAATGTATAAATAGTCTTTAAACCAGCTTGTCAGAGAAATGTGCCAGCGTCTCCAGAATCCGGCGACATTGTCGGCAAAGTATGGCGCATTGAAGTTTTCCATCAGGCGAAAGCCCATAATCTGTGCGGCGCCTCGGGCAATCGTAGTATATCCGTTAAAATCGCATAGTATCTGAAAGGCAAATAAAATTGTTGCGATGATAATATAGAAGCCGCCGTACGTTGCAGGCGCATTATATACCGTATCGACAACGATCGCAATTCTGTCAGCCAGCACTAATTTCAGAAAATATCCCCAGAAGATCAGAAACAAGCCGTCCCTTACATTTTCATATTTTAAACGATGCCGCTCATTGATCTGGACAAGCAGATTCTTGGAACGCTCGATCGGACCGGCGACCAACTGCGGAAAGAATGATACAAATAGAGCATATTTAAAGAAATTCTTCTCGGCATAAATTTCGTCCCGATAGACATCCATCGTATAGCTGAGCGCCTGAAACGTATAGAAAGATATTCCGACCGGCAGCAGTAAATCAAAAGAGGGAACGGTAAGGCGGATATGCAATATTCCCAGCGCATGGCTTAATGTTCCCATAAATAAATCAAAGTATTTGAAGAATCCAAGTAATGACAGATTCAGAATAAAGCTGCCTGCCACGCAGCATTTTTTACCAATGATTTTATGTGAGGCATCGAGCGAGGAATGCTTGATCCATTCCATGATCAGACCGCTTAGGTAGGTCACTACAGTCGAAAAAAGAAGCAGCACAATATATTTAGGGTTCCAACACATATAGAAATAATAGCTGCATCCTAACAGCCACAGATAGCGGACTTTGTGTGGAATCACATAATAAATAAGGGTTACAATTGGAAAAAATATAAGAAAATCAGTTGAATTAAACAGCATTTCTATTTCCTCGCATGGTTACGTTAATAGGCGGTCTCTACACGGTTGGTTACTTCCTCACTTCCGGTCGGGCGTGCTTCTACGATAAAGAGGCCGGTTTCTGAATCAGGGAATGTGACGCAGTTGTGCGTGCTCCATTCCTGTATGACGACAGGCTGTGAGGCGTCTTCACACATTTTGGTGATACGGAATTCGGCTTCCGCTTCGGTCAGATTATCTATAGAGTATATCATGTATGTTTTCTCTTCCTGCGTTGTGTCTGCCTGAATATCCAGACCGAAGATACGCTTGTCTATCTGGAGCATCTTCTCTTCATAGGAATCATAGAACATATCTTCCGGTATCGGTCTTCCTTCCAGTTCATCAAGCAGCACTTCGCCGAGGACGTCTGTGTAAAGCTGTGCGCCTTTGTAATTTAAATGGTTGTGATCGACAAAGCAGGTATCGTCTTGTAAATCAAGGTATTTAGGGCTGCACAAGTTGAAATCATAATAACGAAGTCCGTTCTTTTCGGCAAGTTCGTTGATGCAGGCGACATACTGGTCGTAATTTCCTATACAGCGAACGCGAAAGTCCGGCATCGGGGACGTGAACAGTGTAAGAGAGATGTTTTCTTTGCGGCATAAATCAATGATAGCATTGAAATACTTCTCTGAACTGCTATCAAAGATAGGAGTCGGAATTGCGCTGCTATTACCTTCAAATGTACCGGGTTCCACATAATCTAATGTTGTACAGAAACCTTTCTCAAAGAGAGGAGCCCGTTCATCCCAGATATGAATGTAATTTCTGTAATAGTCTGTCTGTTTCTGTTCAAGGCTCACCTTGATATAGGCTGTGTCAAACAAGTGCTCCGAATACTGTCTGATTGGGAAAAAAGTCATCATGCCAAATTTCTTATTTGCCAAATGGCATTTATAATCAAGCTTATTCAGCGACAGAGGCATTTGATAGAGAGTCTCCCAGTGTCTGGTGACTACTTCAGCATTATCCAGATCCCCATAAACACAAGGAATCATATAGTACATTTCAAGATAAACATGCTTCGGACTATGATACTTAAGAGCTTCTTTCAATAAATAATAAGAAGCCATCATAGGCTGTGCAGAAGTTGACAGATTAAAATTATTTCTGCCATTTATCTCATCCAGCTTTGCAGGGATGATATCCATATATATGTGGGAACTGCCAATATAGAGATAGTCGATATTTTCTTCTTGCGAATAAAATTCCTTCATGACTGCCCGTTCCCATGAAGAACTATCGTTAGCGTAGTCGTTGACATAGATATAATTCAGAACATTCATAATACCGGCACATATTAGAATAGTCAAGACAATTTCAGATAATCTTTTACCGTAAAGACGTGCTTTTGCAATATGCTTTTTGGGGTGAGTTAATTCGTTTAGAGCATTCAAATCATTCATAAGTGAGTTCGCGTCCGTTTTCTTGTTTATAATTTTGGAATGTAGATCAAGAATTACGCAAGTAGCGTGAAAACTAATTCATTATAGCATAATTGTATATATGATGAAAGAAAATACGAATAAATAATCTTTATCAATTGAAAATAGAGATGTATTTTGTAGTAAGATATGGTACTATAAAGATAAAAGGATAAGCAGTTTTGCGTAAACTTATTCATTTAGAATAGACAGAGTTGTTTTGGGAAGTTAAATGCAAAAGTGAGATGAACATTATTTAAACAAAATAGGAACGGATGAGAGAGTATGAATTATACAAATGATATTATTTTTACAATGCCGGTAAAGTGCGGAGAAGACTTTGCAAAAGCAGGAAATTTTATAGATAAGGTAGTGAAACATATTGAACTGACCAAAGAAGAGTCAAACGGAATACTGTTTCGGCGTGCACAGGTAGATGAAAAAATAGGAGATAGAAATTGGCTGGAGGATATCAGAACGGAGCATAACGCAGTCTGTTCTGAAATAAATGAGAGGGGAGAGGAAGAACTGAGGATTATTAACAATCCTGAGGGCATAAAAAATTTAAGTGACAGGTTTAAGACACATTTTATTTTGCTGATTGATGAAAAGGACTTGCCGGAAATCGTTCAATATCAAGAAATGATTCTTTTGATGACAGGGTACGGTACGGTGAAAATTTATGGTTACATAGCAGGAAGCCGCACGTTTTACTATAAGTTATCACAGTACTTATATTTGGCGATACAAGACATGGAGCTGGGTAACTATGTATATTACCGTTATGAGGACAAAGGAAAGATACATCCTCAGAAGGTGCAGAGTAATAATATGCTTCAATCAGGCGGATTCCTTCCTTTGATGATAGTAAATGAGAAAAACAGAGTACAATTGAAAGAAAAATGTGCAGAGCAGTTGGGAAACAGCACAATAAAGGATGTAATTTATGACAAAAAAATAACATACAGTACCTTAAAATCGAACATTGAATGGCGGGAATTGGGCGGTATCATTATGTTGCTTTTACAGAACAGAGCGGTTCTGCAGAAACTGGATCCTGCAAGGGTAGAAAGGATATTTTCAAATCTGGATGTGCTGGCGTTGGCACTACTTGCTTATTCAATGAAGGAGTTTGCGGGTGATATTACTTTGCAGGAGCTCAGCTCTTATGCTAATCTGCAGCAGCAGTATGCAAATGCCTGTCATCAGCTTATGGAAAATATAGTATTTCATTCGGACGCCGGATGGGGAACCATTTCGATTCGTATCCATAAGAATGATGCGGATGATAAAGGCAGCTATCTAAGCACGGCATATGGATTGACAAAGCTGGAGAACTCACTTTTTGAAGTTAAAATACGGGATTTTACCGGCAATAAAATAGGGAAAAATATTGCAGAGCATTTTTGCGGAAACTTAGATTCAGAGTATAGACAGGACTTTAAGAGCCTTAAGCCAATGGATTTATTTGCGAGCATATTAGGGAGAGAAAGTAAATATGCAAGAGCATGGCAGAAGTATTATACAGAAGAGCAGCATATGGGAAAGCATATGGGGCTGCGCATTTTCCAAAAAATAGTAAAAGACTGTAACGGTTATTTCAGGGCTGAGAGCCATACTGGTTATCGAAAGCAGGAGGACGATGATTACGTATATCGTTTGGATAATGTCGAGAGTGAGTATGCTATGCCGGGAACGGCGTATGAGATTTTATTGCCATTAATGAGAGAAGAGAATATATATGGGGTAAGAAGAGTAAGTCAGGAATATAGCGATTGGATAGTCCAGAACGTGTCTGAACTAATCAAACTGGAAACGCAGATATTTGCTGTTGACACAGAGTTTTATGAAAATGCTGACCAAAAGAACAAAGACCAACAGATACAACAAATTAAAGTAGAAATTATAGATAATATCAAAATGTGTAAAAAGAGTATTGTGGCTATCAATGCGCAAAATTGTGATAAAAACTGCGCAGAGATGTATGGAAAGGGGATTATACAGGCAGCTTATGCAATAAAATCGATTCCGCATATTGTAGTCTATAATTGTACGGATGAGTTTGCACAGGAAATCAAAAATGTATTTGAACAAATTTATGTAACGGGAATGTATCATTATTTTGCTGATGATATGAGTCAGGTTGCCGTAATGGCTGTAAACAATGAACAAACGGTGTACATTTTGGGGAATGCATGGATGACGGATGCGTTGAATCAATATATCAGCAGAACGCAGGGAATCCGATATAATCCGCTGCATGTAGATGACATGATAGAAATTGATTGGAGTAAAGTGATCAGTCAATATATTCCTTATGATGTACTGGTCAAAGAGCAGGATGATACCCTGTTTGAAAAGTATACGCTCAAAGTGTTGGAAGAGAATATACAGAAGGATGAATTTGGGTGTAAGATTGAAACGACACATATGCGTCTGGGCTCAACTGTACATATTGATACATTTTATGAAGGGGAGATTCTTTTTGGGAACAAGTACTTCGTATCAAGATTTGCATTTCTGATGCTAAAAGATTTATATAAAGATATTGCAAAAAAGCGGAAGATTACTATATACGGTTACGCCAGCTATTCTGAAACGTTGATTGTAACATTGCGGAATGCGTTACATAAAATAAATGATAAATTGGAATTGGACTATATTTTGTTAGAGAGGGAAGAAGAACATCGGGACGCCATGCACACGGATCGTATACGCTATGAAGACAAATTCTGGGCAGAGGAAGACGATGAACAGGCAAAAAAAGAAAGAAAAAATCACATGAAAGATAGGGACTATATTATCGTGGTACCTATTAACTCTACCTTAAAAACACATCAGCGTCTTATAAGTAAGTTATGTGAAGAAAACGGTAAGATTTCTGATAAAAGAATACTCAGAAATTATGCATTGATATTGATAGGACCGGAAAAGTCCAGCGCATACTGGAAACGTCGCAAGAATAAAGAATTACAATGCGTTTATAAAGTGAAACCTAATCCGAAATATTTTATTTCAGTTTCGGCTGACTATCAGGAACCGCTTGAATGTAAGATGTGTTTCCCGGATGAACCGCTTCATGAAAGACCATTAATAGAAGTAAACGCTGCTTCTACCATTCCGAATCAGGCGTTTGGTATTGTGCAGAGCGAGAGTGGGAAAGAAATAGAAGATTCTGTAATTGAGAAAAAAATCAAAGAGGAAGGGGACAAACTACAAGTACTCAAAAGTTGTGTACTATATTGTCATATTATAAGAAACGAGACACATTTTCTCTATTATATTCAGACAGAAAAACTGGCGACAAAAGAAAGTGATAAGATAAAAGAATCATTAGAGCAATGGATGCAAAAGAATGAGATATCAACCAAAGAGAATGAGTACAACATCATTGTTGCTCCGATGCATTACAGCAATTGCAAATTTGTTGAAATCGTAAATGACGTTGTGTTTCAGGGAATGGCATCCGTGATTCGAATTGACTTCAATAAGGATTTCAGAAGTAATGTGCATGCGAAATTTTCTTACATCAGACAGTATATCAGACAATTGAATGATATGGGAGAAAAAAGAATACTGAACTTCCAGTTTGTAGACGATAACATAGTGACTGGAAGAACTTTTTATCGTGCAAAAAGCCTGATGGAATCTATTGTATCGATAGACAATCATCAATATGAAAATGTAGAAATAACAGTCTTTGACCGTGTTTTTACGTTGATTGACAGAAATTCTCCGATGACCAGAATGCAGTA
Organism: Lachnospiraceae bacterium; assembly: GCA_009774585.1. Lineage (GTDB taxonomy): Bacteria > Bacillota > Clostridia > Lachnospirales > Lachnospiraceae > UBA3282. The sequence continues at coordinate 8,498 of VSOA01000143.1, forward strand.
CGTCAATTCACATGCAAAGGCAGAACTGGATACATTTTTCTATACATTTCTGCAGCTTGAAATTTCAAGTCTCAGAAACTATGGTGATTCATGTGTCCTATGTAATTTGCAAAAAGAAGCAGAGCGCTTACATGAGACAGCCTCAACAGCCATTGTTGCAGATTATTGGAAAACTGGAAACGAAAAATTCAGCTTGATTACGGTTGAAGATGCAGACGAGAAACAGAGAAAAAAAGTAAAAGGAGGGTACGCAGAGCGTGCGTACCGTAGATTGTTATGTTCTCATGTTATAAAAAAGATTTTAGATGATTTAGGCAGAGACAATCAGACATTCCATGCGGCTAAAATTTTGTTAAAGATTATGACATTAAGTTATCAGAATAATGAAGATAAAGACGAGGCTTTCGAGTATGTGATTTCTTATTTGAAAGTATGTTCTCGCCCTTTTCTGGTGTTTCAAAAGTCTGTCAAAGAAGCAATTTATGATATTTTATTGGTTCTGATTGAATATATTACCAAAAGGCATAAGGATACAGAAGGCATTACGATTGACGATATTATACAACGTTGCGGCGAGGATAAGGCATATTGGTTGGATTTAACAGAGGATTGGCATAAATTTGAAGAGATATTTCTTATAGATAGAACATTTAAACAGCAACGTGATTTGGTACTGATGATTATTAAACAATTGACGGAGCTTAAGAGCAATTATATTCTTCGTAAAGAAAATATGTATGGAATATTTGCTTTTATGCGTCAGAATATTGACAGTGATGCAAGTATTGCAAAGTCAAAAAAACAGAATCAGCTTGAAGATTTTTGGAGAAGATATGTAATCCATGTCAAAAAGCTTACAGGCATAAGCTCTGATACCAGTAAAAGTATGTGGCTGGACAATATGTTAATGGATGAAATGAATGATAACTGGTGGAAAGGAGAAGGCGGGCTTGATGCAACTTTTGCAAAAATAATACGG
>VSOA01000144.1 GCA_009774585.1 Lachnospiraceae bacterium
AAACTTCTTTTCCTGCACGATATTCAGTTGTCAATTTTCGGTTGGAATCTCATTCATTGAGATTCCGAGAAGTTATATTTCAATTATCTTTTGTCAAAAGTTCCATGGAAGATATGCCGCCAGAACCTCCAGAACGACGGCAGGCAGCATATTTGCCACGCGTATTATTTTCCCCCATACTAAATTAATTCCTACGCAGAAAATCAGAATCGACCCAATCAGAGATAAATATATAATTGCCGTTTCCGTCATTACCGGCGATATCAGCCGCGTTCGAATAAAGCAACTGATATTGAAGACTGAACTGTTACAATTAAAGCCGTTTAACGGTACAGCACATAGTCCTGCATTTCTTTCATAAATCCCGCCTGTGCAAACGCTTCTTTTGCCGTATCCGGATAGTCCTTTACAACAATCCGTTTTACTGCCGGAAAAATGCTGCCACGCTTAAATTCCTCTATAAAAACACGCAGACACTCTTCCATCCTATTTCCCTGCAAATCGGCATCCATGACACGAAATACTTTTCCCTGCCGCTCCATCACCGCCACGGGAGCGCCTCCTATACATGCGACTACTGTTCCGGGCACACACACGAAATTTCTGCCCTCCCCATGCGGCAATATCCTTCCCCAGCACTGCGCCGGATCTACGGCATTCATCCATATGATCTTCTGTTCCGGCTCCTGAAGACTTCGCACCACACTCGCATAATCTTTCCCTCGGATAAACTGGACACCGGACAATTCTTTCACAAAATATCCTCTTCTTGCCTGACCGGTATATTCCCAGATGCGCAGTACCGACAACGCTTCCTGCCATGAAAACCCGCACGCTGTAACGGTCTGTCTGCAAAGAACCGGGCTATAATCAAAACAGGCTTCCAGTTTTTCTTCAATGGTTTTCTCCCTTGTCGGTCTGACGATATCCCATCTGCCCGTCTGTAACGCTTTCACCCGCATGTTCACCCGCTGTCTGGCAGCCGCTTTCTTCGTCTTTTCTCTGTCAATCCATTGACGCACCGGGAGATAACTGTCCGCATAGAGCAGTCCCTTTTCCAGAAGCGATAAAAGCGTATCGTAGGGCGACTCTCCGGGAAACAGACTGTTTAACGACTGCATAAAACATGCTCCGCGCTTTGCAATTGCTGCGTACACGGTACATTCTTTTTCCGTGAGTTCTTCTGCCGCCATCCTGCATCCGAATACCGGGGTCTGCTTGTCCGCTCCGCTCTCCGGCAAACTGCTCATATCCTGCTCCCATACAATATCTGCCTGAAAATCAAAACATATTTCACCCTTGTCTTTCATATGCCAGAACAATTCACCTTTTGCAAGGAAACTGTCTAACGCCGATTCCTTATAATTTCTTATCCGCCGAGGCAGGATAATCTTCTCCCAATATGCCGCCGGAAAACTCATTCCCGCATACTGCCGCAATGTATTTTGCAGACATTCTTCCGCCGGAGCGCCTGACTGTGTCGCCATAAGCATCAGCGACGCATAATTTACCGCCGGAGACGTCTGTATTTCTTCCCGTCTGTTCTTCAGCGTACGAAGCCGGGCACGGCTGTACAATTTACCATGATAATACCTGCCATCCTGCAAAACCGCCTCGTCCTGACAACATAACTGTTCCAGAATCTCCCCCGCCGCCTGCTCCGATAAACCGTAGCGAGCCGCTGTCTGTGCCGCGTCCGCCGCTCCTCTGTAACGAAGCATACGCCGCACGATATGCAGACGCTCCTCCCTGCCCGGCTTTTCCCTTGTCTCCTGTCCGACTGCTGCCGGCCGTTCCGCCTCTTTTGTAGTACTCTGCGGACCGTACACTGCTTCCGCGCCAAATGCAGCCGTATATTCTTCTTCCTGCTCTGCTGCAATCCACAACCCCTGTTCCAGATAGAGAACCCTGCCGTCTCTGGCAAGCCTGTCCAGCCATTCCACCGGAATATCCATGTCCCCGGCCGCCAGATCTCCCTCCGTCATAAGGAGCGAATGGAGCTGTTTCTCATCCTGTGGCAATCTGCCGCGTTCCTGTACTGCCTGCAATTCTGCACTGCCTGGCTGCACAAGGTTTTTTTCCTTTTTCAGCGCTTCTTCCACCGCTCCGTGAATGCCTCTCGGCGTAGGCGCATAATCATACATCACTGCCGCTTCCTGACTCCATTGCAGCGGGAGCGACATGGGTGACGGAATATCCGAATATATTTCTCTGACCGCTACCGCCCCGCTCCGAATATCCTGTAACAGTTCCTGCACGCCTTTGATATCCCACAATTCCTGCAGACACTCCCGCCTTGTCTCCCGCATCAACGGGTGCTCCTGTTCCTGCACTACCTGCTCTAACATTTCAGCGCTCTTAAGCCGCTGCATCCAAAGCGGTAAGCGTCCGTTCCTGCGGACTCCCATCATCAGCGCCCGTCCGCTGTTATAGCGGAATGCCATATTAAAAAGCGGCGTTGCCGGAAGAAGTATCTCCAGTTTTCGTACGCAGCCTTCTACGTCAATCTGTTGTAAAATGCCTTCGGGAAGACTCTGGTTGCCGTATGAATACAGAAGAAAACCGTCCTCCTCATCCACACTGCCGATTTCAGCGTCGGTAAGCTCTCTTATCGTCTGCGCCGCAAGAAGCGATAACGGCGCATTGACGCGTCTGCCGAATATCGAATGGACCATCACCTGACTGTTTCCCACAGTGTCCTTGAAATGCTCCACAACAATCGTCTTGTGATCCGGCAGGCTTCCCGCCGCCTTAATCTGCCGCTCCAGATAACCCGAAGCCATCTTTTCCGCCGATTCGTCCAGTCCGAGTTCTCTCAAGGCTTCCGGCAGTTTTGCCTCCTCATACGCTTTTTGCAGTGCATAGAGTATTCTGCCGAACGCTTCTCCTGTTCTCTTATCCCTTCCTTTAATTTCTCCATGCCAGAAAGGAAGCCTTGCACCCTCCATCTGCGCCTGTATCACCGTCACGGTATCACGGCTGATATTCACAACCCGCCACGCGAAGGATCCAAGAATAAATCGGTCGCCCTTCTGGGTTTCGTAAACAAACTCCTCGTCCACTTCCCCAAGCGTTACCCCCTCCTGCGTTTTCACGGAATATAATCCCTTATCGGGGATTGTGCCGCCCGCCGACACCGCTAGCATCCTGCTGTATCCGTCTCCTTCCACCTTTTCATGAATTCGGTCGTACAAAATCCTTGGGCGGACAGGGATATCTCTATCATGTTCATAATCTCCCGCCAGCATGGAAAGAACCGACTTCACATCCTCTTTGGTAACGTATCTGAAAGGCCATGCCCTCGGCAAAATCTCCATCACCTCAGACAACTCATAACTTTTGAAGGCTGCCATAGAAACCAAGTGCTGCGCCAATACGTCCAGACAGCCCGTCGGCGGTTTAACATGTTCTACACCGCCCTGCCTTGCAAGAGACGCCGTCATCCCGCAGGACACACATTCTGCCGCCGTTCTTGGGAAAAGATACATTACGCTGACTCTGCCCGGATTATGTCCTGCCCGTCCTAGTCTCTGCATCGTTCCTGAAATCGTGCGCGGACACCCTACCTGCAGTACCTGATCGATTTCCCCCACATCAATCCCCAGTTCCATGGAAGATGTAGCACATAACAGTCTCAGTTTACCGTCGCGCAGGCTAAGCTCCGTCTCCGCCCTCTGTTCCTTAGAGAGACTTCCGTGATGTACTTTGGCAAAGCCCTCGCCGCCAAGAAGATTTACATAGTACGAAAGTTTCTCCGCATACCGCCGCCCTTCCACAAAGGCAATCACACTGCGGCTGTTCTGGCAGTACTGGAATACCAGTTTCCCCAGTTCTTCCCACACCGGATCTTTTCTTGCTCCCTTGGTCGCATCGGCATACGGTCCCAAGATTTCCAGCCTCACCTGCTTCTTCATATCCGGCGCAGCAATTGCAACTTCTTCCGGCGCCAGATATTCGGCTGCCGTCTCTAATGGTTCAATCGTTGCCGACAACCCGATTCGCTGTAACGGATTTCCGCACAGATGGTCTAACCTCGCCAGTGAAAGCATTAAATGCGCGCCTCTTTTCGTGTCAATCAATGCGTGAAGCTCATCGACGATAACTGCCTTGGCCGTTGCCAGAACTGTCTGACCCGTCTTACTTGTCAGCATCAGGTATAAGGACTCCGGCGTGATAATCAAAATATGCGGTGGTTTCTTAATCATCTGCTGGCGCTCTCTCTGGGGCGTATCGCCGGTCCGGATTCCTACGCAGATATCCGTATCCGCTCCGATTCCCACAATCGGACGCCTTAAGTTCTCACGGATATCCGCCGCCAGAGATTTGAGCGGAGATACATATATCAACTGCAATTCCTGCTCTAATGTTCCTTCTTTCGCCCGCTGCTTCATCCTGTCGAGGAAAATAAGAAAAGCGGAAAGCGTCTTACCCGTTCCCGTAGGTGCTGAAATCAGCGCATGTTTTCCTTCTGCAATGATTCTCCAAGCTTCTTTCTGCACAGGAGTCGGCTCTCCCAGTGTATCCGCAAACCACTCTGCAGTCTCCCTATCCAAAAGATTCAATACGTTTTCTTGTCCCATATTCCCTCTGTTTCCGCGCTATCCTGTCTTGTCTTACCGAAGCATCTATATCAGTGTCCCTTCCGTATCTTTTCAAGTTCCTCCACTGTAAACACATAGTTCGTGTTGCAGAAATGGCAGTTTAACTCCACATCTTTGCCTTCGTCAATCAGTTTCTGCAATTCCTCACCGCCAAGGCTTACCAGCACCTTCTCCACCCGTTCTTTACTACAGTTGCAGTGGAATCGCACCGGAAGAGTATCTGTAATCTCCACCCCAAAATCTCCCAGCACAATATTTAAAATCTGCTCCGGTGTATTGCCCTCCTCTAGCAAGGTCGTCATTGGTGGCAGTGCCGTCAGCTTTTCTTCTAATCTGCCAATCACTTCCTCATCGGTAAAAGGCATAAGCTGTATGATCAGCCCGCCCGCCTGCCGAACGGTATTGTTCTTGTCCATGAGCACGCCTAACGCCACACTGGACGGCACCTGCTCGGAGGCTGCAAAATAATAAGTCAGGTCATCTCCGATTTCTCCTGTCTTTAATTCAATGGTTGAAGAATACGGTTCCTTCAGTCCCATATCCTTGATAACCGTTAGCACCCCTAATCCGATCACACCGCCAACATCCAGCTTACCCATGCTGTTGGGCGGCATCATTGCCTGCGGATTATCCGCATATCCCTTGACATTGCCCTGAGAATCCGCCGTTACCGTCAACCCATGTACGGGACCCGCACCATTTATCTGAAGCGTCAGCATGTCTTTCTCACCTTTCAACATACTTCCCATCATCACGCCGCCCGTCATCAGCCGTCCAAGCGCCGCCGTCACCACAGGACTTAAGTTATGTGCGCTTCTGGCACATTCCACCAACTCCTTCGATGTCACTGCAAAAGCGCGTATCTGCGCGTTTGCCGCCGTTGCCCTCACAATATAATCCTTCATGTTAATCTCCCATTTCACTTTCCGTTTTCTCTTGCTACAATATAGATACGCTCACTCACATCCGTAACCTCTGCGTGCGTATCCGCATCAATCGCTTCCAGAAAAATAAGCCCTGCCCGTTGCAAATAATCTTTGATTTGTTCCAGACAATATCCTCTCTGGTAATGCGTTTCCTGAAATCTCCGGTATGTATCCGCTTCTTTTTCATCCTGCACAAAAATCGTCAGATCATACTCGTTTACTTCTTCTGCTTTATGGTAATAGTTCTCCCATATAAAACTACATTCTTCCCTATTTTCGGCAATGGTAACATCTCCAATCACCTCTTTATATTTGTACACCGTATTAAAATCAAAAACAAACAATCCACCGGGATACAGATAATTATTCACCAGCCGGAATGTCTGAATGATATCCTCTTCTTCCAGCAGGTAATTGACGGAATCACAGATGCTTACCACTGCACCCACTGTACCATACAATTCAAGCTCTCTCATATCCTGCAGCAAATACAGAATATCCAAGCCTGACTGCGTACGCTTGTCCATGGCGATCTGTATCATTTCCTGCGCATTATCAATGCCAATCATATCATATCCGCGTCTTGCAAGAAGTTCCGTCAGACTCCCCGTACCGCAGCCCAAGTCAAGGATTACGTTACGTTCCTGTTTTAAATTCTCTCTTGTAATGTCATCCGTTTCGGTCCCAGTGCTTGTGACGCGTCCTTTATCGTCATATTTCTTTAACAATTCCATCAGATAATCACACCACTCTTCATAAGGCGTATTATCCATAAACGTATCATAAACCTGTGCAAATCCCGTGTATGCTTCCATCGTTCAATCCATACTTCTTTCCTATATTAATCTATTTAACTAAAATCCTGCCTGTAAAGCAAATTCTTCCACCGTTTCCGCCTTAACCGCAAATTTATTCCATTTTTTCAATACGTCTATGTTTCTTTCCTGAACGACTTTATTTCGGATTTCCTCTGATACTTCCCCGTAGTCTTCCAACTGTTCAAGAATCATCATTTGACGTTCTTCTATCTTTCCTTCTATCTTCCCTTCTTCCACTCCTTCCAGACGCCAATCTGCCCATGCTTTACACACATCATATTTTTTCTCGTTGTGTTCCATATCCTTCCCTCCTTCCGTACCAACCACACATCGTTCCGGCACCTTTACTTTCGCCACCACTTCTAGCAATTCTTTCGTATCATGATCAATGCTGCTGTAAGCATTTCTATTCTCTTCCATAACCCTTTTCAGCTTCTCTTTATCATCCGCATACCGCACCACCTCAAATAGCTGCCGCAGTCCGGTATGATACTCATCAAAGGTGTCATGCTCATGGCAGTCGTACAGATTCAGCTTATAATTGGTAACATATTCTTTCATCTCATCATCGAGTTCCAACAAATCATGCAGGCATCTTGCTCCGTCCCACGGATGTTCTGTTCCGTAGTATACCACCAGCATAATAACCGGTACAAATTTCTCATCTTTTGTCATACCGGACAAAAATGCATCCGTCCCTCTGTCAAAATGCCGTTCTCTGTCATGAAACATTTTCTTTTGTTTCCACTGCTTATGATAGCTCAAACTTTCAACCAGCATATTCCGCAATATCATATGATAATCCACATAGGTCTGATTTTCCACTGCCAGAATATGAATCAATCTGCCTTTCCACATCCGCGCCTTATCTACAACCGTCTTGAAATTTTCCCTGCTGCCCGCTTCTTTGCCAAGATACACTGCCTGCGCATCCGCTTCTTCCAACTCATCAGGTGCCACCACCTGCCTTCCATGAAACAGCGCGCCATTCACTTGATCTGCAAACCTGACATTATCATCCAGATAGTCAAACTGATACTCATCTGATATTCCCATTCCTTATTCCTCCCTTATTGATTTTTCATATAAGGGATTCCTTATGAATGAACGATATGCTGCAGACATGATATCAGAATTTCAGATTCCCAGATATGTGTATTCCAATAGTACCACATGTGTCAGAATATTACAAGCATATTTTAGGAATCTCATTATCGTTTTATCGTTTATATTGAAAATGATCTACTTCTCCGTCAAGAGAACCCGTTTCCTCTCCTATCCTCTGAATTGGAAAAACAAAAGTCGCATATTCTTCAAATGCCTCCCTGTTCCCGAGCGTCCCAACCTTTCTACCGTCCGCATACAACGTCGTCTGTCCCGGCTCTCCGACAATCTTCAGTTCCACCCACTCATCGTAGGGAAGTACATAATCCCATGTATATGTTCTTCCCTCTCTGCTAAACCCGACTTTTCCGGTCTCAGGCTCCGCCGCATAGAATACCCACTCACCGTAAACACTGTCGCTCTGTGCAATTATCTGCGCCACATGCATTCCAGCCTTATCCGCTGTTCTCTGCTGTGCGGATGCCGATGTCTCTCCTGCTTCATCCGCAGCATCCGTCTTATTCAGCCGTACCCGCATCTCTACTTCATAGAACGGCTCTAATCCGACCATCTCGTCGTAAATCCTGTTTCTTTCGCCTTTTATGCCAAACATCGCCATGTCAAGCAAATCCGCCTCCTCACAGAATGCTTCATAGGATTCCTCTTCTCTCATACCCCACAGTTTTGCGCTAAGAAGCGCAAGCGGCTGCTCAAACCGCTCATATAGGTCGTACTCGCAGATACCCAGATCCAGCCTGCCGCTCATATCATTCCAGATCATATATGCCGCGCCAAGCATTTTAGGTGAATAACTCGGTATTTTCTCCGTCTCATTATACTCATAGAATTTGTCCGGTTCCCAATTACGGTACAATTCTTCGATATCAAGGTAGTCATAACCACCGCCCGGAATCACATATAAATGGCTGTTCTGCATATTGATAAGCGAGTACCCTGCATCATACATTTCCTTCGGATCCGCCCAAAGTGTACTCCATATATTCATCTGAAGATTCTCAGAATCAGGCATCGTCTTCCCTGACATATTGCTCAGACTGCCCCACATGCGCACGGTCTTACCCGACTGTCTGGCCAGATCGGCAATTTGCGACGCGTATACGCGGTACTGTTCCCCGTCTCCATAATATTCGTCCATACCAATATTGACGATTCTGGCATTGTAAAACGCTGCCTCTTCCCCGTTAAGCGCCTCCTGCCAGATCCTCTGTACAAGCGCCACTGCGTCCGCATTATTAAGATCGATCTGGTCAACAGATTCCGCGCGCGTCTGCAGAGCATACTCCGGATACAACTTGGTGATAGATAAAGAGTGCGCCGGTGTATCAATCTCCGGGACCACCGTTACCCCGTATGTGTCCGCCGTACGGATAAACCTGTCAAATTCTTCCTTTGTATAGGCATACTCTGCCGAAGTCAGACGCTGCCCGCTCTCATTTGCGATATCGGATTCCAAACGAAAAGCGCTGTCCGCCGTCATGGCATGTTCCGCCGTATCCGCCAGACCACTCGTACTGAGTATCGTATTATCATTCAGATGAATGGCCAGATCATTCATTTTATAGTAAGACATCGTTTCCATCATACGATACAGCGTGTCCATAGACACAGCTTTTCTTGCAACATCAATACCGAATCCCCGCACCTGATAAAGCGGGTAATCCCTGATCTGCCCACACGGCAGAGACGAATATCTTGAGAGAATCTGTAAAACCGTCACTGTACCCCAGCGCACGCCCGTGTCCGTACCGCCTTTAATGACACACTTGTCACTTATATCGCAAAAATATCCCTCTTCTCCTAGTCCTTCAGTCTCATCAGCGTAGCCAAGATAAATATCTCCCGGTCCGGCATCCTGCAGACTGCCGCTTATGATTTCTACATTACAGCGAACCATCGTATTGTATCTGTGTTTAAAAATTTCCCCCGTTTCCAGCAAAGAAGAGCATTCCACCA
>VSOA01000145.1 GCA_009774585.1 Lachnospiraceae bacterium
GCACAATAAACGGTTTGCCAAGCGTCTGCAGCTCGGTAATGGTACGCTGTTCCGCGTCAATAAAATTATCTCTCGCAAGTTCTCCGAACGACCCGTCACATGTCACAACAATTCCGATTGTAGAATGGTCTTTGATGACTTTTCTGGTACCGATTTCTGCCGCCTTGGTAAAAGGGATTTCCTCTACGGACCACGGCGTCTTCACCATGCGTTCCAACTCCTCTTCCATATGTCCCGTAGCTCCGTCCACCATATATCCCACACAGTCAATCAGTCGCACATCCACATCTATATCCGTACCCAGCTTAATATGTGCCGCTTCTTTCGGAATAAATTTGGGTTCTGTCGTAGTAATCGTCTTTCCGCCTGCACTCTGAGGCATTTCATCCTGCGCACGTTCTTTCTCATTCTCATCTTCCATAAAAGGAAGTACAAGAAGATTCATAAATCGCTTGATAAACGTTGATTTTCCTGTCCTGACCGGACCGACAACGCCCAGATAGATTTCTCCCCCTGTTCTAAGCTGTATATCTTTATACAGGTCATATGTACTATTCTGTAGAAAATCCATATAAAAACCTCCTGCTTATACTGGTAAATGTATATGCAGGAGGAGTCCTGTCTATTCTATTCAGTCTTCAATTTTATGGAAAATAATGCAATTGGGCTGATTCACCTTTATTTCCTTACCATTCATGACAAGAAGTCCGTTCTTCAAATCCACGGTAAAGAACGTCATCGTATCAGATTCATGGTTCAACGAAACGAGATGCTTGTTATCCGGAAACAGAATCGCATCCTTCGGATAATCTCCGCTGATTGGCAGACACAGTATCTTCTCGAGCATTCCTGTCTTCTGATCAATCTTGTACACAATGGCGCTGTTGTCACCGGCATTCGAACTCACAAGATACTTAAAGTCCTCTGAAATATTCAGCGCGCTCGCCGCAGAACCGCCGGCATGATAATCATTCAGCGTAGAAATCGTCTGAATTTTCTCGAATTCCGGATTACCGTTTACTTCCTCATAAGTGTAAACATCTATATAATTCTTCAATTCATGTACAATGTACAGAATTTTTCCATCCTTAGAAAACTTGATATGTCTTGGTGCAGATTCCTGCTCGCTTCGTATCATATCAATCGGCTTTAACTTACCGTTCGCATGGTCTAGTCGATAAACGTTCACATGATCCAGTCCCAAATCGGCCGCGCACAGATAATGGTTATCTCTCGTCATTTTAACGCAGTTGACATGTGGTCTGAAGTTTCTCTCCGCAATACTGCCGAGTCCTTTATGGAAAATCTCATCGGTTATTTCTCCGATACCGCCGTCCTCTCTTAACCGAAGCACGGTAATCTTGCCGTCATGATATCCTCCCACAAACAGAAATTTATCCTCATAGTCCGTCGAAAGATAGCACCCTCTCATGCCGTTGATACTTCCCTGATTAACCACCTCAAGATCCCCGCTAGGCATAATCTTATAAGCCTCCACGCCAAAGTCGGTAATTGAATATAAGAATTTGCTGTTATGAGAAATCGTAATATATGAGGAGTTCGTAATCTCCACCTGATTTTTCTCCGTCATCCTGCCATGCTTCATATCCACATCATAAATTTTAATGCCATAATTATCTTCTTTGCCTACTGTATAGGTAGAAACATATGCCACATATTTACCCTGACTCATATTAAAACCATACCTTTCCCGAGTTTTACGCTTCATAAATGACTTGTCGCAGACATGTCATAATATATTAAACTAGCGTAATTTTATCACAAATCAGAGGCTTTGTTAATTGTTTTCACAAAAAATGCTTTTATTTTTCAAAATATCATTGACATGGCATTTCTTTCTTGTATAATTGGATTCAACGCTTGTTTAGTTTTAGTAAACTTTGAGTTTATTATAACTGAGTATATTTTAAAGCAGACAACATGGAAAGAGAGACCGTATTTACTATGGACAACAATGCAAGCCGGGTAGAAATCGGCAATAAAATCAAAGAGCTGCGTAATCAAAAAGGACTGACGCAGGAAGAACTGGCGGACCGCTGTGAATTGTCCAAAGGTTTTATCAGCCAGTTGGAAAATGATGTGACTTCTCCTTCCATTGCAACTTTAGTCGATATCTTGCAATGTCTTGGTACTAATCTAAAAGAATTTTTTAATGATGCGGACGACGAACAAATTGTCTTTACCGAAGCAGACTTTTTTGAAAAGACAGATACGGAACTGCACAATAAAATTGAATGGATTATTCCGAACGCTCAGAAAAACATGATGGAGCCTATCCGCGTGACATTAGAACCTAACGGTTCCACTTATCCCGACCAGCCGCACGACGGCGAGGAATTCGGTTATGTGCTTTCCGGCTCCGTGACTGTCATAATAGGCAAGCGAAGCATCAAAGCAAAAAAGGGCGATACCTTCTACTATACGCCCCACTCGGAACATTATATCAAAGCAAACGGCAAAACCGGCGCGGTGTTCTTATGGATCAGTACGCCGCCGAATTTCTAGTCGTACGAATATTTGCTTATTATATTACTTTCGGAGGAATTACCTATGTCAAAAGAATTGATTCACCTTAATAATATTTCCAAATCCTTTGACGGCCAGATGGTACTTGATGAACTTAACTTAACCATACATGAAAATGAATTTGTAACATTGCTGGGTCCGAGCGGATGCGGTAAGACTACCACTCTGCGAATCTTGGGCGGCTTTACTACTCCCGATACCGGAACCGTTATTTTTGACGGCAAAGACATCACAAATGTTCCCCCTAATAAAAGACCGCTTAACACGGTTTTTCAGAAGTACGCTCTTTTTACTCACATGACGATTGCCGAAAATATTGCTTTCGGTCTGAAAATTAAAAAGAAAAGCAGGCAATACATAGATGACAAGATTCGTTACGCATTAAAACTGGTAAATCTGGACGGATATGAGAACCGTATGCCCGATTCCTTAAGCGGCGGCCAGCAGCAACGTATTGCTATCGCCCGCGCCATCGTCAACGAACCGAAACTTCTGCTGTTAGATGAACCATTGGGCGCTCTTGACCTGAAACTTCGTCAGGAAATGCAGTATGAACTTATCCGCATGAAAAACGAGCTCGGTATCACCTTCGTCTACGTGACACATGATCAAGAGGAAGCTCTTACCATGTCCGACACTATTGTTGTCATGAACCAAGGATATATCCAGCAGATCGGTTCTCCGGAATCCATCTACAACGAACCTGAAAACGCCTTTGTTGCAGACTTTATTGGTGACAGTAATATCATTCCTGCAATCATGATCGAAGATAAGCTCGTCAGTATTTTAGGCACTCGTTTCGCATGCGTGGACACTGGCTTCGGACACAATAAACCCGTTGATGTTGTAATACGTCCGGAAGATGTAGAACTTACCTCCCCGACAGACGGCATCCTGCAAGGTGTTGTAACACACTTAATTTTCAAGGGCGTCCACTATGAGATGGAAGTCATGGCCGGGGGATTTGAATGGCTCGTCCATTCCACCGTGATGCATCCCATAGGTCAGGAAGTCGGCATTAAAGTTGACCCCTTTAATATCCAGATTATGAACAAACCCGAATCTGAAGATGAGGAGGCTGTAGCAATTGACATCTAAAAGTAAATGGCTGTCTGCACCTTACGTTCTGTGGTCAATCGTTTTTATTATCATTCCACTCGGCATGATTGTGTATTACGGGCTGACCGATAAGACCGGTGCATTCACTTTAGAAAATATTATCGCAATCACGACTGCCGGACACGCTAAAGCTCTGCGCCTTTCCGTCCTGCTCTCCTTAATCAGCACGCTGGTTTGTTTTTTGCTTGCCTACCCTCTGGCAATGATTCTGGCAAACACGAAAACAAGCAAGCATCACTTTATCATTCTTATTTTTATTCTGCCGATGTGGATGAACTTCTTACTCCGCACGCTTGCATGGCAGACCCTGCTTGAGAAAAACGGTGTGATCAACAGTGTGCTTACTTTCCTGAATCTGCCGAATCTGAAAATTATCAATACCCCAGCCGCCATTGTGCTTGGCATGGTATATAATTTTCTACCGTTTATGATTCTGCCTTTATATAATGTTCTTTCTAAAATTGACACAAATATTATCAACGCCGCCCACGACCTTGGCGCCGGTTCCGTGTATACTTTTATCCGTATCATCCTGCCGCTCTCCGTACCGGGCATCATCAGCGGCATCACAATGGTATTTGTCCCTGCGCTCACTACCTTTGTCATCAGTGCGCTTCTGGGCGGAAGCAAACTTCTACTGATCGGAGACGTGATTGAACAAGAATTTACACGGACGTCTAACTGGCATCTCGGAAGCGGTCTGTCTATCGTGTTAATGATCTTTATTGTCATCAATATGGTCGCTTCGGCTATTTTTGACAAAGACGGGGAGGGCTCCATGTTATGAAAACCGCCGCAAGGAAAATTTATATTGCTTTGATTGTTCTCTTTTTGTATGCCCCTATCGGTACGCTTATGGTATTATCCTTTAATGCCAGCAAAACAAGAGCTAAATGGGGTGGATTTACTTTCAAATGGTACATAGATTTGTTTCATAATGAGGAGATTCTGGGTGCGTTGCTCAATACAATGCTGATCGCCTTTCTCTCCGCTCTCGCCGCAACAATCATTGGAACGATTGCCTCAATTGCCATGAGCGGTATGAAGCGCCGTACCAAATCCGTTATGATGGGAATCACAAATATTCCTATGTTAAATGCCGAAATCGTCACCGGTATTTCTCTTATGCTGCTTTATATCAGCTTAGGCATCAAATTCGGAATCGGTACGATACTTCTGTCGCACATAACGTTTAATATCCCTTATGTGATCTTAAGCGTTATGCCGCGGATGAAACAGTTAAATCTAAGCACCTTTGAGGCGGCGCTTGATTTGGGAGCCTCAAATACGACCGCTTTTTTCAAGGTTGTGCTGCCCGACCTGCTTCCCGGTATACTGTCCGGATTCCTCATGGCATTTACAATGTCCTTGGATGACTTTATCATCACACATTTCACCAAAGGCGTCGGCATAGATACACTCTCCACGAAGATTTATACCGAAGTCAAAAAAGGCATCAAGCCGGAAATGTACGCGCTTTCAACGCTGATCTTTGTGACGGTTCTGATACTGCTTGTGTTAGTTAACCGCTCACCGGAGAGAAAAAGATAATTCCATCTTAAGAAAGGTTTTTCCGATATGAAAAAAAGAACGTTATGTTTTATCTATATATTAGTTTTTGTCCTGACATTCGCGCTGACCGGCTGCGGTGCTTCCGCTAAAGGCGTAAACGGTCAGGTTATCGTATATAACTGGGGAGAATATATTGACCCTGAAGCGCTCGATATGTTTGAAGAGGAAACCGGAATCAAAGTTGTTTATGACGAGTATGAAACCAACGAGAGTATGTACCCTAAAGTAGAGTCCGGTGCGGTTGCCTATGATATTGCGTGTCCCTCTGACTACATGATCAGCCGGATGATTCAGAATGGTATGCTTGCCGAAATTAATTACGATAATATTCCAAACGCCAAGACAAATATTGGAACACAATACTACGAACAATCCAAAGAATTTGACCCTGAAAATAAATATTCCGTACCGTACTGCTGGGGAACCGTCGGAATCCTATATAATAAGACAATGGTCGATGAGCCGATCACAAAATGGTCGCAGTTGTGGGATGAAAAATATGCTGACAATATTCTCATGCAGGACTCCGTACGCGACGCTTTCATGGTAGCCGAAAAATTAAACGGATTTTCTATGAATACATTGGATGCGGACGAACTCCGCATCGCCATGGATTCCCTTATCGACCAAAAACCTCTGGTTCAGGCTTATGTCATCGATCAAGTGCGTGATAAAATGATCGGAGAAGAAGCCGCCATCGGCGTCATCTATTCCGGCGAAGCAATTTACACGCAGCAGGAAAATCCGAATCTGGTCTACGTCATACCCGAAGAAGGTACAAACGTATGGATTGATTCATGGGTAATCTTAAAGAATGCGCCTAACAAAGAAAATGCCGAGAAATTCATTGATTTTATGTGCCGCAGTGATATTGCCCTCATGAACTTTGAATATATCACCTACTCCACTCCCAATACGGCAGCCAGAGAACTGATTGAAGACGATGCTATCCGCAATTCCGAAATTGCTTTTCCGGATTTGTCCAAATATGATAATCTGGAAACTTTCGTGTATCTTGGCGAAGATGGAGACGCGCTGTATAATGAGTTGTGGAAGGAAGTGAAGGCGTACTGAAATCAGTACGCCAGATTTGATAATTCTTTAAACGGTTGACGTTATCGTCCATTCCAAGAAACCTTCTCTTTACTTGTCCACACATCTTAATACTTCTGGAACGCCCCGTTCATCGCATACACCGTATCATTATCTCCCATAATGAAGAAGATTACATTTCCTCTGCTTTCAATCAGCATTGTCTCTGCACTGACACACACCCATTTATTCAGATCGGCATTGTCTTTAAGCTGCTGTTTCACGGTATCTACCTTATCTTCCTCAACTCGAAGCAGCACACACTGATATGCATTGGGCGAAATCATCGGAATCGATGCAACACCTTCCGTATACTCAATCTCATCCGTACCGAGAATGGAAACTTCCAGATCTTCCGTCAATTCATATGTCTCAAAGCTGTCCATCCCGGCTCTGAAATCTTCTGATAAATCCGCCTGCTCATAGAGTCCCGCCATAATATCCGTAAGGCTTCCCTCAAGCTGGTCGCCGCCTTCGTCTTTCTTCCCACAAGCAGCACAGAATACTACCGCTGCGACACACATAACGCATAACATCATTTTTTTCATTGTTTTCATACTAATATCCTTTCTTACCCTACTATTATTATTATCGTTCCGGTTGTCAAATCCCAATATCAATCGCTCTTATTTTGAAGCGACATATTCTTCATAAAACAGTATTGCCTGAAATCAAGCGCTCTACGCAAGCGACTTAACCATAATCAGACAAGGATTTTCTTCATCCCACATTTCCGTCAACGTGATAAGCGGTTTAAACCCGACACTTTTATAAAATCCTCTCTGCGCTTCTCAAATTGCAAATAGAAATTCTCATCCGTATCATATGGTTTTTGATAAAAAATCTCAAGCATTTTTACATTGACATTCTGCGCATAGGCATCCGACTGGCTGTCTATCATTTTTTCCTGCATCTGCTTCCTAAAATCATGCCATTCAATCAGAAACTTCTCATATTGAGGCAGTGCATTCACTTCCAGCCATTTCTTAATCTTTATTTTCGTACGGTTCTGTTTTCGGCAGGCATCCTCTAACAGAAAATACCTAAGTCCCTTTTCATTATAGTTTCTGCCAAGCGGGAACAACCTGCACAGTCCCGGTCTGTCAGCGTGAATACTGCATCTTCCGTTCTCGTCCAAAAACCCGCAGGCATCCGTATCGTCCTGCATTTTTATGGATGGAAGGATTAAGCCATCTAACACATGCAGCTCTATAAATTCCTGCATAAGCTGTGCAAAGTTCTGTTTTGTCACCTTCTGTAACTGATAAATATCATATGGGTCTAACACAATTGACTGTCCCATGCCGCGACAACAATCACTACAGCCATCGCATTCGCCGCAACCTAATTTTGCCATATCATTACCGCTGAATAATATCATATCCTATTTCCTATCTGCGATTTGTTCTGTCTTATTTGGCATATCCTAATTTATCATGGAAGAAGTCAATAATTCTCCTCCATGTCTCTCTCTGGAAGAACTGATAGTCTGCATGGTTTGCTCCCTCGATTGCAATAAGCTGTACGTCACATCCGGCTGCCTCCAGCCTATCATGCAAAAGTTCTCCCTGCGTAAAAGGCACCGTGCAGTCATTGGTCCCATGAATAATCATAAACGGGGGCGCATCATTCGTCACATATGTAACCGGGCAAATCTTAATGGCATCTTCTTTGTAAAGCATAACATTTCTGCCAAGCAGAAGAGACTCCGGAGATGCCGCTGCCTGTTCGGCTGTTTCATACGGAAATGAAGAAACATCCGTCGGCGGATACCAAGGACACGCCGCCTGCACTTTACTGGACTGTTCTGTATATTCTCCAACATCATAAACGGTGTCATTATTTAACGCCGCCATAGCCGTCAGATAACCGCCTGCAGACTCTCCCATCACTCCGAATCGTTCCGTGTCGATATTATACCTCTCGCTATGCGCACGCAGATAGCGGATTGCCGCCTTCACATCCTCAAGCTGCTTAGGATATGCCGCTTCATTGGAAGTGCGGTACTCTATGCTCGCTACCACGAATCCGCTTCTGGCAAGTTCTGATAAATATGCGAGATGAGCCGACCTGTCCATCATAAGCCACGCTCCACCGCATATCCATACGACACAAGGATAAGTTTTCTCCTTATCTTCCGGATAGATGATGTCCATCTTTAAGTCCCTGACCGTATGACCAAACCATGCGTCCACCTGTGCAAAAGTGACTCCTGCCGCCACGCAGTACTGTGGCTCTTCTTTATTGATTTTTACTGTTTCACGCATATATTTGAACCTCCTACTATTTTCCTAATTAGCATAAGTATACCATGTAAACAATAGAATTTGAAATACCTTTTAACAAAATAGAAATCCCCCTTTCATCAGCGTCATCATGCTCTGATAAAAAGAGGGTTTTCTGCTATGGATTACATCTTTTACATGGAACATATCCAGCTCCGATTACTTCATCCCGGGACATTGTCGTATCTTCTCTGTTTTCGTGTTAAAAGTATCCACACTGCTACAGCTTGGTATATGGAACTTCTTTGTATTCTTGTTCAAAACATATGTGATGCCGGTCGGCGTCTGATCGATTCCTGCTTCCTTAAGCTCATCCTGCACCATAGCAGAAGAATCATTTGTTGTCTTTGAATTCTCCTGTGCTGTAGCTGCAGAATTATCTGTTTGCTTAGGCTGTTCCTGTGACTGCACGGTCTTTGGCGATGATGAACTTTGTGTCTGTTCACCAGCCTGCCATGTGTCTGACTCCGGCACATTGAAAGTAATTTTCTTACCATCAGACGTTGCTACAATTGTACCTGCTTCATCCGTTCTATACACTTTCACGCCGTTTGTTCGAAGCGTATTTAATGTCGCCGCATGAGGATGTCCGTAAGAATTATCTTCTCCACAGCTTATTACTGCATAGGAAGGCTTGACTGCATTAAAAAAAGTCTGTGATGTAGAATATCTGCTTCCGTGATGTCCAACCTTATATAC
>VSOA01000146.1 GCA_009774585.1 Lachnospiraceae bacterium
TGCTCTGAGTTAGTGACGGGCAGCTACAGAAATTCCTTTTTCGGTGGTCAGGCGGGCAGGGATGAAGACCAATCATACCCGGCTGCAATTTCGACTGCACGGGCAGGTAATGTAATCGGCGGCGGAGATTTTGCGGTGGACAGAATAGTTCCGGACTGCATCAGGGCAGCGTTGGAAGGCAGAGAAATCATTGTAAGAAATCCGTATTCTACGAGACCTTATCAACATGTGCTGGAACCGATAGCAGTCTACCTGATGATCGCCGCAAGACAGTATGACAATCGCGATTATGAAGGAAGTTACAATGTGGGACCGGATGACGAGGACTGCTATACGACGGGTGAACTTGTGACGTTATTCTGTGAGAAATGGAATCAGCTGACAGGCGGACATGCGACATGGAAAGAAGAATACGACGGTGGACCGCATGAGGCGAATTTCCTGAAATTAGACTGCTCGAAGCTAAAGAAGACTTACGGATGGAAGCCGGTCTGGAGCGTGGAGAAGGCGATGGAAATGATTATTGAATGGACCATAGCCTATCGTGACGGGAAATCGATCGAGCAGATGATGGAGAAACAGTTGAAAGAGTTTCTTGGGTGACCGAATATGAAAAACATAGTAATCTCCGGACCTACCGGCGCAATCGGTATGGCGTTGATAGAGAAATGCATAGAGGAAAAGGCGCATGTGCTGGCAATCTGCCACAAAGGTTCCGGAAGAATTAAATATATACCCGATTCACCGTATGTCGAGGTGATTGAGGCGGACTTATCCGAATATGGAAATATGTTTATCGAAAATGTGCCGGGGGAGACTTATGACGTCTTCTACCATTTTGCATGGAACGGAACCGTAGGAGACGCCAGAAACGACATGCGTATGCAGACGGATAATATTGCATATACGATGGATGCGGTGGAACTTGCCGGGCGCTTGGGCTGTCATACTTTTATCGGGGCAGGTTCACAAGCGGAATATGGGAGAAAAGAAGGGAAACTGACGCCGGATACGTCCACTGACCCGGAGAATGGATATGGCATGGCGAAGCTTTGCGCGGGACAGATGAGCCGTGTCGTATGCCGGCAGAAGAATATAAAGCATATATGGACAAGGATTTTGAGCGTATACGGACCTTATGACGGTATGGGAAGTATGGTTATGAGTGCGGTGTATAAGATTTGGAACGAAGAGCCGACGGCGTTCACACCCGGGCGGCAGATGTGGGACTATCTGTACAGCAAGGACGCCGCCGAGATATTTTATGCGCTTGGGACGAAAGGCAGGGACGGATCGGTCTACTGTGTGGGCAGCGGACAGGCGCGGGAACTGCAAAGCTATATCAAAGATATATACCGTGTGGTAAAAGAATATCAGGGCGGACAGGCCGCGGAAGAAGACCGCGAATTAGAAAATGTACTGGGTATCGGTCTGATTCCTTACGGTGACAAGCAGGTGATGCACTTGTGTGCCGACACCACGCTCTTAGAGGAGCATATCGGCAAGATAGCGCACACGGATTTTGACAACGGCATACGCAGTATTTTGGCGGAAAACGGCGACATGCTGTGCGGAAAACGGTGATACAATTTGAGGATTGCTATGCAGAAAGTATCTTTACTAATAACGACATATAATGTAAAAGACCATTTGACGGTCACTCTGGAAAGTATTGAGGCGCAGGATTACGGTTCCATAGAACTTGTCATTGTGGACGGAGGTTCTACAGACGGGACGGCTGCTGTCATCCGCGGATTTGCGGCGAAATATCCGGATGGTAAAGGGCAGCCTGATGGAGATGCGGCAATCAGCGTCCGCTGGGTATCCGAGCCGGACAGAGGTCTCTACGATGCCATGAATAAGGCGTGGTCCATGTGCAGCGGGGATATTGTGGCAGTGTGCAATGATAAGTTATGCATGCCGGATGCGGTCACGAAACTGGTGCGGGCGATAGAGCAGGGAGGAGACGGCTGTATCGGCGCGCATTCCGATTTGGTCTATACGGACGGCGAACGCATTGTCAGAAGCTGGCATATGGGTGAAGGAAGGCTTAAGGACGGCTGGATGCCGGGACATCCGACCTTATTCTTAAAAAGACAGATTTACGACAAGTACGGCACTTATGATATCAGTTACCGCTGTGCCGCGGATTACGAATTTATGGTACGTTTTCTGAAAGATGAGAAGAATCGTCTTGCTTATGTGCCCGAAGTATTGGTTGCAATGTTCTATGGCGGGACGAGTAATGCGGGGCTGGGCAATTATCTCGTATCGTTCAAGGAAGGATATATGGCGCTTAAGAAGAACAGGGTGCCTCATCCGCTGTTGATTACAATCAAGAGGACGTTTCGGGTATTGCGGCAGTTTTAAAGACGCCTGCAGGAACGGACGAGTATAGATTAAGTGTCGCAATCAGAGAAGGAGTCTGATATAATATTTGCGTAGGCAATGAGCAGCGCCACGTAGTGAGATAACAAAGCGGCGGCCTGCACTGCGAATACTGCAAAATCATTCAGGAGGATAAAGCATTGAGAATAACAGTAGCCGGAACCGGATATGTCGGATTGGTGGCGGGTGTGTGCTTTGCGGAAAAAGGACATGACGTTACCTGCGTGGATGTAGATGAGAATAAAGTAAAAATGATGGAGAGCGGCAAGTCTCCTATTTATGAAGAAGGTCTGGAAGAGTTGATGCGGAAGAACAACGCCACGGGAAGACTGCATTATACGACAGACTATAAGAGTGCGTACAAAGATGCAGAGGCAATCTTTATCGGGGTCGGGACGCCGGAGCAGCCGGACGGTTCGGCGAATTTAAGTTATATTGCAACCGTGTCAAGACAGATTGCGGAATCCGTGGAGCAGGACTGTCTGGTAGTCGTTAAATCGACGGTTCCGGTGGGAACGAATGATAAAGTGGAGCAGTTTATCAGGGATTTCCTGAGGAGGGATGTGAAGATTGAAGTGGCGTCCAATCCGGAATTTCTGGCGCAGGGTTCTGCCGTGCATGATACGCTTCACGCCGCACGGATTATTATCGGTACGGAGAGTAAGGAAGCGGAAGAGAAACTCAAGAAGATTTATGAACCGTTCGGACTTCCGATTGTGTCTGTTAACAGACGTTCGGCGGAGATGATTAAATATGCGTGCAATGATTTTCTGGCGCTTAAGATTTCCTATATGAACGACATTGCAAATTTATGCGAACTGGTGGGCGCCGATATAGACGCTGTGGCGGAAGGTATGAGTTACGATGCAAGAATCGGAGCGAAATTCTTAAATGCCGGTGTTGGTTACGGAGGAAGCTGTTTCCCGAAGGATACCAAAGCGCTTAAATATCTTGCGAGACAGAACGGTTATCGTCTGCGTACCGTGGAGGCGGCCGTGGATGTGAATGCAGAACAGAAGACAAAGCTGTTTTATAAGGCGAGCAACCGTATGATTACATTCCAGAATCTGAAAGTGGCAGTATTGGGGCTTGCATTCAAGGCCGGCACGGACGATTTGCGGGAGGCGCCCTCTTTGGATAATGTGCAGCTTTTATTAGAGAGCGGAGCGAATCTCTACGCCTATGATCCGGTCGCTTCAGACAATTTCAAGAAGAAATATCCTGAGGGGCAGATAGAGAAGGGCACGATACAGTATGTTCAGACACCGGAGGAAGCGCTTGACGGCGCAGATATCTGTTTTATTTTTACAGAGTGGGGAGAAATTAAGGCGGTTGCGCCTCAAATATTTAAAGAGAAGATGCAGATACCGCTCGTGTATGACGGACGTAATATTTTCAGTATTGACGAGATGAAGGAAGCGGGAGTGGAATACTATAGTATCGGACGATAGGAGAAATTATGAACCCATTAGATACAAGCAAAATTTATCTGATTACCGGGGGCGCCGGATTTATCGGATTTCACTTATCAAAGAGTCTTTTGGATAAAGGCGCGAGGGTTATCGGATTCGATAATCTCAACGATTATTATGACGTGCAGCTTAAGAAGGACAGACTGCGCATATTAAAGCAAAATGATAATTATACGTTTATTAAAGGCGATTTAAGCGATAAACCAGACGTGTTCCGGCTTTTTCAGGAGTATGCGCCGCAGGTGGTAGTGAATCTTGGGGCGCAGGCGGGCGTTCGCTACAGTATCGACAACCCTGACGCTTATATGCAGTCGAATATGATGGGATTTTTCCACATATTGGAAGGCTGCCGGTTTTTTCCGGTGGAACATCTTGTCTATGCGTCTTCCAGTTCCGTGTACGGCGGTAATGAGAAGATTCCCTTTTCCACGCAGGATCAGGTGGACGGACCGGTGAGTCTGTATGCGGCGACGAAGAAGTCCAATGAGCTGATGGCGCACGCATACAGTAAGTTATACCATATTCCGGTGACGGGACTGCGGTTTTTTACGGTGTACGGACCTTTCGGCAGACCGGATATGGCGTATTACAAGTTTACCCAGAAGATACTTTCCGGCGAGCCCATTCAGATTTATAACAACGGCGATATGTATAGGGATTTTACTTATATAGACGATATAGTAAAGGGCGTTGAGAACATTCTCTGTAATCCGCCGGTGCAGAATGAAAAGGGCTTGAGCTATAAGCTTTATAATATTGGCAACAACAAACCTGTGAAATTGATGGATTATATAGAAACGCTGGAGAAGTGCCTTGGCAGGGAGGCTGAGAAAGAATATCTTCCGATGCAGCCGGGAGATGTCTATCAGACGTATGCCGACGTCGAGGATTTGATGAGGGATTATGACTTTAAACCGGATACCACGATTGAAGAAGGACTTGGTAAGTTTGTGGAGTGGTATCGCAGTTACTACAAAGTATGATTGTATGTGTTAAGACGGCGGAATAGATGTTACTTTTCACGCTTATGTAAAGTGACTAACGGACAGACGATAACAAAGAGAACGACAGGTAGAGAGGCATGATGGAAGTATGATGGACAAGGAAAGAGCCGTACCGGTATTATATCTGGTAGTACCCTGCTATAACGAGGAAGAAGTGATTGAGAAGTCTGCGCAGGTGCTTAGCGATAAGATTCGGCGCTTGATGGAGGCGGGTCAGATTGCTCATGGAAGCAAAGTAATGTTTGTCAATGACGGCAGTAAGGACCGTACGCTGGAGCTTCTGCATCGTATAGCGGCGCAGGATACGATTTTCTCAGTGGTCAGTCTTGCAGGTAATTACGGACATCAGAGCGCGATTCTCGCGGGAATGATGACAGCGAGAAAGTACGCGGATGCGGTGGTAACGATCGACGCGGATTTACAGCAGGATATCGAGGCGCTCGATAAATTCCTGAACAGCTATATGGCAGGCAGTGAAGTGGTGTACGGTGTGCGCAATGACAGGCATTCCGACGGGGTGTTTAAGAAAGGCAGCGCTACGCTATATTATAATTTGATGCATCTTCTCGGCAGTAAGGTGATTACCAATCACGCGGATTATCGGTTAATGTCTAAGAAAGCTTTGGAAGCGCTGGCGGAGTATAAGGAGACAAATCTATTTCTGCGCGGTCTGATCCCGACGATGGGATTTCCCTCGGACGTTGTGTATTTCGACGTCAAGGCAAGGGAGGCGGGACATTCCAAGTATACGTTGAGCAAGATGATGACGCTCGCAATGGACGGAATCACGTCCATGAGCACCAGACCGTTGCGGATGATCAGTGCGCTTGGTTTTATTGTATTTATTTTCAGTTTTGTTATGAGTATCATCAGTCTGGCAGACTGGGTGCAGGGGAAAAACGTGCCCGGCTATACGACCACGATGATCGTGTCTCTATTGATTGGCGGAATTACATTATTGTCTCTGGGAATTATCGGTGAGTATATCGGTAAGATTTACATGGAGACGAAGCACAGACCGCGCTACATCATTGATACGATGGTATGGAAGGCGGATGAAGACGCGAAAGAAGGGAGAGGGCAGGATGCCTAACGTAGATATTCACGCGGATGATTATGCGTTGACGGTCAATACATCAAAGGATATGCTTTCCTGTATGAAGAAAGGACAATTGGACAGTATCAGCATTGTTCCCAATATGTCCTGCTTTGATGAATGCATGGAATTACTGTATGCATCGATACCTTCGCTGCCGTTTCTGCCGAAGATGTCGGTGCATTTGGATTTCGTAGAGGGACGAAGCTTAGCCGGAGCAGAACAGACGCCTTTGCTTACAGAGGGAGAAAACGGTTTGATGGGGCTGTCCTGGGGCGGGGTATTCTTATTATCTTATCTGCCGTGGAAAAGGCGCGTGGCGAAAGAGCAGTTGAAGAGAGAAATCAGAGCTCAGATTGAGACGGTACAAAAAGCTGTCAAACACGCTGTGGAATTAGCCAAAGAACATGGAATCGCCTGCGCACAGCGCGGCGTCCGCGTTGATTCCCATCAGCACGCGCATATGATTCCGGTTGTGTGGGAGGCGCTGACGGAGGTCATTGCCGAGGAGCGTTATGAGGTGGAGTATATCCGTAATTCTAAAGAAATGATGGCTGCTTTTCTTCTGGAGGTTTCTCTGTGGAAAACATACCGTCCGATTAATTTTGTAAAGAACAGGCTGCTGTCCGTCTATTCATATAGGGCTGACCGCTATACGAAGGCTCATCAAATGAAACAAATGTATCTGTGGGGGCTTATTATGAGTGGACGCATGGATTATGACAGGATTGTCAGATTGTATCCGAGGCTGGCTAAGAAAGCGGAACAAGACGGCAGGACACTGGAAATCCTTTTTCATCCCGGACTGACACTCTCTGAGGAAGTGTCAGAAGAGATTGGTGAAGAGGCCGCCGCAGATTTCTACCTGCGCGACGACCGCCATGTGGAGATGGAAGCAGTAGGCAGAATGAGGACATTGACCTAAGGCAGGGGTCCTCATCCAATTCATTTGATCAGAACGGATAATAGGGCTTTAATTCTACGACTTCTTTCCATACGATATCTGTGAAGAGTAACGCTCCGGTCTCGTTCAAATGGTCGGAGTCCGAGAAGTATTCCAAGTTCGTGTGGAAACGTTCGTCATGAGAATAGTCATAATAATTGACGCCTGTGTCACTTGCAATTTTCGTGACGGTATCGTTGAACTGCTGCAGGAATTCCTGCGAAACCTGTTCGGTGTAGTACTGCGAGAAGGGTGTGGTAATCAGAACAGGCGTAATCTGATGCTCTTTACAATAGTTGATGATGGCATACAGTTCCTCTATTCGTTCCGGCATAAAATATTCTTCTTTGTTATCGAAATGTCTGCTGTAACGCTCTTTTGCCCTTCTGGCAAATTCCTCAACGTCAATACCTTCGTTAGCCGCATGGGCAGTCAATACGGTATTCAGATTGGGAAACAGTTTCAGGATATCCTGACCGGCAGACAGAATCGGCAGTCTGTTGGTGATCACATCTACATACGGGTCGTAATTCGGAATATTTTCGGGCGACAGACAGCGGTAATATCGTACGCTTAGCGCCTGCGCCTCCGTATCATTCACCACTTCATTATTAAAAGAGAAATATGATACGGGGATGAGGAGCACGCTGTTCTCATCCATGTACTGTCCGTATTCTTTTAAAAGCGCGTAGTCAT
Source organism: Lachnospiraceae bacterium (assembly GCA_009774585.1). Lineage (GTDB taxonomy): Bacteria > Bacillota > Clostridia > Lachnospirales > Lachnospiraceae > UBA3282. Next base: position 7,600 of record VSOA01000146.1, read on the forward strand.
AATCATAACTCTGGCTTGTGTTGGCGAAATTAAAGCAGATATATCCGTAGAAGGTCATATTGGAATAATTGAAATCATAGGCGCCGTGGGAACTTCCCATATTGCCGATGTTGATTTCCCAATATTCACGTCCCAGTGTCTCGAATTTGGCAATATCCATATATTTCTGGTCATTGATTTCTTTGTAGGGCTTGTTCATCAGGTAGATGATGAGTACCGCCGCTGCCGGAATCAATATGCATTTTAAGATAAAACGCACAGCGTCATAGATTTTTTCCATAGTTACAGAGATTCCTTTCTTGTCTTTCTTGCATCAGAATTGAAAATATATAAATTCCGTCGCCACGTCTTTGGGTGCAAACAGAGCGATTACAACTAAGAACAGTACATACACCGGCCAGCGGATGAAAAATTTCTGCCTTGAGAAGGCGGCAATCACGTCATGTTTTAAAGCGGCGAAATCGTAAACGGCAAGCGTAAGAACAGATAACGCCATGCCCAGCATAGCAATGGGTGAGATGCCGAGACAGACGATGGCGGTCTGCAGGTAGCTGCCGGGATTAGAGGCGTCCCAGAAAAGTCTTGATATGATCCATATCGCGTCTTGTATGCTGTTTGCACGGAAAAATATCCAGGTAAAGCATAAGAGAGTGAAGGTGAGGGGAAGCTGCCACCAGTGCTTCCGACGTCTGACTTCTTCGCCTTTTCTTTTCTTAGGATAGACAAAAGTCTCTATCACCTGCAATACGCCGTGGATACCGCCCCACAGAATATAGGTGAGGCTGCTTCCGTGCCAGAATCCGCTTACAAGGAAAGTGACGAGCAGATTCAGACAGTTGCGCCATCTCGGCACTCTGTTGCCGCCAAGAGGAATGTAGACATAATCCCGGAACCATGTGGAGAGAGATATATGCCAGCGGCTCCAGAATTCTTTGACGGAAAAAGAGAAATAAGGACTCTTGAAATTCGTCATCAGGTCGATGCCGAACAGTCTGGCACAGCCGATCGCAATATCCGAATACCCGGAGAAATCGCAGTAGATTTCAATGGCAAACATAACGGTGACAACGATAAAGACGAGTCCGACGTAGGCGTGCACGTCGTTATATATTTTGTTGACAACGCCGGCAAAGACGTCGGCAATCACAAGTTTCTTAAAATATCCCCAGGTCATGAGTTTTAACCCGTAAGTAACCCGGCCGTAATCAAAAGGGCGTTTCTTTTTGTACTGAGGAAGCAGACTGTCCGCCCTGCCGATCGGTCCTGCCAATAGCTGAGGGAAAAACGATATAAAAAGAGCATAGTAGCCGAAATGGCGTTCCGCCCGGATTTTTCCCTTGTATACATCGATCAGATATCCCATGGACTGGAAAAAGTAGAACGAAACGCCTGCGGGTAAAAGAATCTTCATGGTAAGCGGCTGCATGGTAAGACGTCCGGTGTCGATTAACAGATTCAGACGTTCGATGACCGGATTTGCCGTTTTGTAGAAGAGCAGTATCAACACAAGCGGAAGAATGCCTGAAAGAAGACATCGTTTCTTATCTGAACTTGTCTGCGCCCGTTCAAGCTTACGTGCAAGAACATAGGTAAGCGCCGTCGTTGCAAACAGTAAAACGACATAGCCGATGTGAAGATTCATATAGAAAACATAGCTGGCGGCAAGCAGAAAAATCCATCTGTA
>VSOA01000147.1 GCA_009774585.1 Lachnospiraceae bacterium
ATGTGATTGTTGTGGGTGGCGGAAATGTTGCTATCGACGCGGCGAGAGTGAGTACGCGCTGCGGCGATGGTAAAGTGTCCATGTTCTGTCTGGAGAGCCGCGATGAGATGCCTGCCAGCCGTGAAGAGATTCTGGAAGCAACGGAAGAGAAGATTACTATCCATAACGGTTGGGGTCCGAAAGAGATTCTGACTGAGAACGGTAAGGCAGTGGGTGTGGTCTTCAAGAAATGTACTCGTGTATATGACGAGAATCATCGGTTTGCACCAGTGTATGATGAGAATGATACGATGACCGTTCCCTGCGCAAGCGTCATCTTCAGCGTAGGGCAGGGAATTGTATGGGGAGACCTGCTGAAAGACACCAAGGTCGAGCTTCGGCCAAACGGCGGTGCGATTGCCGACAAATTGACGTATCAGACGGCAGAACCGGATATCTTTGTGGGCGGTGACGTTTACACCGGACCGAAGTTTGCGATTGACGCGATTGCTGCCGGACGCGAGGGAGCGATTTCTCTGCACCGCTTCGTACATGAACACTGTACGTTGACCATTGGAAGAAACAGAAGGGATTTCATAGAACTGGATAAAGAAAATATTTTCATTGCAAGCTATGACAATACTGACAGGCAAAGACCGGAGAAGGCGGAGGAAGCGCAGGCGCGTTCGTTCCGCGATTTATCACATACGCTGACGGAGGAACAGGTGAAAGCGGAGACTTCCCGCTGCCTTAGCTGCGGCGCTTCGGTGGTTGATCCGAATAAATGCATCGGATGCGGAATCTGTACGACGAAATGTGTATTTGATGCGATATCTCTTCACAGAGAACTGCCGGGCTGCTCTACGATGATACCTTCAGAAGATAAGCTGAAGTATATTTTGCCGAATATGATTAAACAGCCATTAAAGATTAAGTTTGCGCGTAAAGACAAGACGTAATCAGAGATGAAGAAGACATGAAGATATACTAAGGCTGTATAGAACACAGCCTTAGTATATCTAAGTCATGTCTGGGAGAATGCAAGAAGCGTGAATTCTCCGTTTGCCGATAGTTTGGATGGAGAGATAGACAGATGCATGAATTAGGCGTTGTATTTCATATTATGGATAGTCTGGAAAAGGTCGCCGCGGAGAATGAAGTGGAGGGTATCTCTAAGGTGGTTCTGGAACTGGGTGAGGTATCTACAGTGATTGAGTCCTATCTGCAGAATTGCTGGAAATGGGCGGCGAAGAAGCGGGAGCTTTTTGCGGAGGCCGAGCTGGTTGTGGAAATGCTCCCTGCAGTTACTTATTGCGAGAGCTGTGAAAAGACTTATTCTACAGTGGAGTACGGAAAGATATGTCCCTATTGCCATAGCCCGGACACATGGCTCTTACAGGGAAGTGAATTTAATATCAAAGAGATAGAAGTGTATTAGTGTGAGAAGAACTTCTAGAGCTCACAGCAAAGGCTGTTTCGCTAAGAAGTTCTACGATTTGCCAAGCAATCGTTCTCACACTGGAGAATGCCAAAAATGCGGCATTCTCCGCACGGATTTGAGGTTGAAAAGAGAAAGAGAGGGATTGATATGTTTCATTTAAGCGGAGGTATGATTGGCTGGCAGATTTTAGGCTGGGTGCTTGTTTTTGCCGGATTGGTCATTATGAACGAAATTGCACGCCGTACGAAAATCGGCGGAGGAATCTGCTTCTTTGCGATTCCGGCGGGATTGACCGTGTATTTTATTTCTATTTATGTGGGCGCTGCAAAAGGTGCGGAGTGGGCGCTTACGAACCAGACTTATGTACATATGAACAGCTGGTTCCACTATGCGAAACTGTATGCGGCACTGGCAGGATGTATCGGTTTCATGATTATTAAGTACCATTGGGGGAAATTAGGAAAATCCCATGCATTTAAGGTATTTCCGTTTGTGATCGTCGCAATTAACATTCTGATTGCGGTGGTGTCTGATTTCGAGTCTGCCGTCAGGGCAGGCGACATCATGGGCGGCTGGTGGAAATCTTCCGAAGGCGTATGGCTCTACGGCGGCTGGTGGAATATCTTGAATGGTATTGCGGGACTCATCAATATTGTCTGTATGACAGGCTGGTGGGGGATTTACTCATCCAAGGATAAAAAGGATATGCTCTGGCCCGATATGACATGGCAGTTTATTCTTGCATATGATATCTGGAATTTCCAGTATACTTACCTGAATCTTCCGACTCATGCGTGGTATTGCGGATTTGCGCTTCTGCTGGCTCCGACAATTGCAAATGCGCTCTGGAATAAAGGCGGATGGATTCAGAACCGCGCTAACACGCTGGCGTTGTGGTGTATGTTTGCGCAGGTATTTCCGCTGTTTCAGGATGGCAGCCGGTTTACTACGGTTTCTTCCGTGTACGGAGCGGCAGGAGCGGCAGCGGCTTTCGGAGAAGCGATGCCGACTACTGCGAATCCGACGGCGCAGGGAATTATTTCCGTACTCTCTATCGTGGTGAATATTGTGGTATTTGCGGTGATTTTGAAACGTGCGAAGGCACAGAAGAAGAATCCATATACGAATGAGATATTTACGGATCAGAAAGATTTTATTTTAGCGATGAACAGGGCGGAATAAAATAACAAAGAAGGGGCACTCAAAGGCGAAGAGCCGCAGAGTGTCCCTTGATTTTAGAATGAATAATCATAGCCATAGACAGACTACGGCTGTTCCAAAACAATTCCGGTGGATGCCATGAGACGCGCCGCCCATTCTTCCGTCCGGCAGAAAACGATGCATTCCTGATAACCGTCGCTGGTTACATACATATGTTTGTCAGTACTCTGCTCGGAAATCACATCATTCATGAAAGTAAGCATTCCCACATCAAACCAATCATAATAAACGGTAGCATTATACTGATACGATTTGCCGTTACAGGTGAAAGAAATAGTTTGCGTGCCGGTGCCGGATTCGTAATCGACTTTGCTGGTATCTTCTGAAATATCCGTGAACACAAGGTCATCTCCGGCAATTTCGGCGACGCTGTTCACAAAGGTAGTGTACATAGTGTCAAGATCCATACATTCCATGTCAAAGCAGAAGAATTGTCTTGGTTCGTTTGACAACTCCGCAGCCTCGTCCTTATAGAGCTGCCAGTCGATGTTCGTGAGAATCATGCCGTTTATCTGGTTGATATCCATTGATTCTAAGATTTCAGCAGGAAATGAAGCGAAGCTTTCGGCGATTTTATCCTCTACCGACGTTGCGTCGATACCAAGTTCTTTTAACTTAGTGATTTGTTCGTAAACTATTATGGTTACCTCCTCTTGTGTAATGCCATTTGCATATAATGAGCCGACGCCGGCAGAAGGCATCTGCCCCATGCTGTCATTGTCAAAATAGCGAAACGTCATGGCGATTGCTAACATGATCAGAGGGATTAAGAGTGCAATAAATGTGCTCCGGTGCATGTGACTTGACCTTTCATAAGTTACTGTTTAAAATCAGTGTCTACAAGATACGCGTATGGGAGTTTCTTGACATAAATAAATGCCGTTACATGGCGTTTCAGCCTACATTAAACGAAGAAAATAATCCATACATAAAGCAGTTTTTAGAGAAAGAATTGTGTGCAGGTTTATCGCTTCAAAACTGACAAAGCAAGATATTTATTCCATTATATCCGATAATGTAATTCCGTCAAAGTAGGTATTTGTAAGTTTATAAAATTCTGACCACATCGGTAATGTTTTGCAGGTTTCAGAGTGCTCGCATGCATCTGCATTACAGCTCAGACATGCTACCGGGGCAAGATCGCCTTCTGTCAGGCGCAGAATGTCTCCGACCCGGTAGCTATCCGGAGCAGAGGTCAGCCGGTAGCCGCCGCCTTTTCCCTGAAGTCCTTCGATCATCTTGTTTTTTGTTAAAACGGGAAGAATACGTTCCAAATACTTCAGAGAGATGTTTTGTCTTTTGGCAACCTCTTTCATCGGGACAAACCCATTTCCGTAATTTTCTGCCAGATCAATCATCACTCGAAGCGCATACCTTCCTTTTGTTGAAATCAGCATAGCCGTCACCTCTCTGCCGAACATTATACTATAGTGACGGTAAGTATATCAAGCGTCACTGCCATGTATACAGCTTTCAGAATCCGGCAGTAAGTCAAGTTCGTATTCCATATTGTTTTTTGCATAATAATCTTTTAATGCATTCTTGATTGCCTCTTCTGCAAGCACGGAACAATGTACTTTATGAGCCGGGAGGCCGTCTAACGCTTCGACAACCGCCTGATTGGTAAGCGCAAGCGCATCTGAGATGGGTTTCCCTTTAATAAGTTCGGTTGCCATGGAACTGGAAGCAATAGCAGAAGCGCACCCGAATGTCTCAAATGTAGCGTCTGCAATTATGCCATTTTCAATTTTTAGATAAACCTTCATAATATCTCCGCATTTGGCATTGCCGACTTCACCGATTCCGTCGGCATTCTCAATCATACCAATATTTCTCGGATTACGGAAATGATCCATAACTTTTTCACTGTATAAAGCCATAATAATCTCCTCATTCTTACTCAATCTGCAGTAACCTTGTTATTTAATGATGAACTCTCTCTTGCCGTCTGCAAGATCCCTCCAGACAGGGGAAATGCTGCGCAGATATGCGACAACTTCTTTCACCGTCTTGATGGTGTACTCGATTTGTTCTTCCGTGTTTTCGTCCGAAAGCGTCAATCGAAGTGAACCGTGGGCAACGTCGTGTACTCTGCCGATTGCGAGCAGTACATGACTTGGGTCAAGCGAGCCGGATGTGCAGGCGGAACCGGAGGAAGCGCAGATCCCTCTATCGTCAAGAAGCAGCAAAAGTGATTCGCCCTCAATTCCTTCAAAGCAAAAGCTCACATTGCCGGGAAGGCGGTTTAAGGCATCTCCATTGAGGATTGAATGCGGAATTTGTGAAAGCCCATCGATAAGCTGATCACGCAGTATATGCAGCCGCTTGGCACGGTTATCCAGATGAGCGCAGGACTCTTTGAGTGCGGCAGCCATACCCATAATTGCGGGGATATTTTCAGTGCCGGCTCGCCTTCCGCGTTCCTGCGCACCGCCTTCGATCAGAGACGCCAACGGAATCCCCTTTTTGGCATAAAGAACACCGATGCCTTTCGGACCGTGGAACTTATGTGCGGAAAGTGAAAGCATGTCGATATTCTGTTCTTTGACGTTGATATGCATATGTCCTGCCGCCTGTACGGCGTCCGTATGAAAAAGGATATTATTTGCACGGCATATCTCACCGATCGCCTCTATCGGCTGAAGCGTTCCAATTTCATTGTTGGCGTACATTACAGTCACTAGACAAGTGTCGTCACGGATAGCATCCGCTATTTGCTCCGGTAGGACAATACCGTTTTCGTGAACGTTAAGGAGCGTAATTTCAAAACCGTCCTTTTCCAATGCATTCAACGTGTGCAGTACCGCGTGATGCTCAAATGCCGTAGAAACAATGTGCCTTTTCCCGTTTCGCTGACCGATGCGTGCGGCGGATATGAGCGCCTGATTATCTGCTTCGCTGCCGCCGGATGTAAATGTGATCTCCTCAGGCAAAGCGTTGATGCACTCGGCAATCTGTTTTCGCGCGTTTGTTAATACTTCGGATGCTGCCTGACCGATGGAATGGAGACTGGACGGATTTCCGTAAACGCCGTCCATATATGGGAGCATAGCTTCAATTGCGGCTTTGCTCATTTTTGTTGTCGCTGCGTTGTCAAGATATATTTTCATTGTTTATTCGCCTTATTAATTAAATTGCCTCAAAGCCGTTTCGCAAATCGTTGATAATGTCGTCAATATGCTCCGTACCGATGGAGAGACGGATAGTATTAGGCTTAATTCCCTGATCCGTCAATTCTATGTCCGTAAGCTGGCTGTGCGTGGTAGTGGCCGGATGAATCACCAGGCTTTTGACATCGGCAACATTTGCAAGCAGAGAGAATATTTTCAGACTGTCAATAAATTTGTGCGCCTCTTTTACACTGCCCTTGATCTCAAAAGTAAAAATGGAGCCGCCGCCATGGGGAAAGTATTGCTGATATAATGCATGGTCGGGATGATCGGGCAGGGATGGATGGTTTACCTTTTCCACCTGCGGATGCATTCTAAGAAACGCCACCACTTTTTTTGTATTTTCCGCATGTCGCTCTAAGCGCAGAGATAGCGTTTCTATTCCCTGCAAAAGCAGAAAAGCCGCAAATGGAGAAATTGTCGCGCCGGTATCACGCAGTAGAATTGCCCGGACATATGTTACAAATGCTGCCGGGCCAACAGCCTTTACAAAAGAGACGCTGTGGTAGCTTGGATTGGGCTCAGAGATTGCCGGGTATTTGCCGGAAGCTGCCCAGTCAAATTTGCCGGAATCGACAATGATGCCGCCGAGAGTCGTACCGTGACCACCAAGAAACTTTGTGGCGGAATGTACAACGATATCTGCACCATGCTCAATGGGGCGGATCAAATACGGTGTACCGAAAGTATTGTCTACGACCAAGGGCAAACCATGCTTATGCGCGAGTTCAGCTAAAGCGTCGATATCGGGGATATCGCTGTTGGGGTTACCGAGTGTTTCAATATAGATGGCTCTAGTATTATCCTGAATTGCCGCTTCAACCTCGGAAAGATCATGTATATTTACAAAGCTTGCTGTGATACCAAATGCCGGTAGTGTGTGCGCCAACAGATTGTAGCTTCCTCCGTAAATTGTTTTCTGGGCGACAAAATGACCACTGTTTTGTCCGAGCGCCTCAAGCGTATATGTAATGGCAGCAGCGCCGGAGGCAAGAGCGAGGGCAGCGACACCGCCTTCCAGAGCGGCGATACGTCGCTCTAATACATCCTGCGTGGAATTTGTCAGTCTGCCGTAAATATTTCCGGCATCGGCAAGACCAAAACGGGCAGCCGCGTGGGCGGAATTCCTGAATACATATGAGGTAGTCGCATAAATAGGAACTGCACGGGCGTCGCTTGCCGGATCCGGATTCTCCTGTCCTACATGCAGTTGTAGTGTTTCAAACTTATAATCAGACATAATAATTCTCCTTTCGTAAGCGTCATTTATTTTAAATACCTACTAGATTGGTTGGTAATATTCTAAAACGTATTTTCTTGTGTGTCAATGATTTTATAAAATTTATTTTGTGACATTTCCGGGAGAATTGCATGATATAATAAACGCAAGCCCGGCGGCTTGCGGTGCAATTCTTGTTTCAATGTTTTGCGTTATGGCATGTATTTGCATTGATTTCAGGATTACAGCATTTGAGGCTATGATATAATAATGCAGAAGAAAAACAAGCGGCATAAAGGAGTAAGTCATGAACAAAATTCTGTTAGTAGAAGATGATCATCTTTTAAATAAAACACTTACTTATAATTTATCATTGGATGGTTACGAGCTGACTTCCGTATTTAATGCCAGAGACGCCGCAGCAGCGATTCGGAGGCAGCGATTCGATGTGGCGCTGCTTGATATTAATCTGCCGGACGGAAACGGCTATGAATTGTGTAAACTGGTGAAAGCGGAAGCACAGGATACGCTGGTGTTTTTTCTGACGGCTAACGATCAAGAGCGAGAGCAGGTGCAAGGCTATAAAGCAGGTGCGATAGACTATATTACGAAACCTTTTTCAGTTATCGCATTACAACATAAAATAAGCGCAATGCTTGCGATGGTGGAGAATCATAAGCCATTTGAGGATATCTATGATGACGGAAAATTATGCCTTGATTTTGCCCGGCAGACAGGAACGATTGCGGGAAAACAGCTTATGCTATCCGCCATGGAATATCGAATGCTTGCTCTTTTTTGCCGGAGTGCCGGACAAGTATTGACGCGGAGGCTGCTCTTAGAGAGACTGTGGGATGCGGAAGAAAAATACGTGGACGAGCATACGCTGACAACGACCGTCAGCCGCATACGGGGCAAGATTGAGGCGGAAGGCGACTGTTATATCAAGACTGTGTATGGTATGGGATATCAGTGGATGGGAGAAGGACAGAAGGGGAAATAGAATGAGACGCTGGGGGACGGAAAGAAAGCCGGTATCGGTCAGGACGATTTATGGATTAACGATTGTGGGAATGTTACTTACGATTGCGGCGGTATGTTTTTTCTTATATCAGATGACCGGAGACAAGAGGATTCCGTTATTGGGAATTTTGATTGCTGTGAGCGGCTTTGCGTGGGTCAATGTTTTTATGTGGATTATGAGCAAACGGCTGACATTATTTACAGATGATATCTGTCAGGTGCTGGATCGCATGATTAATGGGGATACCGGACTGGAATGGAGTGACGACAGCGAGACGCTTTTTGCCCGTATCAATCACCGGCTTATGCGTCTATATGAAATCCTGCGCGAGAGCAGGCAGCAGGCGGCGGAGGAACGGCAGAAAATACAGACGCTGGTCTCGGATATCTCGCACCAGGTCAAAACGCCCGTCAGCAATCTGAGAGTGGTGACGGATACGCTGCTTACAAAGTCGGTTACCGAGCAAGAGCGGGAGGAATTCATACGGGGAATCAGTATGCAGACAGATAAACTGGATTTTCTTTTTCAGGCATTGATTAAGACTTCAAGACTGGAGAGCGGGGCAATCTGTCTGGAGAAAAAAGACGGACTTGTCTATGACACGCTGGCGCAGGCGATAAGTGGTATTGTCTATAGCGCGGAGAAAAAGCAGATTGACGTGACAATAGACTGTCCGGAACAGCTTCATGTGTTCCATGACAGGAAATGGACGGCGGAGGCGCTTTATAATCTTCTGGATAATGCGGTGAAGTATACGGAGAAGGGCGGCGCCGTTACCGTGTCTGTAAAGCAGTGGGAGATGTATGTGAAGATTGACGTGTCTGATACTGGCAAGGGAATCGCGGAAAGTCGTCAGGCGTCTGTCTTCCGGCGGTTTTATAGGGAAGAAGAGGTACACGACAAGCCGGGCGTGGGCATCGGACTATATCTGACACGCGAGATTATCATGCGTCAGGGTGGGTATGTCAAGGTTGTGTCGGAAATTGGAAGAGGTTCAACATTTTCGGTCTTCATGCCACGGCGGTAAGGTTTTGAGAACGGTCTTGTATGAGAGATTTTTGTAATCCGAGATTTTTGTAATATTTTTTGCAAACAGAATCAAAAATGATAATAAAGAAAGGGCATTTTTATAGAAATTATACAATATGAAAAGCACATTCTATATGATATGATTATATT
>VSOA01000148.1 GCA_009774585.1 Lachnospiraceae bacterium
GATGCCGGACCGTGATGAAATTATGCTGGAGAAACCTGAACTGATAAGGCAGGGCAATAAGTTTGGCGTGAAAATCAAAGCAGAAAGTCCCAGCATTCACATGATTAAAGCGAGTATTGAAACGGAAATTTCTCCGATTGTCGGAACAGAAGAACAGGCGAGAGATTTGATCCAGTTCATTTCGGATACGGAGACGAGTGAAGAGGGAATCTGGGAGACGAATATATTTGGCAAGACCGTGGAACAGCTTGTAAACGACGGTATTACCGGTAAGATTTCCATGATCAACGAGGAGAGTCAGGCGAAACTGCAGGAGACCATGCAGAAAATCGTCAATGACAGTAACGGAGGAATGGTCTGCATTATTATCTGAGGATTTTGGCAGGATTGGCGGAAAGTTATATGATATTGCGAGGGCAGGGTATATTGTAGAAAATATCCTGCCCTTGCGTTTGTTCCCAGAGCAGATAGACAGGAAAAGATAATGTCATAAAATTATGAGACCGATTATTCCATAAAAAGGTGTCAAATCCGTTCCGGTATGATACAATAGATGCAGATTTGATTTTAATCCATCAGGCTGACAGAAAGGCGGTAATTTATATGAATCCAGTATATGACAAACTCTTAAAATGCTATGAATGCTACAAGGCAAAGATTGATTTCGAGCCTAAGGTAGCAGTGGTTCTTGGATCCGGTCTCGGTAATTTTGCGAAGACCGTAGATGTGAAAGCGGAACTTCCTTACAGCGAGATTGAAGGTTTTCCGGTGTCTACCGTACCGGGACATGCCGGTAAATTTATTTTCGGTTATATCAATGAGGTGCCGGTTGTATTAATGCAGGGACGCGTTCATTATTATGAAGGATATCCCATTACGGATGTTGTGCTTCCCACACGTCTTATGAAAATGATGGGGGCTAAGATTCTGTTCCTGACGAACGCTTCCGGCGGAATTAACCCGGCGTTCCACGCAGGCAGTTTGATGCTGATTCAGGATCATATTTCTATCTTTGCGCCGAATCCGCTGATTGGTCCGAACATTGAAGAATTAGGAACCAGATTTCCGGATATGTCCCATGTATATGACGAGGATTTGCAGGATATCATCAAAGGCACGGCGGAGGAGAACGATATTGAACTATTTGAGGGTATTTATGCGCAGCTTACAGGCCCGTCCTTTGAGTCTCCGGCGGAGATTCAGATGCTTCATAAGCTGGGAGCAAGCGCAGTCGGTATGAGCACCGTTGTGGAAGCGATCGCGGCAAACCATATGGGCATGAAGATTTGCGGTGTTTCCTGTGTCAGCAATCTGGCGGCAGGTATGAACAGCGCGCCCCTGACTCACGAGGAAGTACAGGAGGCGGCTAATGCGGTGGCGCCGAAGTTTGAGAAACTGCTCACAGAGACGATTACGAAATTTAAAGAATTGGTTTAAGCAGGATGACAGAAATGAAAAAGAAAGACACGCAATATGCAGATAAGCTTCAAACGGAAACCATACAGGAACTGATTTCGGCGGCTATACGTGCGAGGAAGAACTCATATTCTCCGTATTCTCATTATCAGGTTGGGGCGGCGCTGCTTACTGCAGATGGACAGATTATTATGGGGTGTAACATTGAGAACGCCGCTTATGGACCGTCGAACTGTGCTGAACGGACAGCTTTCTTTAAGGCGCTCAGCGAGGGTAACAGAGAGTTTCTCGCAATTGCCGTGGTAGGAAGTCCGGAGGGAGAAGTGCTGACACAGTACGCATATCCTTGTGGGGTCTGTCGGCAGGTGATGATGGAATTTTGTAATCCGGAGATGTTTCAGATTATTGTAGCGCAGTCAACGGAAGATTATCGTGTTTTGACGCTGGGGCAGCTTCTGCCGGAAGGGTTCGGACCAGAGAATCTTAGTCCGCAGCGAAATGATTGATGACCATTGTTTGTGGAAGGATGGATCGCTTTTACCGTTTGTAAGGAATATAAATATATTGTAATAGAAATGGAGTAAAACATGAACTACAGATTTTACAATGCACGAATCTTAACCATGCAGAATGCGGATATTTTAGCGGGAGAAGTATGGGTACAGAATGAGAGAATCATTTATGTGGGAGATGGCCAAGATGTTGATTCTGTTTATGACAGCCTTCGATTAGGAAGCATTATATGGGATCGGGAAATTGACTGCGAGGGTAATCTTCTGATGCCCGGATTTAAGGATGCACATACGCATTCCGGAATGACGCTGCTTCGTTCGTATGCTGATGACTTACCGTTGCTCGACTGGCTTACGAAGCAGGTATTTCCGATTGAAGCCCGGATGGACGGAGAGATGATTTATCATTTGACAAAGCTGGCGATTCTGGAATATCTCACCAGCGGTATCACGGCGATTTTCGACATGTATCTTACTCCCGACACGATTGCTAAAGCTTGTATTGACATGGGGATGCGATGCGTTCAGGTGAGCGGTATGAGCGGACAGAGCGATTTCGAGGAGTCGCTTCAAAGAACGGAACAGTGTTATTTAAAGTATAATAATGACAGTCCGCTGCTCAGCTATTATATTGGTTTTCATGCCGAATACACATGTTCTCGTGAATTGCTTGAGAGCGTGGCAGCTTTGGCGCATAAATATAAAGCGCCGGTTTATACGCATCTTGCGGAAACAAAGTCCGAGGTGGAAGGATGCATAGAACGTCATGGCATGGCGCCGACGAAGTTGTTTGACTCACTTGGCATATTTGATTACGGCGGAGGCGGTTATCATTGCGTTTATCTGAATGATGAGGATATGGATATTTTTGTTAAGCGTAATTTGAGTGTCGTTACAAATCCGGGGTCGAATACGAAGCTTGCAAGCGGTATCGCTCCGATATCGGATTATCTGGCAAGAGGGATCAACGTTGCGATTGGCACGGACGGACCTGCCAGCAATAACTGTCTTGACATGTTCAGGGAGATGTTTCTCGTGACGGGACTTGCCAAACTGCGCGAGCAGGATGCTTCTGCTGTTGATGCATGGGAAGTGCTTAAGATGGCGACGGTCAACGGCTCCAAGGCGATGAACCTGCCCCATACGGATGTACTTGCAGAGGGGAAAATGGCTGATATGATTATGATTGACCTGCATCAGCCGAACATGCAGCCGATTAATAATATTCCAAAGAATCTTGTTTACAGCGGAAGTAAGCAGAATGTGAAGATGACCATGATTCATGGCAGGATTTTGTATGAAAATGGCAAATTTGCAGATTCCTATGATGTGGAGGCAATCTACAGAAAGGCAAACGAAATCATTGACAGTCTTAGATAAGAAAGACGCAGATTCGGTATAGGTTGATAACAGTATGGAATATATGGTACTTGCAGGTGCAATATTTATTTTGATAGCGTTTCTCATGTTTAAAGAATATTTAAATGTCAGAAGTTTCCGGAAGATGAGTCTGGAAATGCTGTATCAAAGTTACGGGACAGTATCTGAGAGAGAGTATAAGTATGGTGAGATGGAACATATTCAGAAGTACTATCTGAGACATCCGTCAGAGTATCAGATTGACGATATCACATGGAATGATCTGAATATGGACAGCGTTTATCAGATGATGAATTCTGCATGTAGCGCAACAGGTGATGAATATTTATATTATCGGCTTCGTACACCGGTTTATGACCATGAAGAAATGGATAGATGGGAATCGCAAATCCGTTTTTTCATGGAGCATGAAGAGGAACGGCATCATGTACAAAGCCTGTTTTTCAATATGGGTAGAATGGGACGTTACTCACTCTATGAGTATATTGATAATCTGGATATACTGGGTGAGCGTGACAACCGCAAGTATATTCTGAGTAATCTGATGCTGCTTGTTTGTATAGGGATTATGTTTGGATCTTTACCGGTAGGTACAATTGCGCTGATTATAGTGTTGTGTCACAATATTGTGGGATATTTTAGAGAATATAAGCAGATTGAGCCATACGTCACCAGTTTTCGCTATATCAACAAATTGTTGGATGCAGCGGACAAGATGAGCCAGCTTGCGGTATCAGGTGTTTCGCAGGAACGGGAAGAATTGAAAGAATGTCATCGCAAGATGAAGGGATTTATTCGTAATGCCTATTTGATATCTTATGTTGAAAAAGGAAACGGCGATCCGTTCAGTATTCTATTCGACTACTTAAGGATGGCATTCTATATTGACCTAATCCAATTTAATAAAGCGCTTCGCGCTGTACGGGGACATCTTGGAGAGATTGATACGATAGTGACTTTACTTGGTAAAATAGAGACGGCTGTAGTGGTTGGTTCATACAGAAGCAGCTTATCGGATGAATACTGTATTCCGGACATTCAGTTTGACGGAAATAAGGGCAGATATATAAGAGTCGATCAGGTATATCATCCTTTGATGGACAATCCGGTTAAAAATTCTGTTTTGGCTGATAAAGGCGTACTGTTAACGGGTTCCAATGCTTCCGGCAAGTCTACGTTTTTGCGTGCGGTGGCAGTGAACGCCTTGCTGGCGCAGACTATTCATACATGCCTTGCAGACTGCTATGAGGCGCCCGCCTTCCACCTTTATTCTTCCATGGCGCTCAAAGATGATTTGTTAAGCGGACAGAGTTATTACATGGTGGAAATCAAAGCGATTAAGAGAATTTTAGATCAGGTGCGGAAGGCACAGGAGGAGAAAGGATATGTGCTTTGTTTCGTGGACGAAGTGCTGAGGGGGACGAATACGGTTGAGCGGATTGCAGCGTCAACACAGATTATGAAGATTCTTTCTTCGGAACATTCTCTGTGCTTTGCGGCGACTCATGACATAGAGTTGACGAAGCTGTTGGAAGATGAGTATCTGAATTATCATTTTGAGGAACGCATCGAGGAAGATGATATTTTCTTCCCATATAAACTGATGCATGGACCGGCAACGACGAGGAATGCTATTGCGCTGCTCAAGATGCTCGGATATGATGAAAGGATTATTGAAGAAGCGGAGACGATGGCAAAAGAGTTTCTGCTGGATGGAAAATGGAAGAAATCTCATAGGAAACCGGAATAGGGGAAACAGAGCATATGAAAGTGACAATTTATACGGACGGTGCGGCCAGAGGGAATCCGGATGGACCCGGGGGATACGGTACAGTGTTACAGTATATTGATGCCAAGGGAACATTGCACGAGCGGGAATACTCTGCAGGATATAAGAAGACAACGAATAACCGTATGGAACTGATGGCAGCTATTGTGGGACTGGAAGCCCTGACAAAACCTTGTGAAGTAGTATTGATTTCAGACTCCAAATATGTGACGGACGCTTTTAACCAGCACTGGATAGAAGGATGGATTAAGAAAAATTGGAAGACTGCCGGAAATAAGCCGGTGAAAAATATAGACTTGTGGGAACGTCTTTTAAAAGCGAAGGCGCCTCACCGGGTAACATTCCAATGGGTGAAGGGACATGACGGTCATCCGGAGAATGAACGGTGCGACATGTTGGCAACAAGTGCTGCAGATGGCACAGACTTACTTGACGATACCTTCTGATTGGTGGTATCATTATTTTAGTTTTGGCGGGGACATATTTGAATAATATGATATGACAGACCGGCAGACGGAATGATTTCTATATGAAGAAGAGGGATGAGGACAGATGACAAATTTAATTCTATTTGTAAATGCATTTTTATCTTACTTGTTAATATTTGTGCTTATTATCGCACTGGTGATTGTGGCGTGTATCATCGGCGTGAAGTGGAGAAAGAGCAAAGATGCCAAAGCAGCTTTGGCTACAGGTGTACAAGAGCAGGCTGAAACTGTCGAGGATAATACGACAGTATAGATTTAAGTTTACATGTAATGGAGAGTGAGGGTGTTCTTATGTGGAACACCCTTAACATATTTACTTGTCGGGCATATCCATCAAATAAGTTTGCACAGTTTGCTATGTCTGCATCATAAAATCGGAGAGCATATGATGGGAAGATACAAGGTTATTTTCTGGGATCTTGACCAGACGCTTTTAAATTTTGACCGTTCAATGGATTATGCGCTGCGGGCGGTATTTAACCAATATCATCTGTCAATTAATGATGATATCGTAGCGCGTTATGACGCGATTAACAGGAACTATTGGAATCGTCTGGAACTTGGTGGGATTACGAAGGAAGAGTTAAAAGCGGGGCGGTTTCGTACATTGTTTGAGGAATTGAATATTTCATATGTCGTACCGGAAGAGATTGCGTCGGTTTATCAGGAGCAGCTCGGCAGCGTGTTTTTCTATATGGATGGCGCAAAAGAACTTGTGATCAATCTGCGGGCGAAGGGATACCGACAGTATATAGTGACCAACGGTGTCAATTCGACGCAGGCGAACAAAATGAGGCTGTCCGGACTCGACCAGATTATGGACGGGGTTTTTGTATCAGAACTAATGGGCTATCCGAAGCCTATGAAAGAATATTTCGATGCCTGTTTTGCGGCGCTGACGGATGTAAAGAAGAACGAATGCATTCTGGTCGGAGATTCTTTAACCAGCGATATGAGGGGAGCGAACAATGCGGGAATCACCGCATGCTGGTTTAATCCTGAGCGAAGGGCAAAAGATGTTGACGTACGGATTGATTATGAAATCTGCCGCCTTGAAGAAGTGCTGCAGATACTGGAACAGGAGAATGTGTAATGCCGAAGTCTTCTAATCAGAAAATGAAATTATTATATCTGCTTAAAATCCTTACGGAACAATCGGACGAGGAACATTGCCTTAGCGCACAGGCGTTGATAGAAGCGCTTGGCGCATATGACATTAAGGCGGAGAGAAAAAGTATCTATGATGATATTGCGCAGCTTATTGATTTCGGATATGATATTGTATTGGTAAAAGCCAAAACTGGCGGCGGCTATTATCTGGCAGGCAGGGAGTTTGAACTGGCGGAACTTAAACTGCTTGTGGAGACGGTACAGGCATCGAGGTTTTTAACGCTTAAGAAGTCGAGAGAGTTGATTGCGAAGATTGAGAAACTGGCGTCCAAAGCGGAAGCAGGACAGTTACAGAGACAAGTATATGTAGCCAATCGTATTAAGACGGCAAATGAGAGTATTTATTACATAGTGGACGAGATCCATCGGGCAATCCAGAATAATGAGCAGATTTCATTCCAATACCTCGAGTGGAATCTGCAAAAAGAACTGGTTCCCCGCAAAGAAGGGAAAATCTATCGTGTCAGTCCATGGGCGCTAACCTGCAAAGATGAGAATTATTATCTGATCGCACATGACGACGAGAGTGACAGCATTAAACATTTTCGTGTGGATAAGATGGGGCATATCAAAGTATTGACGAATATCCGGCGCGAAGGTGCACGGCTGTTTGAGCAGTTTGATATTGCCGCTTATGCGAATAAGACTTTCGGTATGTTCGGCGGAAAGGAAGAAATCGTCACTTTGGAGTTTGAGAATCGGCTGATTGGCGTTGTCCTTGACAGATTCGGTAAGGAAGTGTCTATTCGGATAAAAGATCAAGAGCATTTTTCGGTCAGAGTGAAGGTCGCTCTAAGCGGACAGTTTTACGGCTGGATGACGGGGTTGGGAGCAGGAGCGAAGATCGCTGCTCCTGCGGATGTAGTCAATGAGTATTGCAGCTATGTGCGGCAGGTAATGGACGCATATGAAAATATCACAGAGGAGTAAGAAAATGAGCATACAATTTGCAGAGCGTATGAAGGATTATGAAGCAGGAATTTTTCAGGTATTGAATGACAAGAAGGCTGAAGCGGAGAAGCGGGGGAAGAAAATCTATAATTTATCAGTAGGCACACCGGATTTTCCGCCGGCAAAGCATGTGATAGACGCGGTGGCTGAAGCGGCGAAAAAGCCGGAGAACTATAAGTATGCGCTGATTGATATACCGGAGTTAATTGAGGCTGTTAAACAGCGATATGAGAAGCGTTACGGAGTAGCGTTAGAACAAGATGAGATTATGTCCGTGTACGGTTCACAGGAAGGAATTTCGCATATTTGTCTGTCGCTCTGTAATCCGGGCGATGTAGTGCTTGTTCCTAATCCGGGCTATCCGATTTTTGGAATCGGTCCTTCTTTGGCGAATGCCGAGGTAGTAACATATGATTTGACTGAGGAAAATCATTATCTGCCGGATCTGGATGCGATGGATGAAAATCTGCTGGCGCGTGCCAAATGTATGATTGTTTCATATCCGTTGAATCCGGTGTGTAAAACAGCGCCGGATGAGTTTTATGAGAGACTGATTCCTTGGGCAGTCAAACACGATATTGTCATTATTCATGACAATGCGTATTCTGATATTATTTATGACGGAAGAGAAGGTAAGTCTATTTTGAGGATCCCGGATGCGAAGAAGATTGCGGTTGAGTTCTATTCACTGTCCAAATCGTATAATTATACCGGTGCAAGAGTCAGCTTTTTAACAGGAAATAGAGATATCGTGGCAAACTTTAAGAGACTTCGTTCCCAGATTGATTACGGGACTTATCTGCCGGTGCAGTACGGTGCAGTGGCGGCGCTTAACGGTCCGGATCAAATGGTCAAAGAACAGTGCGTGGAATATCAGAAACGCAGAGACGCGCTCTGCGGCGGATTACGGCGAATCGGATGGAATGTGGAAGACAGCGAGGGTACGATGTTTGCCTGGGCGAAGATCCCCGATGGTTATATTGACGATGTATCTTTCGTGATGGAACTCGTGGAGAAAACAGGAGTTTTATGTACGCCGGGAAGCAGTTTCGGGTCTCTTGGCAGCGGACATGTGCGATTTGCATTAACGATGCCGGTAGAAACAATCAAGGAAGCAATAGAGGCGATTGAAAGGTCGGGTATGATTCGTGCTTTGTAATTGTCAATACCATTTTTAATAAAATTTAGTGATAAAATAAACTTTGGGATATGTCACAAAAAGGCATATCCCTTTTTGTTGGTTTTTCTACAGGAGTTATCATTGACATAACGTTGGCTCTATCTTATACTGGATTTAAACCACAAAATATAGTAGATTTATGTCAACCAATACTATATTTTGTGCATTTTCTTGCATTAAAAGTTGTATGAAACGTATGAGAATCAAGAGATTGACACAATTTTTACGGGCAAAATGCTTTCTTGTACATTAGAATGCCACTTACGCAAAATATCACAGAGGGGAGAATTGAATGAGTAGTAAATTTGGATCAGATAGTGCTGTAG
>VSOA01000149.1 GCA_009774585.1 Lachnospiraceae bacterium
CTACTATAATCGTATCGATATCCGGATGGCGCTGAAACGCTTCCAATGTGTATATTATAATGGGTTTGTCATATACGTTCATAAACTGCTTCGGGACGTCCTGCTCCGTTCTTGAACCGCTTCCTCCCGCCAATAGCACTGCTGCATTCATTCTCTATCTTTCTTCTTTCTCGTTTTCCTGCTGCATCCTGTACAGCGCTTTAAAAATTTCCACATCTTCCACCGTGTTAATCTTCATATTAAACTCAGACCCTTTGGAGAAATAAACAGGTTCTCCCAGCTTAGAAACGACGCTGCTCATATCCACCTGCCCGATAACCCCCACTTCCATAGCTTTCTCATGAATATTTGCCAGTCGGTCCATCCGATATGCCTGCGGGGTCTGAATTCGTATAATGGAATACCGGGAAATGCTGCTCGTTCCGATTTTGCCGTCTTTGGTGTTCATAATCGTATCCATAGTCCTCATCGCGGCCACTCCCATACCGTACTGCCTGCATACCCTTATGCTGTCCGCAATAACTTCCTTGGAAACAAGCGGTCTGATTGCATCATGTACGATAATTACATCATCATCCCTGCATTCTTTCCTAAGCTCCGTGATTCCATTACCAGCGGAAGCCTGTCCATCCTTGCCGCCGGATATCACCCATTTCAGCTTATCAATGTTGAACTGCTTCGCATAACTTCTCACCATCTCCTGCCAGCCGTCCAGACATGCCACCATAATGGCGTCTATATCCTTATGATTCTGGAATATCTCCAATGTATATGTAATGACCGGGCGGTTGAAAACATTTACAAATTGTTTGGGAACGCTCATCTGGAAATCCGGATCCGTTCCGCCGGCTAAGATTAGGGCTATGTTCATGCGGGTGTCCTTTCTGGGTGTCAGGGTTGTAATGTCATATCATTATGGTGTTTCTCACTTCGTATTTTTATTTATGAAGCAAACCTCTTAATCATCATACCTTAATAAACTAATCTGGCTCCTGCTGATCAAAGGTACTTTGTTCAAAAAAATACTCTTAGTCGTACTCCTGATATAGGTGGGATCTGCAATAAACAGCGCGTTGCCCAGCGGCGTATTATATTCATAGCACCAAAGATAGTGTGGCATATCCATGGCAAGAAGTCGCCTTGCCTCTTCCTGAACATTCACATTGATTTCCTGAGTATCTACCATTTGCTCTCTCAAAAAGTGCTTTACTCCCCTGTTATCTACAAGCAACGCTCTTCCATTTTGTTCCGGAATTCTATTTTCAACCGTATCCTCCCAATGATATCGTTTCAATATATCATTCACATGCTTTTTAAAATTATCATACAAGATATAGACTTTTTCATGAATAGGATAAATAATAAAACTTTTATTATTTTGCAGGCTGTCGCGTAAAACTTCCCACGACACGCATCTCACAAACCCTTCTTCCCCTAAATGTCTTAAATAATATCCGGAATCATCGTACACAACATATTTTTTCTCCATATCCTTCTTTACATCAGAATGTCCAATAATCTGTATCACGTGTCTTCCGATTTTCTTCTCACAGGTTTCTTTCTTTTCTTTGTCTTTTTCAGCGGTTTCAGAATTCTCTTCCTGCACGTGAATCCCCACAAGTACCGGAATTGCACTTTCTATACAGTAATCAATATATTCTTTGAATTCTTCCTGCTCATGATACACCTGATATCCGCAAGGTATATTATAACTGGATAATATTTCCAACATCTGTGTCGAGAATAGTCCGGAAGATGGATATACTTTCGTTTTATTCGAGCGATACGAGTCATTAATATTCCTAATCTGTATCTTCGTATAATCATACTGTGAATGCAGATATTGAGACATAGAAACAAGACATGCCTGTGCACATGCCACTACGGTATTATCCTGCGCAAAAAGAGGATATGTACAAAATGTGATTTCTTTCCCATAAAGATGTACCTTTTTTCGATATGTCATCACATTCAATGCGCTGCCCTTATAAGCTACATATTTCCAGTTAGGATAAATATAGGAAAGCATAATTCGTGCCTCATTGATGGTTCTCATCGTAAAGCATCCCCTATAATGCTTCTCCCTTACCTTATTCTTTTTAAAAAGATGAATTCTCATTACAGTATTTTCAACTTCATAGGACGTGTTGATATAGTGCATACCAACCATATCTTTCCATTCCGTTTCCACATAGCGTGCCTCAAACAAAAAAGAAAACGAATTTTCTTCGCTTCCCACCATAAAATCTAATCTTGGAAAGATAACCTTATCAATTTCTTCTCTAAGTTGGTCTAAGTCAGAAAACAATGACGGAAAAGCCTGTTGAATCGCGCAGGCAAGATTTTCTGAACAGAACTCTTGAAACCCGCTCGGAAATATATCCTCATTTGTCATAAGATCAAACCAAACCTTTCCAGTGCCTCCCAATCTCTGCTCGCCTGCTCTGCACGTTTTCTCTCATCTTCCACAATTTCATCTGACCGTCTAAGTGCACCCGCGAAATCAGCATTATATTCATCCATACACTTTTTTAATTGCTGATAAATCTGTTCTTCTTGTAACTGTGCTTGTGTCATAACTGCCTCCTATATATTCGTCGTATCTTACTAGAACCCTTGATATGCCTCTTCGATTTCAAGCTGCTCATAGTCTTCTTCAATTGAGCAATCCGCAATAAACGGGAAGATTGGCTTATTATTGTCGTTCTGTTCTTCTTCAGTATTCTGTTCCTTTGCTTTGGTATCTTGCATAAATCTTCTCCATAAGTCTCATTGTCTAAGGCAAACACATCACGTAAGTAATAAAACTTCCAAAAGCAGCAATCATGACCACCATGCATATATATCCTGTCATAATCCATTTCATCGCTTTATCATTGTTCTCTTTCAATCTGTCGCTAATTTTGTCTATCCGAAGCATCTCCTGATAAATTCTCTTATACTCCGTACCATATTCCGAAGGATTCTGCTGTATCTTGATCAGTTCCTCTTTTCCCGAAGGAAAC
This sequence comes from Lachnospiraceae bacterium, assembly GCA_009774585.1. Taxonomy (GTDB): domain Bacteria; phylum Bacillota; class Clostridia; order Lachnospirales; family Lachnospiraceae; genus UBA3282. The sequence continues at coordinate 3,006 of VSOA01000149.1, forward strand.
TGTCTTATTTTTCTTGGTCTCTGGATCATCAGGGTACTAACAATCCCCAGCATACCCGATAACAGCATTGGTACATACAAACACCAAAAAACACTTCCAGCAATGTGAACGCTACTCATCTTAGAAACCACAGATATCGTAATATTAAAGGCAGCCATCAGCAACGTCAAATATTTAAGCAAATAATCCGCTTTGCCCATTGTATGTCTTTGGCGTTCCGTCTGCTGTTCATACGCCCTTTTTGAAAACTGCAAGCAGTACTTCAAAGCTTCCAATTCTTCCTTTTCCATTATATCAGCTATCCTTCTGTCTGCTCTTTGATCGATGACTGCGTTCTACCGTTCTGCCACCAATAACATTGATAAAATAGCGGCTGAATTTTATTCTATCACACTTGCTTCCATATAAGCAATCGCTAGATATTACTACTGTCTGCGCACACACACAACATTTAGTAGCAAGATTATTGTATTCTCTTAATACATTCTGTCCAGAACTCTTTACCAGCTTTCTGCTGCTGTGTCATACGGATAACCACTCTTAAATCTTCATGTTCCATAATATAGTCAGCTATATCCTCCGATACTTTACCTCGTTCTTTCGCAGCTAAATCATAGAGATAATCTTGAAGCTGCGTACCTTCTATTTCCAACACAACCAATATCTGCTGCATTAATTCTTTCTCCGGTGCTTTATTATTTCCTCTTTCGATATCACTAATGTATGTTGGTGTTTTCTTAACGTCTTTCGCAACTTTGCGTATCGTCAGTCCTTGCTTCTGTCGTATATACCGCATTGCCAATCCGAAGCTATAATTTTCTTTATCCAATTTTGATATTATATCATTACATTCTTGTTGTGTCATAATTCATATTACCATTGTTAGTTAGCTTACTAACACATATTTTAAAGCAAACAAAACATTTTGTCAAAAGATTATTTATAAATAAATTGAAAACACCGCCAACCACTGTTATTACCACAAATTGGCGGTGTAAAATCATCTTCCTTATAATTTTTCCAACATTTCATGCACTTCCTGCGTCAATCTGTTCACTTTCGCATTCAATTCATCTAATTTATCTATGCAAATGTTATGCTGCAACCTCTCCAAATGCTTCTCATATAATTCCCCATAAACCAGCCCATATTGATGCGAAAGTCCCGTCCCCTTCATAAATTCCTTTTGCGCAGTCTGTTTGTCATAATGCCTGCTCACATGTACGGAAATAATACGGTCCAACTGCAAGACCGCCGTAACGAAGTCATGTGCTGCATTTATCCCGTATTCCTCGCCTGTTTCAAAGAAATCCGGTTCATAACTGGATGAAACGTGCTCAAACACACCAACGATCAGTGGAATAACTCTCTCTTGCGCCTCTCGCAGAGGTCTGGTATTACAGTACATCTCCATAATTCCGCTATTGATATTTTTCATGATGTTAACTACGGAGCTCGAGCCTGTAATATTTAATATTTCCTTCCACAGTTCGTTTTCTCCCTTCTCATCATGAGCATCATTCAATTGTTTTTGCTTATTCAAGACCTCCAGCAGCAGCTTGCTCATCAGCTTCCTGCCTTCATCCGGAGAAGACTCGTTGTTCAGGTAAACTGCCGGCAGATACATATCGTCAAAATTCTCTTTCCACGACGGTTCTTGTTCATTTAACGCCTCAATAATCTCCTTTATCTTATCCATATCTCACCTTTTCCCTATTAGTAATCCGTATTTGCCCATACATCCATCATCAGCTATATTCCCAATACTATATTCCGCTACCAATAGCGATACGTTCGTCCGGTCCGCATCCTCCCACTGCTTCTTTTGTTCTATTTGCGGTTTTTTGCCCGCCATTTGTACAGACTCATATTCAATATAATTCTTTCTCTTATACCCCAGAATTTCCTTTGTATACTTTCGGCCCTCAGGAGTCAGTGAATACAGTGAATATTTCCCTTTCTTGTATCGTTTCACACAATTAATATCTATCAACCCTGCCATAGTTCGATTCAGCTGGCTCTGGCTGACGCCTATCCTGTCACACAAGTCTTTATGCTGTACATATTCGGACTCATACAAAATTCTCAGTATTTGTTCCACATATGCCCGGTTTTTCAGGATTGCCATCCTGACATTAAAAATCTGTTCTTTGTTCCTCTTCGGCAGCATGCCCGCCATAGCAAAGAAAACTCCGGCAAACATCCCCATTGCATACAGATAAGAGCTGCCTTGTGCGTGGGCAAATGCATTAATATTTTTAATCGCCACTCTCATTTTACGGTTAAAAGTATAGGCTTCATCCAAATTATCTTTCTGCAGCGCTTCGCCGTATGTTTTCTGGAGTGTCGATGTCCATTTTTCATAACGATTAACCCAGTTATCATTTTCCACCGGTGTCGTCGGAATCATGCCGACATGTTTCATTTCCTTAAACAGCGATTCGAGAGATTCGCCATTACTGCTGTTTTGCTCTAACACTAACCTACTCATTTTCGCATCCATCAGCAACAACCTCCACCATCTGGTTTTCCCTGTAGTCAGTTCCGTAAATTCTGCCGGAGTAAAAACATCCGTCCTCACATTTTTTCAAACAATTATTCTCCGGGAATTTGCAATCCGTCAGGGACATATTGCTAAAGTTCTTGTTTTTACCGAATGTAGTAATAATTCCTGCTGTTCTCGGTGTATCTTTATCTATCTCAAGTGCCGAACACGTATTGCACCACACCACATTGCACTTATGTTCAAGCCCTGTCATGATGGAACATTCAAACTCATGACTGCCTTCCGTCCATGACGGACATAAAATAAGCTTAATGTTCAGCTTCTGCATCAGCAAATCCCTCACCTTCCGATCTAATTCACTTCTACAGACCGCTACTGCAATACTGCCATATCCCTCGCAATGTATAATATGGATTTCTTCCCCTTCTATAATGTCTTCCAAAAATGTTTCGTTATCTTTTTCCCACGGGAATCTCCTGAGTTTTTCCTGTCCAAACCATTCATTGCCTTCATAGTCTATAACATATGCCGTATTATGATTCCGGTGCCTTCCCTTACATTCCCATATGCTTGGAAATACAATAAAATGCAGATTACTCAGGTATACATTCCTGATGGACTCAATGAGACTATTTTTCATGCCAACCGTTCCGAGCATCTCCGGAAATACCAGTATTTTATTACCGTTCTCATCTGCCCTGCGCACGACCTTCTCTATATATTCCGTCAGTTTTGCCTGCATGTGCCCATTCAACTCTTTTATCATAAAATAGTTGACGAAAGCACCCTTTTCATACTCTTGATATCTTTCATCATCCAGCCTCACTTCATCTGTTAACGGCGAAAGCGCAACCGGAATCGTAAGTTCGGTTTCGTCATCCATACACAAGCCAAAATCTTGCGGATTCAAAATATAGTTTTTTAATGTATATTTCCCCTCCACCTTGTCTTCATTCACTTCTACATAAAAAGAATGATACAAAAATGTGTTAATATCTATTGCATGGTGCTCATCTCTACTCTTACCCTCCCATATACATGTATATCTGGGCAGGATGATTATACTCGTCGCTTTTACATTATCTTCGCTGTTCAAACTATCCATACACCGAACAGACTCAAAATCCAGCCGCTCTATCCAGAGTTCTTCTTCCAGCAATTTGGCTGCTTTCTCATCCAGTTTCTGCAATAAAAAAGGCAGCATGACCAAGTTGGACTTATATGTGTCCGACAGGATGCTAAAGTCAGTTAAAGAGAAGCCTTCTTCTAACAGCTCCTCTGCTTCCTCTAACATATTCTTCTCATGATTCGATGCCACCGCATATGCCATATCCGCTTCAAAATTTTCATTGAGCAGATAACGTATGATTACAGCCATGCAATCGTATAATTTACATGATTCCAAATCGGTTCTCCTTTGTATATTATAACATGTTTTACTCATTATTCAACATATTGTTTACACATTGTTTACTTCTCGTTTGCCTATATACCACTAGTAATCAATGGAATAAACTCATAGAAATGAAAAACTTTGATTGCATTATACAGACTTTCCATGTTGATACTATTGTATAATATTACTCATATTGTATCATTATCTTGTATACATAGCAACTATGTACATCGTTTTATAATCGATACTTGTTTACTATAACATACAAAATTATGGCAGTTCCGTTAATAATGTACATCCTTCGGAACTGCCACTCACCTTCTTCCCTACAGCCTTATCACCTCACTAATACTCCCGTCCTCAACCCATCTGCACGCGTTCTCATAGTCTTCGTTCGTATCAAACTCAATCCAGCCATTGCAAAATCTTTCCGCCTTGACAGGACGTCCGGATTCGATGACTGCCTGCAGTAAGTCCGTCATATACGCTTTGCGGACCGGCTTACCCGACTGCTGCCACGGTTTATCCTCAAACTCGGTATATGCCTCATTCATGATAGCCTGAATATGTTCCAATCCGGCTTTGGAGAATTTCAGCAAGCCCACATATCTGGCATCAATATCTTCCAGCTTCGGACTTTCCAGTCCCAATTCCACAATGTTATCGTTTGCATCCAGCGCAAGACTCTCTGTATCAAAATCCACTTTGCCGTAGCGCTTCTCCCAATACATCTTCCAGTTATCGTCTACCGCAACAGCGAAATCTGCTTCCGATTTCATCATCACCCTCAGCATGTCCTCCTCAAACAGAATGTCTGAATAACTGACAATCATGTCCTCGTCGAATTCTGATTTTGCCGCCATCAACGACTCTACCATGTTCGTGTTGGCATAGTCCTCATTCGTGTAATAAGTAACTCCTTCGTACCCGATTTTGTCTGCTGCGAATCCGCGCACCACAATAATATTCTCTATTCCGCACTTCCGGTACATCTCAATCTGACGTTCAATAATTGTCTGCCCCATAAAGGAAAGCATGCCTTTCGGTAAATTCTCCGTATATTTTTTTAATCTCGTTCCCTGTCCTGCTGCCAGAATCATTGCTTTCATGTTCTTATCTCCTTGTTCCCGCTTTCTAATGTTATAGTAATTCCTCTAAATCTTTCCATTCGCCTCTCTCGACACCCGGTATCTGAATACTCTTTTCAATGCATTCTTCGTACGCCGATATAAATGTATTTAATACCTCTTCAGATTTAGATGTGATAATAGACGCCCTGACGGTATTCTCGCCGTCTTTCCCATGCTGCATATTGGCAGTACAGTATTTCGCGTAAATTCCTTTTGCCTTCAATCCTTCAACTAACTTAGGCAGCGATACAATATAAACACTCTTACCTGTTCCATATACCGACACCATAGTCCGATCATCGTATGTAAGACTTAACCGATTGTACATAGTCAGCTCAGACAAATCTGCCGCCTTAACTAAATCCTCCGCTTTTCTAACGGCATAGCGTACACTTACGCTTAAACCGTAAAAAAGCGCAATCTTCTTCTGCATCTTATTATGTATATCTGTTATGACGCCGTCTATTGTGTCTTCTGTCGTAAAACTCATCTTCACATTACTGTGAAAATTCTCGGCGCCTTCATTCATCAGTTCGGATATATCACTTCCTACATATTCAAGTTCTTGAATCTTGTCTATATTCTTTCCTTCACAAAATACATAGTCGCAGGCTATCGCCTCATCAATCCACCCATATAATGAACTTCCATTTTCACAAATTACCCCTTCCCGGTTGGAAATCGCAAGTATCCCGGCATACTTAAAAATATAATCCATTAACTTATCATGTGCCGAACGAAGTACATACTCATTTAACTTTTCCACCGTTTTTTCTTTTTCACCGAAAAATTTTCTGAATGCAAACAAATCCCTTGAATACCTAGCAAACATATATAAGTCATAGGCAATCTGATCCTGCCAGTATCCCCATATTTTCTTTTCACCTTTCACTAAATTGATTGACCCAAACTCCAAGTAACTTACCGATTCCGGATTTTCACATCCATAGTATTTTTGATTATCCATTTTTACTCTCCATTCTTATTATGACATAATCGTATATGATTTTTATTTCTTACATATTTTAATAAACTGAATTTGTAAATAGTTCCTTCACCCGATTCACATCCC
>VSOA01000150.1 GCA_009774585.1 Lachnospiraceae bacterium
GAAAAAGATTATTTTCGTGAGCAATCCGCATAATTCCAAAATGCCGGGGCAGCGTCCGGCGCAGGGCAGTACCGGTAATGGCGGAAACAATGCAAATAACGGTGGAAACCGTGGTGGCGGCGAGAGAAGACCGGCAGGAAATAACGGTCGTCCGGTACAGATACAGAATGTGCCGCATCAGATTATCAGACCTACGCAGAAGCCTATCCCTGTGACGGCAGAGCCTTATGATGTACGTCAGAAACAACAGCAGGAACGCAGGATGGAGCAGAGGCAGCAGGAGAAGCGTGAACGCGAGCGCGAGCGCGAGCAACAGCGCGAACAACAGGAGCGCGAAAACGTCGGCGCAGCACGTGCAAGCAAAGCGCCGCAGGGACGGGAGAGAACAGCAGGTGCGGGAGAAAATAGCAGACCGGAAGGTCAAAATAGACCGGCTTATAACAATAATCAAAACAATCGCAGGAATAACGGCGCTGGTGCAGGCGCTGGCCGCAGTCAGGGTAATTTTGAGCGCCCTCAGAGAGGAAATGGCGGACAGGACAATCGATTTAAGAAGAATAACAATCAGAAGGACTTTATCCCCGAGACGCCTATCAAGGACGTGGAGAAGCACAGAGATGATGAGAAACGCAGGGCAAATCAGGATAGGGATAAACGTTCCAAGAAAGATTTGATTTACGAAGAGGATGATGTAGCAGTAAAGAACCGCAATAAGGCAGGCCGTTTTATTAAGCCGGAGAAGAAGACTGAGGAGGCTGTGGAAGAGCAGATCAAAGTTATTACGATTCCTGAGTCCTTAACGATCAAAGATTTGGCGGATAAAATGAAAATACAGCCTTCCGTGATTATCAAGAAGCTGTTTTTACAGGGACAGATTGTGACGTTAAATTCGGAAATCAGTTATGAAGATGCGGAGAATATTGCAATTGAGTATGATATTATCTGCGAGAAAGAAGTTAAAGTAGACGTGATTGAGGAACTGCTCAAAGAAGATGAGGAAGATGAAGCATCCATGGTAAGCAGACCTCCGGTTATCTGTGTCATGGGACACGTTGATCATGGTAAGACTTCACTGCTCGATGCGATCCGTAAGACGAACGTTACCGATAAGGAAGCGGGCGGTATTACGCAGGCAATCGGTGCCTATACGGTTACTGCAAACGGGCAGAGTATTACGTTTTTGGATACGCCGGGACACGAGGCGTTTACCGCGATGCGTATGAGAGGTGCAAACTCTACGGATATCGCAGTGCTTGTAGTCGCAGCGGATGATGGCGTTATGCCGCAGACGATCGAGGCGATCAACCATGCGAAAGCGGCAGGAATCGAAATTATTGTAGCGGTTAATAAGATTGATAAACCCAGCGCGAATATAGACCGCGTGAAACAGGAGATGACAGAGCATGAACTGATTCCGGTAGACTGGGGCGGATCGACAGAATTTGTACCGGTATCGGCAAAGTCTGGCGAAGGTATTGAAAATCTGCTGGAGACGATTCTTCTTACGGCGGAGATTCTGGAGTTAAAGGCTAACCCGGACAGAAATGCAAGAGGTCTGGTCATCGAGGCGGAACTTGACAAAGGACGCGGTCCGGTGGCAACCGTACTGGTACAGAAGGGTACGCTTCATGTGGGTGACTTTATATCCGCAGGGGCAAGCCATGGCAAAGTCAGAGCGATGATAGATGATAAAGGCAGAAGAGTGAAGGAGGCGACACCTTCCACGCCTGTGGAAATATTAGGTCTCTCTGATGTACCGAGTGCAGGTGAAGTATTCATCGTGCATGAGAATGATAAGAGCGCCAAATCTTATGCGGAAACTTATATGGCGCAGCATAAAGAAGAAATGCTTGCAGATACTAAGACAAGAATGTCTCTGGATGATTTGTTCAGCCAGATTCAGGAAGGTAATCTGAAAGAATTGAATCTGATTGTCAAGGCGGACGTACAAGGAAGCGTGGAAGCTGTAAAACAGAGTCTGATGAAGCTGTCCAACGAGGAAGTGGTTGTGAAATGCATTCACGGCGGCGTGGGCGCAATCAATGAGTCAGATGTCTCTCTTGCATCGGCGTCTTCCGCAATTATTATCGGATTCAATGTCAGACCGGATACCACGGCTAAAGCTGTGGCGGAACGCGAAGGCGTAGATGTAAGACTGTATAAGGTAATCTATCAGGCGATTGAAGATATTGAGGCGGCAATGAAAGGAATGCTGGATCCGGTTTATGAGGAAAAAGTAATCGGTCATGCAGAGGTGCGCCAGATATTCAAGGCGTCAGCAGTTGGCAATATTGCAGGTTCCTATGTACTGGACGGTGAATTCCGGAGAGGATGTAAGATTCGTATCAACAGAGAAGGCGAGCAGATTTATGAAGGCGAATTAGCATCTCTGAAGCGTTTTAAGGATGATGTAAAGGAAGTCAAAGCCGGATTTGAATGTGGTCTTGTATTTGAGGGATTTGATAAGATGCAGGAGTTAGACATCGTCGAGGCGTATATTATGGTTGAAGTGCCGAGATAACATATAATATCAATTGTTATGGTATTTCGGACAAGGCGGAAAGGATATCATGGTAAGTATGTGATTTACCGTGATGCAAGGGCTTTGTAAAATGCGTAAAAACAGTGTTAAAAATACACGTATCAACGGAGAGGTGCAGCGTGTGCTGGCAGAGATCATCAGGGGGGAAATCAAAGATCCGAGGATTGCCCCTATGACTTCGGTGGTGGCTGTGGAGGTTGCACCGGATTTAAAGACTTGTAAGGCATGGATCAGCGTTCTTGGAGATGAGAAAGCGCAGAAAGACACATTATCTGGCTTAAGAAGCGCGGAAGGATATATCCGAAACCAGCTTGCAAGGACGATTAATCTGCGAAATACGCCGCAGATCACCTTTATTATGGATCAATCCATTGCATACGGTGTAAATATGTCTAAATTAATAGACGAAGTAGTTCGTAGTGAATCGGTAGAAGATGAGATGGTAGAGAGTGATGAGAATAATTGATGAAGTAAAACATGCAAGGACAATAGCGATAGGCGGTCATATAAGACCGGACGGCGACTGTGTCGGTTCCGTGATGGGATTATATCTTTACTTGAAGAAAGTCATGCCGGAGGCGGAGATAGACGTTTACTTAGACGAGCCGGCAGAGATTTTCCGGTGTATCAGTCACATTGAAGATATTAAATCAGGAATTAATGTTGAAAAAGAGTATGATGTGTTTGTAGCGCTGGATACGACTGACGACCGGTTGGGAGACGCGGAACCGATTTACCGCAGAGCGCGTAAGAAAATCAATGTTGATCATCATATCAGCAATCACGGGTGCGGAGATGTGAGTGTTATTGAACCGGATAGAAGTTCAACGGCAGAACTTCTCTATGATTTGATGGAACCTGAAAAGGTTGATGAGGAGATTGCCAAGGCGATTTATATTGGTATTGTTCATGATACGGGTGTGTTCAGATATTCAAACACATCGCCGCGTACTTTACAGATTGCGGCAGAACTTATTAAGTATGGATTTGATTTCTCCAAAATTGTAGATGAGACATTCTTTGAGAAGACCTACCTGCAAATGCAGATTATGGGCAGAGCGGTACTGGAAAGCGTCCGTTTTATGGGGGAGAGATGTATTGTCAGTATGGTCAGCCGGAGAATGATGGAATTCTACCGTGTGACGCCGAAGGATTTGGATGGAATCGTGAACCATTTGCAGTCGGTCAAGGGTGTGGACTGTGCAATTTTCATGTATGAGACCGGAACCTTGGAGTATAAAGTGAGTATGCGTTCGAACGGCAAGGTAGACGTGGCGGCCGTAGCAATGAAATTCGGCGGCGGCGGACACGTACGGGCAGCCGGATGCACAATGAACGGTACATATCATGATAATATTAACAATCTTTCGATAGAGATTGCGGAGCAGCTTAAAAATGAATAACGCATATAATGGAATTATGAATGTTTATAAAGAGAGAGGCTTTACGTCCCACGATGTGGTAGCCAAACTCCGCGGCATCTGCAGGATGAAGAAAATAGGACATACAGGAACACTCGATCCGGAAGCGGTCGGCGTGCTTCCTGTATGTTTAGGTTCGGGGACAAAACTATGCGATATGCTTACCGATTGGGACAAAGAATATATCGCCGTGCTGCGTCTTGGTGTGGTTACGGATACACAGGATCTGTCGGGCAGTATCTTGTCACAGTGTGATGCAGACAGCCTTGCGTCGGTTACGGAAGAACAGGTACGGGATGTGATCATGGGATTCGTGGGAGACTACGATCAGATTCCGCCGATGTATTCTGCGCTTAAGGTGGACGGTAAGAAGCTGTATGAGCTTGCGCGGGCAGGCAAAGAGGTGGAACGTAAACCGAGAAGAGTACAGATAAAGGAAATTGAGATTATCAAAATAGAACTTCCGCTTGTACAAATGAGAGTTGTATGCTCCAAAGGCACTTATATCAGAACATTGTGTCATGATATCGGCAGCCGGCTGGGATGCGGCGGCGCTATGGAATCTCTTGAGCGAAGCAGGGTAGGGATATTCGGGATGGAGGAAGCGCTTACCCTGTCAGAATTGGAAAGATTGCGGAACGAAGGGAAGATATCGGATGTTATTATTGCACCTGATGCTGTTTTTGCTGCATATAAGTCAGTCTGTGTGAATGAACAGGGACTTAAAATGGTACGGAACGGAAACAGACTCGGTGCAGCGCAGCTTAGACAGAATATGCAGAACTTGGGAGTTACGGATCGGGAACAAGTCAGGGTGTATGACGAGGAGGAGAGGTTTTATGGAGTCTATGCTTATCATGAGGCAGAGCGCCTTTTGAAACCTGTCAAGATGTTTTTGGATTAAATTATTAGGAAGAGATAGGGATAGAGACGGATATGCAGATTATAGAACACACAACAGAATTTCATTTGGCAGGTGCAAGCGCTGTCGCTATCGGTAAGTTTGACGGCGTTCATCTCGGGCATTGTGAACTGCTTGTGAAGATTATCGAACAGAAACAGCAGAATTATCTTGCCACAGTGTTTACTTTTGATACTTCCGCGACAGCCTTTTTCGGGGGAGAAGAGAAGGAACTGACCAGTAAGGCAGAGAAGAGAAAGATATTTGCAGAAATGGGGATTGATGTGTTGATCGAGTTTCCCTTAAACAGTCAGACAGCCGCTACAGAACCGGAGGCGTTTGTGCGGGAATATCTGGCGGATCGGATGAATGCGGCTTATATTTGCGCAGGATATGACTTGTCTTTTGGCAAAAACGGCGCGGGAAACTACGCTCTGTTGGAGAAATGTGCCAAGCAGTGCGGATATCGTACGGAACTGATTGATAAAGTCAAAGTGGGCGGTGAGGAAGTCAGTTCCACCAGAGTGAGAGAGGCTGTAAGACAGGGATGCATGGAGAAGGCGTCCGCTATGCTTGGCAGACCGTACAGTGTGAGCGGATGCGTGGAGCACGGAAGGCAGTTAGGACGTACCATAGGAATGCCTACGGCTAACATGATACCGGATAAGGACAAGCTTCTTCCGCCGAACGGCGTCTATTATTCCAAAGTGTCGGCGGATGGAAAGGAATACAAAGGAATTTCTAATGTAGGATGCAAGCCTACCGTGAATGCTGATGGCGTTATAGGAGTCGAGACTTATCTGTATGATTTTGAGGGTGATTTATACGGCAGGAATATTGTGGTGGAGCTGCTTGCCTTTCGCAGACCGGAGAGGAAGTTTGACGACGTCGATGCTCTTAAGAGACAGCTTGAGGAGGATATTGATGCGGGAAGAACATATGAGGCGAGTTTTGTATAAAGGGGACTTGTCAGCGTACTTTATTTCCGATAAAATAGAATCGTGTAGATAAATGCGAGGAATTAGTACATACGAAGGGAATCTTATATAAGATGAATATATCGATTATTCTATCCATGGCAGGCGGTTTAGGACTGTTCTTATACGGTATGCGCATTATGAGTGACAGTATCGAGAAGGTTGCCGGCGCGAAACTTAGAGGAATACTGGAGCGTTTGACGACGAATCGTTTCACAGGTATTCTCGTGGGAATTTTCTTTACTGCGGTTATTCAGTCTTCATCAGCGTGTACAGTCATGGTTGTCAGTTTTGTTAACTCGGGGCTGATGAATCTTACGCAGGCGGCAGGCGTTATTTTCGGTGCGAACATTGGTACTACCGTGACTGCGCTCCTAGTGTCGTTCAAATTGGAAAAAGTGGCGCCCGTCATACTGCTTGTCGGCGTGCTTGTTGTTATGTTCTGTAAAAAACAGAAAATATCGCGCTGGGGGGAAGTCATTATCGGCTTCGGCGTTTTATTCATGGGACTCAGTACGATGTCCGGCGCAATGGCGGGTATGAAAGACTCGCCGGCAATCTTACATATGTTTGCATCTCTGAGATCTCCTATTCTTGCAGTGATTCTGGGTGCCGTATTGACTGCGATTATTCAGAGTTCTTCGGTTACGGTCAGTATCATGGTTCTGCTTGCTAATCAAGGATTAATGACCATGGATATCGGCATGTATATTATTCTTGGCTGTAATATCGGCGCCTGTACGTCGGCGGTTCTGGCATCTTTGAACGGTAAGAAGGATGCTAAGAGAGCAGCGTCTATTCATTTGATCTTCAACGTGATCGGTACGGTCGTTGTCTACATCATCTTTATGTTAAGAGTGCATCAGATTGTGGATGTGCTTACGGCCATAACAGGCAATGATATGGGACGGGTCATCGCGTACGCTCACATCTTTATTAAAGTATTCCAAGTTATTATTATGATGCCGTTTATTAAAGGCATTGTGAAACTGACCTATCTGGTAGTACCCGGAGATGACAGAAAAGTGGGTTACCGAGACAGTTACCAGTTAAAATATATCGGCGAGAAAGTAGTGCTGAATCCGGCGACAGCAGTTGTGGAAGTAATTAAAGAACTGGATCGTATGGCGTCGCTTGCCGACGAGAATCTGAACCGTGCCATGAATGTTCTGATTACATTGGAACCGGAACAGATCGAAGAAGTGCGTGAAGTGGAGAAAAACATTGATTTCTTAAGTCATGCGATCACAAACTATCTGGTGAAGATTAATCAGACTACATTGCCGATTGAAGATTTAAAGAATATTGGCGCGCTGTTCCATGTGGTAAACGATATCGAGCGCATCGGAGATCATGCAGAGAATATAGCGGACGCAGCGGAGCGCAGAATTAAAACGGGGGTCGGTTTTACAAAAGAAGCGCAGCGGGAACTTGGTGAGATGATGAATATGGTCAATACGATTTTGCGGTTCTCTTTTGAAATGTTCGTTAAAAGTACGGAAGAACATGTGGAAGATATACAGAATCTTGAGGAGGCAATCGACGAGAAAGAGAAAGAACTGCAGCAGAAGCATATCGAGAGACTATCCAGCAATGAATGTTCTCCCGAGGCAGGCGCGCTATTTTCTGATATTGTATCCGGTTTGGAAAGAGTGGCGGACCATGCGGTCAATATTGCTTTTTCCAACAGTTACGGAGAGGCAGGTTAAGGTGGAAAAATACATATTTGACAGAAAGCCCGTTGATTGTTATAATGACCTAGTAAATGTTACGAAAGTGTTACGAAATGTTAACACAAATGAGTCGGTACATTTGTACAGACTTTACTGAGAGGATTATAACAATTATGAAACGACGTGAATTTCTGTGCTTGTTGACAGCATGTATACTGCTGCTTGCCCCCATGAGAGCAGGAGCGACGCATCTGCCGGACTTATTACCTGCCGGTACGATCAATGTTTTTGATGCTACGGGTAATGATGAAGAGAATGCAGAATCTGCAGACGCGCAGACGAAGGATACGGGTGTAAGCGATAACGGCATAGCAGACAGCAAAGAATCTGACAAGAAAGATGATGCGAACAGCGATAATACGGGCGACATGGATACGGATGGAAGTATTACGGACGATGGAGCCGTGAGCGATGGTGCTGCGGACGAAGAGGGAGCAACAGAGAATGAGGAGAATAGCGGGGAAGGCGAAGAAGAACTTTCTTTGCAGGATATTCTCGGAGACTCCATTGGTTCAGGCGTAATCTTGGAATCAACCAAGACAGAACGTGAATATGCCGAAGCTTATGAGAAAGCCAAAAATGCAAACTGGGGTTATACCAATCTTGGTATTGCCAATGTTGACAATAATTTAAACGTACGTGCGATTGCGGCGGAAGACGGAAAGCTTGTCGGTAAACTGCCCAAGGATGCCGCGTGCGAAGTACTGGACAACGACGGAACATGGGCACATATTATATCCGGTAAAGTAGAGGGATATGTGAGTGTAGAGTATCTGTTGACAGGCATTCCGGCGAAGCGGAGAGCGGAAGAACTGGCAACAACGATGGCCCGTGTCACGACAGACAGTCTGAAAGTCCGGGCGGAAGCCAACACTGAGTCAGAAGTAATCACAATGGTGCCTAACGGAGAGGAATTAGAAGTTGCTACGGTAGAGGGTGACTGGGTCAAGGTATATCTGGATGATGAAGAAGTATTTGTGTCTGCGGAATATGTGGAAGTAAGTTCGGAACTTGGTACGGCGATCACGATGACAGAGTTGTTCTACGGACAGGGTGTTTCCGATGTGCGTGTGGATGTGTGTCAGTATGCGAAAGAATTTCTGGGCAATCCTTACGTCTGGGGCGGTACAAGTCTGACGAACGGCGCAGATTGTTCCGGCTATGTTCTGAGTATATTTAAGAAGTACGGTGTCAACCTGCCGCATTCCTCTGTGGCACAGGCGAACTGCGGAACGACAATCAGTGTGTCTGAGGCACAGCCCGGCGATCTGATTTTCTATGGTAACGGCAGGAGCATCAACCATGTAGCGATTTACATCGGCAACGGACAGGTTATTCATGCGAGCAATCCTAAGACAGGAATTCGTATTTCCAATGTATCTTACCGGTCGCCGGTTAAAGCGGTTAAGATACTGTATGATTGAGAAAAACGCTTTACAATGCAGGGATAGTATGATCCCATCTTTGACAGTTGAGAAAAGGTAAAAACCTCACACCCAGCATAAATACGCTGTTTGTGGGGCTTTCTTGGT
>VSOA01000015.1 GCA_009774585.1 Lachnospiraceae bacterium
ATATTATATGATGTATAATATTGTTTCTGTAGATACTATATGATATATAATATTATTTGTCAACATATATTTTTAAAAAAAATTTTAAGAGAACCATATTTTTACATCTATTTATGTCTTTCCATAATACGTCCCAAATGATAAAATGTACTGATATAACTTACAATAAATACGGAAAGCATAAAGGACAAACACTATGAACACAAACCACAGACCGAACGGAACCATTCTTATCATTCTTGCCGCTATCTTCTGGAGCAGCATGGGTATTTTTGTGCGCGGACTGACAGAACTTGCGGGATTTACTTCTATCCAGATTGTCAGTCTCCGGTTGACTGTCGCAGCACTTGTTTTTGCGCTCATACTATTCATAAAAAACCCAAAAGGGTTTAGAATTCGTATGAAAGACATCCAGATCTTCATAGTTCTGGGATTCGGCAGCGTCCTCTTTTTTACTGCCTGTTACTTTGCCGCAATCCGCATGATGACGCTATCTATGGCGGCAATCCTTCTCTACACCTCGCCAATCTGGGTCATGCTACTTTCAATCCTATTCTTTCGGGAAAAACTGACCGGAAGGAAACTGATTGCTCTCAGTTTCTCTTTCCTCGGATGTATCCTTGTTTCAGGACTGGGGTCCGACCAAAGCGGTGTCACTCTCATCGGTATACTGATCGGGCTCGGCGCCGGACTGGGTTACGGGCTTTACAGTATTCTTGGAACGATAGCGCTTCGTCGGTATTCGACATATACAGTCACTACCTACACTTTTATAATCGCAGCCGTCGGTTCCTTGTTCCTCTGCTCATTACCCGATTTGTGGCATAAAATTACGGTTTGCTCACGCAAACCGTACCTGTGTTTTTTTATACTATTGACCGGATTAGTCACTGCCGTTATACCATTTCTTCTCTACACATTGGGCTTAGAGCAGGTAGAAGCAAGCCGCGCAGCGATTCTTGCCACCATTGAACCGATGTTTGCCACGCTAATCGGGGTAGTCGTCTTTCACGAATATCTGACGCTCATGTCGCTTTGTGGAATCATGTGTATCTTCGGCGCAATCGTTGTGCTGAACTATCGCGGTGTGCAAGACAAGACGTGATATAGCTTCCTTATAAATGAAATTCTTGGAACAGCGTTTTCTGATATTCCGGTTCTTTCAAAGAACGCTCCAAATCTTCCATTCGATTTTGCTCCAGCAGAACCTGTGTCAACCTGTTCACGCGTTCTATGCCTTGTTCTATTCCTTCCATTCTAATCGTTCTCTCATATTTATCAACATCAAATTCTTCCAACATCATCCCCAGCACCTCCGACCGATATTCTCTTAACATATCATATAAAATATGATGTTCCACACAGTACTCTATCGCTGCATTTAACGCCTTCTGCAATTCTAAGCCTTCACGGATATACTTTCTGGAAATTTCCACAAATTCGGCATACTCCCGCAATGTACAGCATTTGTCCAACAATTCTTTATTATGTCCATAATTGACATTAAGCATTCGGACTCTCAGTTCTACATCTGCCTGCCGCTCTCTATTTATAAATGCATCCGAAAGTCTTAAAACTTCTTCATCCGGCATATCTGCTTCCCCGTTATAAAATACAATACACTGTGGTGTCGGCAGCTTAATCCTCGTTGCACCATAGAGACTCACCTCAATATGCTCAAGTAGCTTCTGATACTCCTCCGCCAAATAAATCAAAAAACGTACAGGCATATTTGGATTATATGTACTCTGATGCTCATACAGACTCAATGTTCCTGTAAACACAAATGCGAGATCATTTTTCATGACTACATAGACTGCACTCTCAATGGTCACGACATGCAAGTCGCTGGCATCTTGAACCTTCTGTTATTCCTGTTCTTTCTGTTTCTTTCCATATCATATCCTCCCATATACCGACAGGAATCCGATATGAACATATATCATCCAGCTCCTGTCTTATTAAATTAATGTTTAGAAAATCCGACAGAAACTGTCTGAATGTGCGAAATGCACACTATGTAGAATTTCTCTGATGTAACTAGCTTAATACAAAATTAATTGTCTGTCAATTATTTATTTTCGAAATTTTATTAAATTTTATTTTCTTAAATATCCGTTTCATATAATGTTAACGCAGTATACTATGAGGCGGCGCAACTAGCAAATTTGCGTCGCCCCATCACGGTCTTTTCCTACTTCTGCAATTCAAAAGTAATATATACCGTCTCCTCATCGGGATCCCCTTTCACGGACGCTTCCGGCTCTCCCGCCTCACGATATGTCATGATTCTGCTGCCCACTTTAATATCAACCGACTGCGACGTGTTGTCCGTATACCAGACGGTACAGGTAATCACCGTATTATCCAGCAGTTTCTGCAACCCACTGTTAAACGACTCTAAATCATCCCTCCCCCATATCAAGTCAAAGGCTTCTTTACTGTCCGGCACATTATCGACGATATTAATCCACGTATCATCATCCGACTGCTTTTGATAGTTCAGGGTAAAAGATTTGTAGAATTTTGTCTCCATAGGCTTCTCCGGAAGACCTAATTCATCATCCTTGTAGTTTCCCCCTATGCTTCCGCAAGTCATATTGCTGATTCTGTCATCTTCCACATGAGCCTCGCCGTCAACTATGATACTCTCTCCTTCCGCCTGCACGATCTGGAACGCTCCTTTATTGATGCTGTAAGCTATCTTCTCAATATTGTCTCCCTCGCAGGAAAAAGGGATGTTAATACAATAATTTACCTGCCCTGTTTCTCCATCGCCGCCAAGAACATAATTCTGCGCCTTATTTCCGGTGACAAGCGGAATCTGACATCCTGCCTCCAATGCAACATATTGCTCGCCTGACTGTGCATCCTGCTGTCCCTCGCCGGCCTGACTCCCCTGCCCGCCCGGAAGACCTTCAGCCGCTTTCACCCGCAGCGTAAACATGTTATCAAGCGCCGAAAGTATCGTCCCATCACTGCTTTCTGTTACACCCGCGTCTGAAAGAATCGTTCCGTCACTATCTTCTGTCACTCCTGTGTCAGAAACCACGTCCGTGTCTCTGTCAATCTTATTTTCTCCTCCTGTCAAAGCATCCTTTCCTACGATCACGATAATGCAGGCCGCTATCGCCGCTACTCCTGCCATGACTGCTTTGACCGTTCTGCTGACACGCACCTGTGCGCTTTTTCTTTGTTCATTTGTCTTTGCCACATTTTCTAATCTTTTATCCGTCTTCATCCTTTTCTTCCCTTCCGTAATAATCACCGAAAAGGCTTCGTCCGCTTTCTCCTGCACAATTTCCGGCAGTTCCACATCACAGAGAAAAACATTTCTTTTTGCCATAAGCTTCACCCCATCCTCTCAATCCCATAATAGTCTCTCGCCAGCTTGTCCCGACCTCTCTTCAGTCTTGTCTGTACCGTACTTTTAGGGATTTTCAGTATTTTTGCAATCTCATCGATATGATACCCTTCACTGTAAAACAGCGTCATGACAATGCGGTATTTTTCATCCAGAATAGACAATGCTTCCTTTAATTCAAGGTTATACTTATCATATACTGCCGGTTCTTCATATTCCTCCATGCTGTCTGTCTGTTCCATTGACCTTTTGATTCTGTAACACTTATTGATCAGAATTCTTGTCATCCATGTTTTGAAGTAACAGACCTGCCTTAACGTATCAAGCTTCTCCCAGCAGACAAGTATCGTATCCTGAATGGCATCCGCCGCATCTTCGTCATTTGCCAGAATCGCCAATGCCACCCTGTACATATCATTCAGATAAAACTGCATAAGCTCTGTGAATGCCGCAGATTCACGCCTTTTCGCCTTTCTAACAAGATTTTCAATTTCGTTGTCCTTCATGAAGCCTTCCTCCTGTGCGCGCAGCCTCGCGGGATGTTCCGGAATATTATCGTCTTCCGTCCTCCCCTACATACATTAGATACCATATGCGTTTGAAAAATCCCATGACGGTTTAAATTTGATGAATAAATTCGAGTAATAATTTTCACCACAGAAAAACGGCCTGCCTAAGCAAGCCGTTCATCAACTACTTCCATATAAACCATATCACTGTCAAAGCAATATCAACATCAGAACAAATTCACCTTACCCACAACGCCGTCATTAATCACGTAGTATGCCGTGAAATCCTCCGGCTTCACATAGATCTGTATGTCCTCAATGGATCCTTCTTTATATCCTTTGGCATAGTAATGTGCTTTGACCCGTTTGGTCACCGCCTCCATTGTAACCTCATACTCACGATATTGCAAGAACACTTCCGGTATTGTCTCCTGAACTAAGGCTTCTTTCGCCTCTGCCGCTTGTTTCTCGTCCGTCTTCTCTTTGCCAGATGCCGTCTGAACCGTTGTGCTCTCTTCTGTTACAGTTACAACTGCCTCCGCCGCCTTATCCTGCACTTGTGCTACTGCTGTGTTCCCTGTCAACTCTTTCTTCTCCATTGAATTCTCCCTCTCCTGCCAACCTGACAGCTTATCCTGCTATAATCCGCAACCCAACATGCCTACCGTTTAGTTTGCATCTATTGTACCACTGTTCATGCAATCCCACAAGGCAAGATTTAGCAAGATTTAACAAGTCTCCCAAATTCCGTCTCCCAGCGACTCAATAAATGCCGTCAGTTCCTCCGCCATCTCTTCTGCCTCGGAGATTCGGATATGCCCCGGTGTCCCTGCGCCGTTCCGGCGATACAAGAAGTGATGAACATGCCCGTCCGCCATCCCATCACACACCTGCCCGATTGCCCGATCCCACTTTGCATCATGCTCTAATATTGTCGTAGCCAGAATAATCTCCGCCTGCGGATATATTTCGCGCAGTCTTTCAATAAATGCGCGGTAAGACTTACGCCAATGTTCCGCCTTTGCTCCCTCATAATCCGTTGCCATGTAATTATCCGGATTCGCATCGTTTTGTCCGATAGCGACAATCACTATATGCGGACGATACAAATCAAAATTCCAATTGACCGTATCGGTTGATTCCGGATAGTACCGAACTTTATCATAGAAGCTTTCCATGCCCATGAAATCCGGTCCTGCAAACCATCCTGTCCCATCGAGGAGCGCCGCGCCTCCCTGCGCAATATCATGAATTTCTGCACCAAGTTTTCTGGCTGTCATCCAAGTATAGGAATAATAACTGTTAGAAAACTCGCCGTCATGTACAGGATCCGGATGACCAATATAGTCAACCGCTTCGGAAACCTCCCCTGCCGAAACACTGTCTCCGTACACCTCGATTCTGCGTGCCGGCTTTGCCTCCGGTTCCAAAATCCTCGCGCCGTCATCTACCTCAAAGCCGTAGAAAGTAAAAGTATGGCAGGCGTCCATCCTCTTAAAGAGCATTATTTCATGTTCACCGTCCGCCAGCCCTTTTGCCAGCACAATTGTTTCCCTGCCGCTGTCCGCTATCCTGACGCATTTCTGTTCTCCGTCAATCAAATATCCCAAAAAGCCGTTAAAATACGATTGATGATTTTCCACCGCCGCCGCTACGCTTGTTCCGGTAAATTTCATTTTAACAAAACTACACGGAAATACCAAAACCGGTGCCTCCCGATCCGACCAGTCAATTCTCCCCGAATACTGTAACAACGGATGATCCGCCTTGACCAACATAGCCTATTCCTCCTTGCTTATCCTCTTTACATTCCAGCGTACACTTCCTATGACACAAAGAGCGCCGGCATTTGCATACAGTTCATTCCATATGCACGCCGGCGCATTTCATTTACTTTTTCTGTTCGTATATTTATGGCTGTCGGACGCCATAAACCCTTTTCACCTTGTCCGGCGCTTATCTGATTCCGATTTCCGTATCGGACTCCGTCACATGACTATGTGTTTTGATATAGTCCACGATTTCATCCAGTTTCGTAAACGCAAGTCCTACATAGCTGTCCGCACAGCCGTAATACAGCGCAATCTTTCCGCTTTCAGAGTCATGAATCGTCGCGCAGGGGAAACATACATTAGGCACGAACCCTCTCTCCTCATACCACTCTTCAGGTGTCAGCAGGAAATTCTCACATCTGTACAGTACCTTCGAAGGATTATCGATATCGAGGATGGCTCCGCCGATGGAATATACGAATCCGTTGCATGTTCCGCTTACGCCGTGATAGAACAGCAGCCAGCCTTCACTTGTCTCAATCGGAGCGGCGCCTCCGCCAATCTTCACTGACTCCCACCACTCGGAGCTTCTTCCCATCACATGTCTGTGTCTGCCCCAGTATACCATATCCGGGCTCTCGCTTAAGAATATATCGCCGAAAGGCGTGTGTCCGGAATCCGAAGGGCGGCTTAAAAGCATGAATTTGCCGTTAATCTTACGCGGGAACAATACCGCATTCCTGTTAAAAGGAATAAAAGGATTCTCAATTCTCGTAAATGTCTTGAAATCTGTCGTTTTCGCCATACCGATTGACGCGCCGTAGAAATCCTGACACCAGATGATATAGTAAGTATCTTCCACTTTAACGAGGCGCGGGTCGTACGCATATACCGGCATAAAATCGTTTCCGTCCTCATCTTTAAAAGGAATCTTATTCTGCTCGAACTCCCAGTGGATCGCGTCCTTACTGTGTCCGAGATAAATATAGGGAATACCGTTGGTCTGTTCGCCTCTGAACACACCGATAAATTCATCTCCATACGGCATAACCGCGCTATTGAAGATTCTTGCAACGCCTTCAACCGGATTTCTTCCGATAATAGGATTCTCCGTGTATCTCCAAATCGGCGCGCCTTTTAAGCCTGCAGGCTTTTCCTGCCACGGCACGTTCTTTACAACCGGGCTGATCATTTTCACTTCACTCATTTTGCTTCCTCTGCTCCTTTCAGCTTCACGTCCTTGTATTATTGTTTAGATATAAATTATAAATTTTTCCTAATTAAATCACATCTTTGCGCTACACACTCTACGGAACGCAGCGGATCCGACGGTGTATGGAATACATAATCAATCAGCTTGTCAATCGTTGTCGTTGCCACATGCATTCTCGTGTCGCTGGAAGCATAATAAATATATACATCGCCGTTGTCTCTCGCGATAGCGCCGTTTGTAAATACCACATTGGACACATCACCGACACGCTCTCCTTCTCTCGGTCCGATCAACATACCGGAAGGCTCTGCAATCACCTTGGAGGGATCGTTTAAGTCGGTAGCAAACGCATAGATGACATAGCGCAGTCCTGCCGCCGTATTTCTGACGCCATGCGCAATATGGATCCAGCCCCTGTCTGTCTTAATGGGCGTCGCGCCCGCACCATTCTTCGCTTCTGTAATGGTATGGTACTTGCGAAGGGATGTCATCTTCTCCTCGTCTACCACCGCATGTGTGATATCGTCACACAGTCCGAAGCCGATACCGCCGCCGGAACCCGTCTCGATGAAATCATCCATCGGTCTTGTATAGAACGCATACTTGCCGTTCACAAACTCAGGATGGAGCACAACGTTTCTCTGCTGCGGGGACCGCAGTGTCGTCAGATTGTCGAGCCGCTCCCAAGTCTTTAAGTCTTTTGTCCGCACGATACCTGCCGCCGCAACTGCAGCGGATAAGTCGTTCATCGTTTTATCCTTGCTCTCCGAGCAGAATACTCCGTATATATAACCGTCCTCATGTTTCGTCAGACGCATGTCATACACATTCGTCTCTTCCGGGCATGTATCCGGCAGTAAAATCGGGTAATCCCAGAACCGGAAACCGTCAATACCGTTGTCGCTCTCCGCAACACCGAAGAAAGATTTTCTGTCATTTCCCTCAATACGCGCCACCAGATAAAATTTACCGTCAAGTTCAATCGCTCCGGAATTCATGACTGCATTCACACCGAGCCGCTCCATGAAATAAGGATTGGTCTCCGGATTCAAATCATATTTCCATGAAAGCGGAATATGTTCTCTGGTTAACACCGGATACTCGTATCTGTCATAGATACCGTTGTAAATCGCTGATTTCACGTTTTTTCTGTTCACCAGCTTATTGTACTTCTCCAACTCCACATAATAATTACCGTGCAACATCTCCGCTCCTCCTTATCACTTCCAGACACATTCTACCGTTATGATACGGGCACTTCCACGGCTCCACAATCGGCTTGCCGCTCACTGCCTCTCCTATCTCGTTCACATCCCAGAACCACTCGGACCCTTCTCTCTTATCAATGACATGTTCCTTGATAAAATTCCATTCCGCTTTTGCCGCTTCCATGTATTCCGTATGCTCCGGCGCCAGCTTGTATGCATTTAAGAAACCTACTACCGCTTCCGCCTGCACCCACCAGATTCTGTTACGGTCAACAACGCCCTTTTCACATTCATTCGCAAAAGAATGCCCGTCGAATGCCACTTGATATACTTGACCAGTTAAGTCAAGTATGATGGGAAGCATTTTATCTTCGTATACTTTATCCCCTAATACATCGGTTCCTCTGCGAATCAGCCAAGCTGTCTCAATATCATGTCCGTATGAATGCAGATCTAAAATGGAATTCATCTCACGGTCAAAAAATACTTCTTGTCTGTGCAGTTTAGGATTGTAGATTTTTTCGGCAATAGTATCAAGAATCCACCTAAGCCGTTTCTCTACATCAGCGCTGCCGCTCACCCTATACAATTCCGTATACGCCTCGAATACATGCAGCAGTGTATTCATGGTCTTTGCTGCAATCACACCGTTTTCCGACAGCTTGTCGTTCTCCACCTCATGAAACGCTCTGTCAAACGCTTCCTTGTAGCCGATTTCATCCATGCACCGCTCCTCTATGATACGGAACAGTTCCATCGCTGTATCCAGCGCCTCTTTATCGCCTGACGCATCATAATAGGAAGACAGTGCATAGATGGAAAACGCTTGATTGTATGTATGTTTCGTCGTATCTTCCGGCGTGCCGTCATATGCAACGGACCAGTATACGCCTCCCTCTTCCTGATCGACGCAGTACTTTTGCATAAATTCATATCCATGCCGTGCCTCTTCCAGCAACGATTCATCGCGCAAAGTCAGATATGCGTTTGCAAAAAACCATGTAATGCGGCTGTTCAAAATACATCCTTTGACAGCTTTTTTGTCCACCTGCAAGTCATGATCCATATATCCGTAGTATCCGCCGTACTCGTCATCCCGCAATTTCTTCCAGAACGGAATAATACAATCGCTCAGGTGACTTCTTATCTCTTCTACCATCATTGTCTGCTGACCTCCTCCTTTTCTGATTTACCCTGTCTGCCATGACAGCCAATGTTTCTTTTTAGATAGTATAAAAAAATATTTTTCATTTTTACTTCGTCTTGAACTTAATTTTTGATTAAAAAAAGGCTTCGAAACCAAGTAACTTAATCCAAATTATAAAGTAAATCGTGATATTGTCAACAGACTATCGGCAAAACTGTCACCTTTACCCAAATTAAAAAATTTTTTTGTTCAACTTCACTACACTTTTTATTCCACGAAGAATTTTTGCTGCCGCTCTTTTTGTATCAGCCCTTGACAGATCCCGCCGTCATACCGCTGTAAATCTGTTTCTGGAAAAGGATAAATACAATAAGCGCCGGCAAAAGGGATATAATAACACCCGCACAGATCAAATTATACTTGCTTCCGAGCGGTCCCACGAAGGTATAGAGCGATGTAGCCACCGTCGGATAAATTTTCTTATTCTGCAAATAAAGGTTTGCGCAGTAATACTCATTATAAGTTCCGACTCCTTTCAGGATACATGCCGTGACAATTGCCGGGCGGAGGAGCGGTAACAATATTTTATAGTAGATTTTGAAATACGATGCGCCGTCGATAATTGCCGATTCATCTAAGGACACGCTGATATTCTCGAAAAACTGGATGTAGATGTAAATCGCAATAACATCCGTACCGCACATCAGGATAATATATCCCGCCAGCGAGTTGATTAAATGCAGCTTAAACATCAATTCGTACACTGCAATCTGCATAGCCACACCGGGAAGCAGCGTTGCAAACAGAAACAGGCTTCTGATAATGCCGTTGCCCGGAAATTGAAAACGATTCAGCACATACGCAAGCGATGTGCCGATCAGAACCGATATTGTCAGCACGCTCACCAGAATAATCAGTGAATTCAAAAATGCTTTTCCCATGTTCGCTTTGAGAAAGGCATCTATAAAATTCTGGAAATTCAGCCAGCTTGCAGGCATTTCCATGACATTGGTCTGTGCATACTCCGTCTCTGTCTTAAACGCCGTAATCACACATGATACGATGGGAAGTACCGCCACAAAAGCAAAAAATACGAGTGAAAAATATTTTAAAATTGTAAGTAAAACTTTACCGATTTTCTGTAACGCTGTCATTTATCTCCCTGCCTTTCTCGACGCATATTTTGCAAGTTTCCTGTCACGACGTTTAGTTGCGTTGAAATCCTCGTCTTCCGCATTTCTGAATACATACTTAAAGAATAGTTTCTGCAGAATCGTCGCTATGAAAATAATGATCAGGAGCACTACCGCCATCGCCGACGCCAGTCCTACCTTCTGTTGGGTATGAGCGATATCATGCATAACGATAAAATAAGTTGCCGTACCGTTCGCACCGTCCGTAATTACATAGGGCGGTTCAAATGCACTCAGCGAACCGGTAATTGACAGAATCACATTCAACGTTACAATTGTCTTAATGCTCGGCAAAATAATATAGATAAACTGTTTAAAGCGATTCGCACCGTCAAGCATCGCCGCCTCATACAGTTCGGCGTCCACAGACATAATGGCTCCGATAAACAGCACCATGTTCTGTCCAAAATACCTCCATACGGAAGTGCCTACCAAAGATATATTATTGATGCTCTGGTCCTTCAACCAGTACGGAAGATTGTCTAATTCAAATCCGCACCACTGAAGTACGGTATCAAACACGAACCCTCTTGTATAGAAGAATTTAAAGATAAAGCCAATCGCAATACCGTTAATCAGAAACGGAAAGAACATGAAACCTTTGAAAACATTGCCGCCTTTCACTTTAAAGCTCAGAATCGTTGCCAGATAAAGCGCCAGAACCAGCTGTACGATAGAACCGCCCATATAATACAAACTGAGTTTTAACGCGCTGAAACAATCTTTTCTGCTGAATACACTGGCGTAATTTTTCCAGCCCACAAATTTTCTTGCGCCGGCATACTTCATTTTCATAAAGCTGTATCCTACCATCTTACCGAACGGAAGGTATGTAAAAGTAAATAATAATGCAAGCGGAATAACCATAAAAGCTACGATTATAATTGCCTGCTGTCCTTTTCTGCTCCTAGCCCACTGTAGGAAGCCTTTATTCTGTGTCCCTACTGTATTTGCCTGTGCCGCCATAATACTATCCTCCATCCTTACTTAACCTTCTGATAATTCGAGTCGGGGAAGTTCTCCCCGACTCGAACATTACATATTTATATCTGCATCACTTATTACCTATATAATGTAACTACTCGCCCTCATAGCTTGCTATTAATACTGAACTTCAATTTCAAGTTCTTCCTGCGCAGCATTCCATCTTTGCGTCCAGTCAGCCATGATATCTTCGTAACTCTCAGAACCTGTTGCCGCTGCTTCTACAATCGCCTGAACCTTAGCGTCGCCGCCTGCATTGAAGGAAAGTTCGGATTCAGCGTTCATCTCATTCATCACATCTTCTTCTCCGGCCAGAGAGGTCACGTTCGTTACAACATTGACGCCGTCGAATACAAAGGATGTAGGCGCTGTCTTGGAAATCGGGTAACCGCCTTCAAGGTCGCACCAGCCGGACTCTTCAACCATGAATTTAACGAATGTCATAGCCGCCGCTTTATTGTCATCGGATGCGTTTACATTGATACCATAACAATAGTCAGGACCCGCTGTTGTGTACTGCTGTCCGTTCACAGTGATCGGGAAAGGCATATAACCGATATCTTCCGGATGGTCGCCTGCTTCTTTCATCTGTGCGATTGCCCATGAACCAAGTACCATCGTACCAATCTCGCCGTTGTTGATCATCGCCTTGCAGCCTTCCCAGTCCGTTGTCGTATAATCGTCCTCAATCAGCCCCTGTGCAACTGCATCGTAAAGAATCTTGTAAAGTGCATATGCGCCTGTACCGTCGCCGTTATCCTTGAAAGGCTCTGCCGTGTGCGCAAATTTCTGGTTTAACCATGTCTCGTCGCCTGTTGTGATCGCTCCCAAGAAAGCATCCCACTGTCCGCCCATGGTCCAGCCTGCCGCATAGTTGGTATATAACGGAATCGCATCTGTGTTATCTTTGATTGCCTGAAGCGCTGCGATGAACTCGTCAGGAGTCTTCGGAAGTTCTGTTACACCCGCATCTGCAAATACCTTTGTATTGTAGAGAATACCCTGTGCATTACCCATGTAGCCGATGCCGTAGCAATTGCCTTCCGCATCTTTCCACTGGTCTGCAAAGTTCACAAACTCACTCATCTCATCAACCGTTCCGTAAGGCAGAAAATATGTAGAAAGGTCTGCCGCATCTACGGCGGGGATAAACATAACGTCACCCCAGTCGCCTGTAGAAAGACGGAGCAGCGCGTCTTCCGCATAATCCGTAATTCCCTCTGTCTCAACCGTGATGTTCGGGTACATCTCATTGAACTTGCTGATCAGATTAGCCATTGTGCCGTCCTCTTCACGGTCCGTCTTATGATGGATAAACTTAATCGTCGTTGTAATATCCATGTTGTCTTCGCCAAGTTTGACAGATGCATAGGTAAGTCCCCCTGCTGCCGCGCCGTCGTCAGCCGCGTCTGCCACATCGTCTGCGCTGTCTGATACATCGTCTGTTACCGCCGCATCATCGGCATTGTCTTCTTCAGCCGCTGCATCCGTTGTCGTATCAGCGGGTGCCTCTGTCGGTGTGTCACCGCCGCCGCATCCTACTAATGAGAACGTCATGGCCGCCGCCAATGTAAGCGCTGTCACTTTCTTCAGTTTCATAATGATATCCTCCTTATTGTTCCACCAGTTCCGTAATCTGTTTACGAATTTGGCTAGTTAATTTATAACTTTAATTTAAGTATATATCACTTCATTTTTTAATCATCACTTATTATTGCTGATTGTATATTATTGTTGCTCAATTTGTGTTTTTCTTATATTTTGTACAATTATTATAGTTATTTTTTGTACAATACAGCGATATTTAATCTTATTATTGACAAGTTGATGGTTAAATAATAAAGTTAAGTTAATTTAATTATTAGTCTAACTATGTCAGAAAGGAGCGATGGAAAGCAATGACATTTCAAGAACAATATTTACAGTCCTTATCCGTCAGACCGGCTCTGCCTCCGGCATTTCCCGCACATTCCTTTGCCGGTGTTTTCTACGAACTTCTTCCTGACACTGTCGATCTTTTTCCGACGGTTCTAAGCGGCGGTACCGTGGAACTCACCTCCGCACACACGCTTTCCTTTGCCCCTTTGAACTGCTATATGCTGCTCTACACCCGCATCGGAAAAGGCACTCTGCGCATACAGTCCAAGACACATGCTTTAGAACCGGGGAAACTTCTCTGCATGGACTGCAGCGCTTCTCCTTATATGATAGAAACAACAGACATCCCTTGGCGTTTCAGCGTCTTTCTGATTCAGGGCAGTTTCTTTACGCATCTGCTGTCTCTCGTTCCTTTTGATGTGTTCCTTGTGCACTCGCTATCCGGCTATTCACCTATCTTAAGCGGTCTGGAACGGCTTCTTGGCAACGGCCACACCGCCAGCCTGTATAATAAGCTGTCCGACGCTGCGCTTTTGCAGGACATCGCAACTACTCTGGTAATCGAGTCCTATCAGCTTGAACCAATGGAACCCAAATGTGCGCCGTATCTGCTGGAAATCAAACAGTATCTTGACATGTACTTTGCACAGCCTTTCCATCTGGAAGATCTGGAAGAACGCTATCATATAAGCAAATACCGTATCTGCCATGAATTTTCCAAGACCTTTCACGCACCGCCTCTGAAATATCTGAACGCCAGACGATTGAATGCGGCTGTCCAGCTGCTCCTTACTACCGATAAACATGTCCATGAAATTGCCATGGATGTAGGTTTTGACAACACCAATCACTTCATCAATCTCTTTAAGCGCGAGAAAGGCACTACACCTCAGGCTTACAGAGACGCAAACAAGGGTTAAAGCACGACTGTTACGTCCGTACTTTAACCCTTGTTCTATTCTATGCCATATTCACTTTATACGCTTCCTTACCGCATGACCGGTTTACCGTGCCGGGGTTCCACCTAAGATTCCGTCATCCTTCTTCTCACACTGTCCTTATAGATAATACGCCCGCTCACGATATACACGCCCTGCTTATAATAGGCCCCCGATATTTTGCCAATCATATTCTTCACGGTGCGTTCCGCCATCTCATGCATATCTACCTCGTAACTGGTAATCCCGATATCGCACAGTCCCGGCGGCTGATAATTGTCATATCCAACTACCGATATATCTTCGGGCACTTTGTATCCGTGGTTTTCCAGTGTCTGTACAAGCATCGCTGCCGCCGCGTCATTATTGCACACAAACGCCGTAGGCATCTTCTCCGGCAGCTTTATTGCAAACCCGTCGTCCGATCTGCCTGTCTGCGGATCCCTGTCGTTGACGATCCATTCCTTATTCACTTCTATGCCATGCTCGTACAATGATTTCACATAGCCGAAATAACGGTCCGTTATACTGTCCGTCGCAAGCACGTTTCCCATGAAAGCAATGTCCCGGTGTCCCATATCAAACAAGAAATTCGTCATGGTATACATACCGAAATATCCGTTAGACACAATCGAATCGCATTGCCCGTTCCGCCCGTAGAAATCAAGAAAAAACACAGGGACGTCGGCGTATTCCATCAGCTTATCCAGATATTCCTTCTGCAGACGTCCAATAATGACCAGCCCTTCTGTCTTCTTCTCCTGCAAAAGTTTCGGCATGATCATATATTTCTCATCTTCACTCTGCAGCACCTCAAGCATCGTAAAGCAGCCTTTCTGTACCGCAACCGTAGCAACTTCCTGATACAGTTTCCAGTAGAACGACTCGTATTTATCCAGAAAACGGTCCGCCACAATGGCGCCGATCGTATAACTGACATTCCGTCTTACGCGCTCCTGAGCAAAAGCGGATGCCGCACGGTATCCCATTGCTTCCGCTTTATCCCTGATTTTGGCACGCAGTTCCTCACTAACCCCTTTTTGACCGGACAGGGCTTTCGATACCGTGACGGTGCTGACTCCCATCACCTCGGCAATATCTGCCATTCTCACTGATTTAGCCATGATTTCCTCGACTTCTTACTTAAGGGCTGTTCCAAACTGATTTCTGAACAGCTTCTTATATTTTAAAATTAACTAATCTCACTAAAATTATAAAGTAAAAAAGTACAAAGTCAACATAATTCCGTTAAAAAATTTATATAGAAAACTGTGCCATATACAGTTGATAATACACACCCTTCTTCTCCATCAGTTCACGTGCATTGCCCTCTTCTATGATCTTACCGTCGTCCACCACGAAAATCCGATCCGCTTTCTGAATCGTTGACAACCTGTGTGCAATGACAAAAGAAGTCCTCCCCGCCAGAAGATGCTCAATACCTTCCTGCACCAGCAGCTCCGTCTTCGTATCAATGCTCGAAGTCGCCTCGTCCAGAATTAATATCTTCGGATCGGAAACCATCGTTCTGGCAAACGCCAGAAGCTGCTTCTGCCCGATGGACAATCCGCCGCCGCGCTCTGACAGTTCCGTGTCATAACCTTTATCCTCATAATGAAATCATGTGCATTCACTGCCTTGGCAGCCGCAACAATCTCTTCGTCCGAAGCATCCAGTTTTCCATACCTTATATTCTCTTTGATCGTCCCCGAGAACAAGAAATTATCCTGAGTCATAATGCCCATCTGTCTGCGCAGACTCTCAATCGAAACTTTTTTCACATCATGTCCGTCCACCTTCACGACGCCTTCCTGCACATCATAGAAACGGCTGATCAGATTAACAATCGTTGATTTCCCGGCTCCGGTAGGACCCACAAGCGCGATCGTCTCACCGGGCATAATACGGAAACTGACATCATCTAACACCTTGACCTTATCATCATAAGAGAAATTCACATGCTCAAAAGTCACTTCACCCGTTATCTCCGGCATTTGTGTAACCTCTGCTGCATCCGCGATCCCCGGCGGTGTATCCAGTATCTCAAAAATACGCTCCGCTCCGGCAATATTGGTCACAAGCTGGTTATAGAAATTACTGATATTGTGAATTGGCTGCCAAAACATATTCAGATATGTCCCAAAGGCGATAAAAGTGCCTATCGAAACCTGATCCACCCCCAGAACCACGATACCCGTATAGTACAGCAGAATACAGCCCACACCCCACGAAAGGTCAATCACCGATCCGAACGCATCACTCATGCGAACCGCATCATAAAACGAAGTCCGATGTTCGGCAAGCAGCGTGTCAAACGTCTCTTCCGTCTCTTTCTGCGCATGGAAACTCTGGATAATTCTGATTCCCGCCATATCCTCATGAATAAAAGCGTTTAAGTTCGCAGACTTCTTGCGGAATATCTGCCAGCGCGGGTGCGCCTTAATCTGGATAAATACGGTTCCCACCGCCATAAAAGGAATCGTCATCATGGAAGCAAGCGCCAGCTTCGGGTTCTTCCAGACCATGATAACCACCACGGCTATCACTGTCAGTCCATCCGGAATCAGCGTCGTCACGCAGTTAGACAATACATCCTTAAGGGAATTGATATCGCCTATGATACGCGACAAAATCTTGCCCGTCGGTCTGCTGTCGAAAAACTTAAAGTCCAGTTTCTGGATATGCGTGTAGAGCTGCTGCCTGATCGTCAGAAGTATCTCATTGCAAACCTTCGCCATAATATACATACGCAGTTTGACCGTGATTACTAACACAAGATTAATTACCAGCGCAAAACCAAGTAATTTATACAATCCGTTCAAGTCTTTCACAGCGATATGGTCGTCAATCGCAGATTCCATAATAAGTGGATTGACCAGACTGATCAATACACCGTAACCCATAATCAATAACACCAATACAATCTGCCATTTATAGGCAAGCAGATATCGAAAGAGCCTTATCAGCGTCTGCGCTTTGCTGCGCTCCACGCTCAACTCATCATCTTTATATGAATTTACTGCCATATGCTCTCACCTCTTATTTCTTAATTTGAAAATTTTTCATAATCAGATATTTTTTATAATGAAATATTTGTCACTATTTGATATTAGTCAATATTGTCAATATGCTCTGACATGATTGTCGTATTCTGTGTCATGTCCTCTGAATGCATATTATCCTATTCAGTCAACTGCCCGTATTGAGACTCGTATGTCTCATGGTATAGTCCTCGCTTTGCAATCAGCTCCTCGTGTGTGCCTCTCTCCGCAATCGCACCATTCTCCAACACGAGAATCTCATCGGCATGACGCACTGCGCTGATTCTGTGCGCAATAATAATCTTCGTCGTGCCTTCGAGCGTCTTAAGCGTCTGCTGGATCATATGCTCTGTCTCCATGTCAAGCGCTGAAGTTGAGTCATCCAATACAAGAATCGGATCCTTCTTGGCAAGCGCCCTCGCGATGCTGATCCGCTGCTTCTGTCCTCCGGAAAGTCCCACGCCGCGCTCGCCGATTACCGTATCATAAGTATCTTCCATGCGCTCTATAAAGCTGCTCGCCTGTGCCTGCGTAGACGCGCGTCTCACCGTTTTAAAGTCTATGTAATCTTTCTTGCCGAGCTTAATATTGTCATTAATCGTATCCGAGAACAGGAAAACGTCCTGCATCACATAGCTTACACTCGTGCGAAGCTGTTCCAGAGAAAGTTCCCTGATATTCACGTCGTCTAAGTAGATTGCACCGTCCGTAGCGTCATACATTCTCTGCAAAAGCTGAACAATAGACGTCTTACCCGCGCCGGTAGCGCCCATAATCCCCAACGTTTTGCCCGGTTCCACCGTAAAAGAAATGTCATGCAGTATCTCATACATATCTTCTTTATGAAAAGATACATGGTCAAAACATACCTTTCCCTCTACTTTTTCTAGTTTGACCGTATCGGTCACTTCTGTAATCGTCGGTTTCACCTCATAGATTTTCTTAATCTTCTTGTTGGACGCGACTGCCGCCGAGAAGCTGTTCGTCAGCCATCCCAACATCTCCATCGGCCACACGATGTTAGCTGAGTATTCCACAAATGCCGTCATCTGCCCGAGCGTTATCTCTCCGTCTATGACAAACTTTCCACCGACCAGTATAGTCAATAGCGGCAGCACTTTTGTCACTACAGTGAAACACGGATAATAGCGCACAAACACCTTCGACTGTTCCATATTCAAATCATAGTATCTTTTGTTGTGCGACAGGAATTTGGTTATTTCAAATTTCTCTCGGGCAAACGCTTTCACCGTGCGCACACCTGCAAGATTTTCTTCCGCTACCGTATTGAGCGCCGCATTCTCTTCACTGATTTCCTCATAGACCTTGCCGAGCCTTCGCTCCATGATCACTGCAAAAGAACCGCACAAAAGCATTGCTGCCGTGGGAAGCAGCGCCAGCTTCCAATTGAGCATATACATACACACCAGAATAATACTCGTATGGTAGATCACCTCAAGCAGCAGCATACTGACATATCCCATCGCGTCCCAGATGCGGTCCACATCCTCCTTGACGCGCGCCATCAGTTCACCGGTGTTTGTCTTATCAAAGAAATCCGCGCTGAGTCCCTGAATATGACGGAATAGATCACGTCTCATATCTCCCGAAATCTTTGCACCGTTCTTATCAAAGGTGTATTCCTTCACATATTGAAACACGCATCTTCCCAGACCGATTCCCAGAAAGCCCAGCAGCAGATATTTCAGTTCGCCGATATTGCCGCCCACAATTACATCGTCCACCACTCTTGCCGTCAGTCTCGGCGCCATCATGTCCAGCGTGACTGCGATCAGAAGCGATACGATCGCAATCAGATAAGGAATCTTGTATTCCCATATGTAACTTGATATTTTTTTCATAACCTATTCCCCCATTCTGCTTTCTCTGCAGATACTTTATTACATATCTTCCACCTTCACGGTCTTCGCCCGCACAAACCAAAAAGGCTGTGGTAAAATTACCACAGCCTTTGAATAAGCCTTGCAATATATTGACCCAATCAGTCATCTACTTCATGCCGATTGCGTACCGATCGCGGAGGTAATTTTGCATAATATTTGGTTCATTCCATACGTCATATGCGCGTCATTCTTTGTCTTGATATTCTTAAACATTATGCCTGCCTCCTTTCCTCTATTTCTATTTCACATATTACTTCTTATTTTGTTTAACTTTTTCTCAATTTTATCTGATTACTCTAATAATTTTAACACTTTAAGCAACACTATTGTTAGCTTATACCAGTACCGCTTTATTGTCAACAGATATTTATTTGATTATACTGAATTTTTTGGTGAAATTTTTATATGAAATTACTTCTATTCCGCTTTCACGCTTTACTGATGATACCACTTCTGCGCTTCCTCGCTCTCCTCCTCCACAGGAGGCATCACCCTTCTAAGCACATATTCCATCGGAAACGATAGTCCGAATAAGTACACCCCCCGGCAGGACAAAAAGCTTATCCAAATCAATCCACCCCCAGTACTTAGCAACTGAAATCTCATATTCTCCCACTTCAAGATATACTCTTGACAACGCGGAAGCATCGCATTCCCTTTAAATGATTTGCACTGTTGCAATTTACTATGACACAAAAACAGCGCCCGGCACTGTTTATATACGCCGGACGCTATCTTTAATTACTAAATGTCCCTCCACAATATAAGTGCTCTGCGCTCCCGCCTGATTCTGCAGCTTGCTGAGCAGCACTTTGACCGTTCTCTTCGCCATCTCACCCAAATCCACTTCATAAGTAGTAATACCGATATCACAAATACCCGGATAGATATAATTGTCGTATCCCACTACCGACACGTCCTCCGGTACGCGGTAACCGTTCTGCCTGAGTTTATTGATCAGCATGCCCGCCGAGAGATCACAGTTGCACACAAACGCGGTCGGCATATCATCAGGAAGCGTCAGCAGATTCACTTCATCGATATAACCACTGTGTAGATCTCTGTCATCTATACGCCAATCGTCACGAAGCTTTGCGCCATGCTCCAGCATCGCTTTGACATAACCTAAATAGCGGTCCGTAATGGAACTGGTAGCAAGCAGGGTTCCAACAAAAGCAATCTTCTCGTGTCCCATACTGAAAAGATAATTGGTTAACCGATAAGTACCATAGAAGCTATCTGATACGACAGCATCAACATCTTGTCCCTCATCCGTAAAGTCCATATATACTATAGGGAGCGAAGATGTCTTTTTTAGCATTTCAAGAAAAAACTCCGGCATCTTGCCTAAAACAATCACCCCGTCTACCTTCTGCTCCTTTATCAGCTTCGGCATCTCAGGCGCCTCTTTACTCTGTCCGCCTACTACTTCCATCAGCGTAAAGCATCCCCATGCCATAGCCTTGGTCGCAATTTGCTGATACATCTGCCAATAAAAAGAATCGTATTTATCCAGATAGCTCTCCTCTATCAGCAGACCGATATTATAACTCTTACGCACCCCCGCTCTCTTTGCCTTAGAAGATTGCACATAACCCATCTCATCGGCTAACTGCTTAATCTTCTCCCTCATCTCCTCGCTGACGCCCTTCTGTCCTGCCAGCGCTTTAGAGACTGTGACGGTACTTACGCCAACCCTCTGCGCAATATCTGCCAATCTAACTGTCTTCGCCATACTCTCCTCCAAAATAATTAATTATAAACATTATACAAAAAAATTTCAAATTAATATATGTATGATACAAACAAATTAGCTAGCTAATTTTTGTTAAATTTAGCCAGCTAAATATTTTAAATCAATTTATTATCATGCTCCATACCACGGGAAGAATTGCCGCGTTCTATGCAGAAGGAAGAATGCTCGCTGCACGGGAAGAATTGCTTGCGCTCCATACCACAAGAAGAATGCCCGCTGCAAGCGGCATTCTTCCGGACATGAAGTTCCACTTAGGCTGCGTCCTTTGCAGGCTTAGCGGAACTTCATGTCCTGTTCTATTCCCCTAAATAAGCTTTCTTCACTGCTTCATCATGCATTAACTCTTCGGCATCTCCGGACAACGAAATCGTTCCGGTCTCAAGCACATATGCCCTGTCTGCAATAGAAAGCGCCTTCTTTGCGTTCTGCTCAACCAGTAATACGGTAGTTCCCGACTCGCTAACCCGTCTGATAATATCAAAAATCTCGTTGACAAAAATCGGAGACAATCCCATCGACGGCTCATCCATCAGAATAATGCTCGGCTGGCTCATAAGTGCCCGCCCCATGGCAAGCATCTGCTGCTCACCGCCGCTTAATGTTCCCGCCATCTGCGTCTTGCGCTCCTCCAGTCTCGGAAAACGCTCGTATACCATATGCAGTGACTCTTTAATCTCATTCTTATCTTTCCTTGTATATGCCCCCATCATCAGATTGTCATAGACCGATAACTGTGCGAAGACGCGTCTTCCCTCCGGCACATGCGCCATACCCATAGGCACAATCTTATAGCCCGGAGTCTTTGTGATATCCTTACCCTCAAAGATAATACTGCCGCTCGTCGGCTTAATCAGTCCCGTAATCGTATGCAGTGTCGTCGTCTTGCCTGCTCCGTTAGCGCCAATCAATGCAATGACTTCACCCTTCTCCACTTCAAAGCTGATTCCCTTGATTGCCTCTATTACACCATAATGGACATGAAGGTCCTTTACTTCCAACATTGCCATATTCTCCACTTCCCTTTCCAGTTACTTAGCTGCCAAGATATGCGGTGATTACTTCCGGATTATTCAGTACATCCTGCGTATCGCCATGCGCGAGCACTTCTCCGAAATTAAGTACGGTCAGCTTCTCACAAATACCGGACACCAGTTTCATATCATGCTCAATCAAGAGTATCGTCATATCGAAATGGTCTCTCACGAAACCAATCATATCCATTAGTTCCTTCGTCTCGTTAGGATTCATGCCTGCCGCCGGCTCATCTAAGAGAAGAAGTTTCGGCGCCGTCGCCATAGCCCTTGCAATCTCTAATTTTCTCTGTTGTCCGTAAGGAAGATTCTCC
This sequence comes from Lachnospiraceae bacterium, assembly GCA_009774585.1. Taxonomy (GTDB): domain Bacteria; phylum Bacillota; class Clostridia; order Lachnospirales; family Lachnospiraceae; genus UBA3282. Next base: position 22,253 of record VSOA01000015.1, read on the forward strand.
GCCTTGTAATCCGCATACTGTTCCAATCCGAACACTCCAAGCAATTCCATCGCCTTCTCATTCATTTCTTTTTCCACTTTATGATAACGTGGAAGGCGCAGAATTCCTTCTAATGTAGAATAAGCATAATGATTATGCAATCCTACCTTAACGTTGTCAAGTACCGTCATATCCCCAAACAATCTTATGTTCTGGAATGTTCTTGCAATTCCAGCTTTACAGATGTCAATCGTCTTCTTACCCGTCAGATTCACTCCATCTAACAGAATCGCACCCTCATCCGGCTGATACACACCCGTTAACAGGTTGAAAATCGTCGTTTTGCCTGCCCCATTTGGTCCGATTAAACCATAGAGCTGACCTTTTTCCACGGAAATATCAAACGCGTTAACTGCTCGCAGACCACCAAAGGAGATTCCCAAATTCTTTGTCTCTAACAGTGCCATATCTTACGCCTCCTTCTCGGGTTTTCTGCCCGCCGTAATACGCTGTTTCAAGCGCTTTCTGAAAAAGATTGCGTTAGGACTCCAGTTAAATATCATCATGACAATCAACACGATAGCGTAAATTAGCATACGATAATCGCTGAGTCCCCTCAAAACCTCCGGAAGCAATGTAAGGAGTACCGCAGCAATAATGGAACCTCGGATATTGCCGATACCACCAAGCACAACAAACACCAGAATCAGTATGGACATATTGTATCCAAAGTTCTTCGGCAGCGCATTCAACGTAGAAAGGTTATGCGCATAGAGTACACCTGCCACACCTGCAAGAGACGCCGAAATCGTAAATGCAATCAGTTTATATTTCGTCACGTTAATTCCGACAGACTCTGCGGCAATTCTGTTATCACGAATTGACATGACCGCACGTCCCGTTCTGGAATGAATAAAATTCAACACAATAAATAACGTAATTAATATCAGTATTATTCCGATTGTAAAATTAGAATCATTCGGCGTTCCCGTGACACCCTGCGCACCCTTGATGAGCATCACTCCGTCCTCTTCCATATTAAGAGAAAGAGCGTCTTTCATTGTGAAATGAATACCGTTACCGTCCACACCAAGATACAATGCGTTAATAATATTCTTAATAATCTCTCCAAAAGCAAGCGTCACAATCGCCAAATAATCTCCCCTGAGACGCAGTACCGGAATGCCCACCAGAAAACCGACTAACGCAGCCGCAGCCGCACCAATCAAAATCGCCAGAAAAAATCGAAATCCGCCCGGTATAGCGTCCTTAAATGCGAGAGAAAATACCGCGCTTGAAAAAGCACCCACACACATAAATCCCGCGTGTCCGAGACTGAGCTCACCCAGAATGCCAACCGTTAAGTTCAATGCAATCGCCACAATCACATAAGTACAGAAAGGTACCAGCAATCCTTGTATCAAGCTGGACACATGTCCGGAAGATATCAGAATCTGTACCACAATATATGCAAGAATCACCATCCCATAGGTGATCATATCGTTCTTAATCGTTTTGTTTATCTTAATCTTCTTCATCCCAGACTCCCCTCCTAAACCTTCTCCTGAATCTTCTTGCCGAGAAGTCCCGTAGGTTTCACAAGAAGCACGATAATCAGAATACTGAATACGATTGCATCCGAAAGCTGGGATGAAATATACGCTTTACTTAAATTCTCAATCACACCCAGTAAGATTCCGCCGATAAATGCGCCGGGAATCGAACCGATTCCTCCGAATACCGCCGCCACGAATGCCTTAATACCCGGCATGGAACCGGTGTATGGCGTAAGCGCCGGATAGGCTGAACACAGAAGTACACCCGCGATAGCCGCCAGAGAAGAACCAATCGCAAAAGTTACTGCAATCGTACCGTTTACGTTGATGCCCATAAGCTGTGCGGCACCCTTATCTTCAGACACCGCCGTCATAGCGCGTCCGATTTTGGTCTTTTTCACAAATAGGGTAAGACCGACCATAATAATAACATTGACTATAACAGTCACTATCGTCACACTCTTGATAATGAGCTGACCGTCAAATAATTCCAAGTTCGGAAAAGGCACTACGTTGGTAAATGCCTTCGTATCTGAGCCAAACACAAGAAGCGCCACATTCTGTAATAGATAACTGACGCCGATTGCCGTAATCAACACGGCAAGAGGCGATGCACCTCTGAGTGGTCTGTATGCAACCCGCTCAATAGTCACGCCAAGCAAAGTGCACGCCGCCATGGAGATAATAATTGCCGCGAGGGGATTTAGTCCCATGCCGCTGACCGTCACGAACACCACATAGCCGCCGATCATAATGACGTCGCCATGCGCAAAATTAAGCATCTTGGCAATTCCGTACACCATGGTATAGCCAAGCGCAATCAACGCGTATACACTACCTAAGCTTATTCCGTTTATCAAATGGGCTACAAAACTCATAGTTTCCTCCATGTCGGAGCATCTTTTCGCGACGACACGCGAGCAAAATCTCAAATTTTGCTCTGCGATTCCGAGTTTGTGGCTCCGACACAAACTCGCGATTGAAAAATAAGGTC
>VSOA01000151.1 GCA_009774585.1 Lachnospiraceae bacterium
TCATTGTTCACGGTTGCTTTTTTTTCCTTCGTCTTATCTTTATATGCTTGCTTCTGTTCTGCGGCCTTGTGTGCGTCTGCATCTGCTTCCGACGGATTCTCCTTCTCTTCCGGCTTCTGCTCGTCCGCATCTGCTTCCGACGGGTTCTGTTCTTCCGTTTTCCGGCTGTCCGCGTCTGTACTTTCCTGTGCAGTCTCAAATAAATCCGTTCCGCTTGTTTCTGTTGCCCTAACCGGAAGGATGCACGTTGCGATCAGACAAACTGCTGCCAGCCATGCTGTCATTCGTTTCATACATCTTCTCCTTTTCTTTTGCTTCTTTATATATTTAATCTCCTACTGCTTGACTATAGGATTTTGGGCTTATATTTGCAAGATTGCAGTAATTGTTCCTTCACCGTCTGTAATTGTATTCTCAATTCTTCCTCAGAAATATCGATTCCCGTGATTCCAAAAACCGCAAACATCGCGGAAGCTGCCTGCAAACCGGGATTTTCTATCGTAAATTCTCCCGTTTCCACCCCTTCCTCTAAAAGAGCTGTCAGTCCTTCTGTCTGCCTGCAATAATTCCTCAAACGGATCTGATCCCGAAAAAAGCGTACCTCTTCCTTTTGCTCTAAAGGTTCTCCCGACTCTTCCTTTTCATTTACAAAACAGACCTCGCACAGGGCAAATATCTTATCAATGCGCTCTCTTACATCTATCTCGCGCCTATTGATAAGTTCTGTCATCAAAGGCTCCCACTCCCTGTCATTGTCCTCCAGAACCGCCTCCATCAAAAGCTTTTTGCTTTTATAGTAATGTAAAATCGTACCCCGGACGACACCTTCTTCTATAGCGATATCATCTATCGTCGCTCCATGAAATCCTTTTTCCAGAAATACCTTCCGGGCCGATTTTAAGATACGCTGTCTACGCAGTCCTGTATCGTTGATTCTTTTCGGCATACTATGTCCTTCTTTCCAATTTTTACACAATCAATTTTATTATATTCCTTATTGACTTTTTGTCAATAAGAGAGAAATGAAAGTGACAACAATGAAAAAAGCTGTCGCATCAATTGAAAAATCATTGATACGACAGCCTTTATTTTAATTTACAAAACCATATGAAAAACAATATACGTTCCGATACAGAATATTTATCTGCTACTCTCCGAACCGCGCCCGCACATAAAATCCCCTCGCGTTCTCTATAATTTCCGTCACCACTCCCTCGCGTTCCAGCATACGTTCCCTGAAAGGATAATTTCCCGACATGGCAAGGGACGGATCAATCGTATAATAATAGTTGCTCGGAAGGACTCCCTCTGTCACTGTGACACGATCCCCTTCCTTCAACAATCCGGGACGCTCCATCTTAAATTCCATTTCCCGCATCGTCTATAACCTTCTTTCCTATTTATATTCAGGTTTATAGGGTATTGTTATACTATACTTTTTTCTGACGTACTTTCAATTCCCTTTTACCTTCGCAACTGCTTCTTCCTGCGCTGCAATCACCTTGTCGCACCACTCGTCAAATGCCGCATCTTCCGTCTGGCATTCCGGATGGCTAAGCACATACTCTACCGTCATGCGTACTCCCTGATCAAAACGAATGGCGGCAGTATAGCCCGGTACGAGACGTTTCAACTTTGTATTATCGAAGACAACACTGTTTGCTTTATCACCCAGCAGCGATCCACGCAAATCCCATTCCGCCGGAGTAGACGCAATAATAAATTCACTGGACACATAACACGGCTTAAGCTCCACACCAAGCGCATCTGCAAGTGCCTGATAAATCTGATTCCACGTCAATGTCTCGTCACTTGTAATCTGTACCCTCTCGCCAAGCGCATGGATATTTCCCATCAATCCGACAAATCCATTGGCGAAATCGCGATTGTGTGTCATTGTCCAAAGCGATGTGCCGTCTCCGTGAATAACCACCTTCTTCCCTTCCAGCATACGCTTAACCACCTGATAACTTCCACCCGGTCCGTGTAGGCCGAGCGGTACAGACCTCTCGCTGTATGTATGGCTTGGGCGCACGATTGTAACCGGAAACCCTTCTTCCCGATATAATCTCATCAGCAGTTCCTCTCCCGCAATCTTGTTGCGTGAATACTCCCAATAGGGATTCGCGAGTGGTGTTCCCTCATTGATTCGGTAGTCTGACAACGGTTTCTGATAAGCGGATGCTGAACTGATATAGATAAATTGCTTAGTCTTTCCTCTAAATAACCGATAGTCTCTCTCCAACTGCTGCGGTGTAAACGCAATAAAATCCGCCACCACATCAAAAGTCTGTCCGGACAGTTTACAAGCCACATCTTCCTCGTTTCCGATATCAGCCTGAATAATATTGGCTCCGGGCGGCAGCACATCATTGCGCGTTCCCCGGTTAAGCAGCCATAAATCATGCCCTGCTGCCAGAAGCTTGGCAGAGATTGCCGTACTAATCGTACCTGTTCCGCCGATAAATAATGCTTTCATCATATTTCTCCTTTCATATTAGTTACAAATCAGGCGTTTGCCATCATCATATGTTAAACATTTTTCTGATTGGATTCACACTTCTGGCCTGCTCAAGAATCGCCGCTTTCTCTCCTTCAAGATATTCCTCCAGTTTGCCGATTTCTTCCTTTGTAAAACCTTCCGACTTCTCAATAATTCCCTCAGGAACGATGCCTTCCGCCCAATCTTTTCCCCGAAAAAACGACACCCTCACAAATTTCTTATCTTCCTTGTGAAGCATTCCCGATACCAAAACTTTCATTTCTTCAGGTATTGGGTCCTTTTTTACAATTACTTTTCCGTCTTCCATCTCTACTCTTGCCTCTTCAATTCTTCAATTTTATTGCGAAGCATAGCAATTTCCTCATCTTTCTCCCGGATGAGTTTCGCGTTCTGTGCTATCTCGTTGTCTCTCTCCCGGATGAGTTTCGCATTCTGCGCTATCTCGTTGTCTCTCTCCCGGATGAGTTTCGCATTCTGCGCTATCTCGTTGTCTCTCTGTTCTAATGTGTCTCGTTGCTCAGCTATTTTACCTTCTTTTTCCGCTATAGCTTTTTGGTAACTTATAATGGCACTATCCCGTTCCGAAACCGCTCTCTCATAGTTCTTCAAATCCTGATAATGCTCCTCGCGGTCACGGCACATTTTGCGAATTTGCTCATCGGCATTAAACTTATAAATTGTTTTAGCCGCCTCATCCATACATTCATTTTTCGATGCCAGCATTTTAATTTCCTCCCAAGTTGTTGACTTAAAAAGCAGCGCCCACTTATCTATATGATACTGTCTGTCTTCTTCAGTTGCCAAATCTATACGAGATAAGTCTATCACATTAAGCGTAATGCTGTCACTATATTTTTGATAATTTTTTACGTTTATCAGTTTATAAGAAGCATAAAATTCAGGACACTCATCAAATAGTGTATAATTCAAAAATCCGATATGTATCACCGGTCTTGCCTCAGCATAATCCTGTCCATGTTTCAGATTATCAAAGGAACGGCACAAATACATAACTGAGCGTTCCTTCCAATTTAGCTTGTTAGTTATCTGCATTTCGAGATTAATCAATGTGCGGTCATTTAGAATCACATTGATGTCCAAACGCATTTCCTTATTTTCAACGGCTTCTCCCAGCATAATAGGGTTTATAATCTCCACGGAAATAACCTCCTCATCAGGAAGATGCAATAAGGAACATATTAGCCCACGAAGAACTTTGTTATTTGACTGTAAAACTGCCCGAAACATATAATCATTTGTCATGCCATAGGGAATCGTGCCATGAGCACTTTGAAATTTTTGGTTCAGATTCATAGATGTGCTTCCTTTCGTATACAATAATGACGGAGCATTGCTCCAAAGATGCCGTGACCTCAGCAATCTGCGATGTTACGGCAATAGAATATGAACTATGTATATCACAAGCTAACTTGGATTGCAATGTCTGATGAGTCTATTTGAAAAGAAAACCTGTAGAACTTTTATAAACGTAATATTGTTAATCGCTACGGCCATGACAAAATATAGCACTACATAGAAAAATCACAGGAATCAAACACAAGATATTGTATTATGCACTTTTCATGTACATACGTACATAATGCAATCAGATTGGGGATATTTCACACCTTTCATTTGCACAAAACCGACATGGCACGTGCCATATCGGTTCTATCCACTTTTATCATCTCTATCCTTTATAATGTTCCAGCACAATTGCATGTGCAATACCCGGAATTGACTGCCCCTCATTAAAACTTGTCTTGCTAAGCAGCGCCCCCGTCGGCACAAACAATACTCTTTTCCAGACGCCTTCCTCAATCTTCTTAAGAATATAGGCTGACAACACTACCGCGCTGCACCCGCATCCCGATCCTCCTGCATTCGTATCCTGCCGCTCGCTGTCATAGATTTCGATGCCACAGTCCATATGCTGTTTCGTGATATCAATCTGTTGCTCAGAAAGCAAATCAAAAAGCAGTTTCTGCCCTACCGTACCGAGGTCGCCGGTAATAATTTTGTCATAGTCGCCGGGTGTCCTGCCGAAATCCTCCAGATTCTGCCTAATGGTATCCGCAGCGGCAGGAGCCATACACGCGCCCATATTCATGGAATCTTTCAGCCCGTAATCCATGATCTTGCCAATGGTAACTCCTGAGATAACCGCTCGGATCTGTCTGCCCGGCTGCGCCGAAAGGATGAACGCACCGCTTCCGGTCACCGTCCATGTCGCTGATTTCGGACGCTGGTTGCCATAGGCTAACGGGAACCGGAACTCTTTCTCCGCACTGGCAAAATGACTGGACGTAATACATGCCGCTTTCTCAGCAAAAGCCCCTGCCACCGCCATACTGCCCATGGCAAGAGACAGTCCGCATGTGGAACACGCTCCGTAAAGTCCTACATGGGGCACCTGATACCCCGCCAGTCCGAAGCTGCTGGCGATGGACTGCCCCAACAAATCTCCCGCGTAAACGATCTGGATATCCTGCTTCTGCAATCCGCCTTTCTGAAGCGCGATCTCCAACGCCTCTTTCTGTAAACTGCTCTCCGCCTCTTCCCATGTATCGGCGCCGAATTTATCATCATAACACACTTTGTCATATAACTGCCCCATCGGACCCTCGGCTTCCTTGCTGCCCACGATGGCGCCGCTGCTAATCAGATACGGTTTATTGACAAATTGAAAACTCTGTTTTCCTAACATCCTGCTATCTCCTTTTTCCTATTCTCTCAAATCTTCCCGGACTTTTTTGAAAATATTTCCTATCAGATAGTATGGATATTTTAATAAAAACTATACTTGCCAGTTCCTTATATATCTAAAACACAATCGGTATCATGCTGTAAGCTGCGTCCCTGCTCTCCTCACAGCAGACCGCCACCCGGTATCCGGCAATCTCCGAATATTCTTTCAGATGGTAGTACTTCGCGTTAAACGTATGCCTGACGCGTATCTTTTCCTTATCTTTATTCATCACCACCGCAAAATCGCCTAGCGGCAGCGAAATGCCTTTGCCGGTAGCTTTTAGGAAACTCTCCTTCATCGTCCAGATGCGGAACATCCTCTCCGTGATTTCTTCCTCATCCTGCACTTCGTACAGCCATTCCAGCTCCTCTTTCGCAAAAAAACGGTCGGCTACCTTAAGACGTCCCGGCTTGATAAGTTCGATATCATTTCCCATAGGCTTATCGCCGATACTGCATATCGCATAATCGCCCGAATGGGACAGTGAAAAATGAATACTCTGCTGATATTTTAAAGACGGTTTGCCCCACTCGCCAAACTCATATTCAATGCTCTTTTCTCTAAGTCCGTAAGTTTCCAGCGCATGATCCAAGGCAATCCCCGCTCCAAGGCTTCTGTTTTTATCCTTTTCATGCTTTAAGAGCGCTATCTTCTGCTGCCTGTACGGCGACAAAAGATTCAGTTTCTCCTGAAAAAATTCCTCATTCTCAAATTGTGTCACATTAATATAGTAAGTATATATCATCTTTCTATCTCCACTTACGGTCGTGCGGATATCTGCGCATGGAGCGCAGCACCCTGTCGTCCTCCTCGCCCTCAGCATGATAACATTCCTGACAGATCGGATAGGCATAATCCCAAGGCAGGACCACTCCGCAGCCGCGGCATCTTTTTTCAAACTGCCCCTTATCTTCCTTGAGCAGTTCGCCAATCTCATGCTGCGCCCACTCTCTGTTGACCGCCACTTCTTCCTTGTCCACTTCCCAATTCATCCTGCCGGAAAACTGCGTAAACAAATCCAACTGTTTATAGTATGACTCTAAGCCCTCCAAGGAAAAATCCTGCGGAAGCATCGGACAGTTATGCGTTTCTGTCGGACGCTCGCAGTACCGGAGCCACAGCCGCAGCACCTCCCTGTCTTTGACGTCAAAGGGGCATGTAATCAGAGACAGCACAAATTTTCTGTCTTCCATATAAGACAGTTTCCTACGGTAGTTTTTAAGATAGCGGTATTTCTTCACACTCTCCGTCATGGAAATCTTGTCATACATGGGAAGATTCTTCGTCTTTTCCCACGCTTCGATAATCTCGTCCAATTCCATATCGATATCCAATAACACTTCCGGGAAGCCAATCCTCGCTCTATTAAGCGGATAAAGCGGTTCTACCAGCTTCCTGCCGATATATTCCGTGTCCATCGCCGACTGTACATATCCCACATCATAATATCCGTATCTTCCCGCGCGCCCCGCGATCTGCCTGACTTCTTCCGCTTCCAGTCTGCGCTTGTCCGTACCGTCGAACTTCATGCTGTTCATGAATACAATCCGCCTGATAGGCAGGTTGATACCCATACCAATAGCATCCGTCGCCACCACCACCTGATTGACGCCTTCCGTAAAAAGCCTTACCTGCTCCTGCCTCGTCTGAGGCGGCAGATTCCCGTAGATAACGCTTGCTTTGATTCCCCGTCCCTCAAGCGTCGCCGCAATCGCCAGCACGTTTTTCTTAGAAAAAGCAATCAGCGCGTCGCCCGGTTCCACATCCTTGCTCATGTCAAAACGCTTCGGAATAAACTCAAGCTTCGTGTTGCGCTCATGATGTACGATTTCGTATGTGTCTCCACATCTTCTGATCATCCTGACCAAGAGATTCTCCGCCGTGCCGGAACAGCACACATGAATCTCCTCGGCACGGATACCGAGAAGCGCCCGCGTCCAGAAGCTGCCTCTGTTCTCGTCCGCCATCATCTGTGCCTCATCAATCACCGCGATATCGTACACTTCCCTGATATCCAGTATCTCCACCGTCGATGACTGTACAAAACTTCCCGGTGTGCGTATCGTCTCTTCTCCCGTAATCATGCTGCACGGGATACCCGCCGTCATCATTCTGTCGTAAACTTCCAGCGCCAGCAGACGAAGCGGTCCTAAATAGATTCCGTGATAAGCCTGTTTCAATCTTTGCAGCGCCTGATAGGTCTTGCCGCTGTTAGTCGGTCCGATATGCAGGATAAAATGGCGTTTCATCCCTCGCGCCTCCGGATACTGCTTCTCCGGTTCCGCCTCCATCAGTTCCTCTATGCGCTGTCCCACAAGATACTGCATGTACTCCTCTTTGTAAATTTCATAAAGTGATTTTGCACGCAGAAGTTCTGCAGTCCTCTTCATATGCACAATGTCTTCCGGATTGACTCCACCGGTCATTTTATTCAAAAAAGCGATATCCAGACGTATCAGCATACGCAGCGTATGCTTATATTTTTTGTGCACTCTTTTTTCCGTATGATTCGCCACCGTATATCCGATTGCCGCGGCACGCTTATGCAGTTCTTTCATATCCGCCAGTATCTGATGGCTTTCCTGTCCCTTCTTACGCGCGATACGCCGTTCCAGCTGTCCGATTTGTTTCTCAATGCTTCCTAACGGTCTGCGCTGTTCATTCGGATGAAAATTAAGAAAAGCATTGATGTAAGTAAGCCAGACCGACTCGGGTATATCTTCCATATTCATTTCTTTTGTCTCATTTACCATATTATATTCTCTCTTCACGGTACTTTAATCCATCTTTACTCGTCTATTCCCTGCGCACGCGATCCACATATGCCGCCACTTCATCATTCGCCCCATCCAGCAGGTAATTTCTGTCCCCGGAAGATTTGCCTGTCTTCTCAAGGAACATCCGGCGGAGTTCTTCTCCCGCCTCCATCACTTCCTCCTGCAATTCTGCCGCTGAGACACGGATCGCTCCCGCGCCCATGATGATAAGCTGCTCCAATCCGTCTGAAGTCGCCACTCTTACGCGGTGTTTCCTGCCAATCTCATGCGTCACCTTCTCGATATACTGGTCTGCGGTCTCCGCTTCTTTGGTGTACACAACGTCAATATTGTGATAGCGGTCCGTGCTCCCGGGGTTGCCTTTCACCTTGTAGGCGTCGAAAACCAATATCAGGCGCATATTGCGGTAGCCTTGGAAATTGCTCAGAATGTCCATCAGTCTGCCACGGGCGCTGTCAAGGTTCGTCTGCGCCAATTCGCTTAACGCACCCCATGCAAATATAATGTTGTATCCATCTACCAATAAATATTCATCGCCTGCCGGAATCGGCTTCGCTTGCCGTGTTCGTCCCTCCTGCGCTTTTTCTTCCCGCGGTCTTTCTTCCTGCACTCGTCCTTTCTGCGGGCTTCCCGCGCTGATTGTCCTCGCCCAGCCTTGCTTCTTTCTCTCTTTCACCCCATATGTCCGGTTCATAATCTCATCAATTTCATCCTGTCCGATGACATCTGCCATTCCACCCGCTTGCCTTCTGCCGCCAAGTCTTGTGTGCCCGTTCTTTACAGCCTCTCCGTCTTGTTCCCGTCCGGCAGTACGCTCCGCTGCTGTTTCCGAGCTTTCTCCCATACCGTCCGCCTGTGTATATTGGCTGTGGTCCGTCACATAATCCAGATGCATATACTCTTCCACCCGGTCCCACTC
>VSOA01000152.1 GCA_009774585.1 Lachnospiraceae bacterium
ACATAGAATTATCAACTAGACTAGCTAATTTTCCATTTTTTTTAATTTATTCCGCCAAAAAAATGCTAAGAATATTTATTACTGTATAAACTTTCAAAAACCATGCTTTCATACCCTTATCATATCGTAAACCGCCGCATTGCATCGTCTAGTCTTACCGCCTGACTCTTAAGGGCTTCCGCATCATCATTCAATTCACTTAAGAATCCAACCTGCTCTGCAATACTTGCCGTCACTTCCACCGTTGCCGCACTGGCATTATCCGTGGTGGTAGAAACCGATTGTATTGTTATCAGGACTCTGTCCTTATCTTCTACAAGCTCGCCCATCTGCTGAACAATTTGTTCAAGTTTCTCCACGAGTCTTTGTACATAATCATGTATTTCATGAAAGACAACTACTGTTTCTTCCAATGCATTCATCTGAGACTTCACATTTTCCTCTGTCTTTACGGCAGATTCCGTTGCCGTCGTCGTCGTCGACTCGATAGACTCGATAATCTTCTTGATTTCATTACCCGCCGTCATCGACTGTTCCGCCAGCTTGCCTATTGATTCGGCAACTACAGCGAATCCTCTCCCGCTTTCTCCGGCTCTCGCCGCCTCAATGCCTGCATTTAAAGAAAGAAGGTTTGTCCGCTCTGCGATACTGTTAATCGTGTCTATGATTGTCTTGATATTGCTGCTTTGTGAATTGACGTCCGCAACATTATCCACCAGTATCTGCGTAATTTCCGTTGTGGCATGGGCAGTTGTCTTGAGCGTATCTACCATACCGGTTCCTTTCTTTACACTCGCTATGGTACTATCCGCCATTGCACCCATTACTTCAGCCGTTTCGGATATATGGTTAATCTTCTCACCAAACTCCGCCATCATCCGATATCCGTTCTCAGCATCATGGGTCTGTTTCATTACTTCTGTTTCCACATCGCTCACTGCCGTATTGACCTCTTTCATGGATGACAGAATCCTTTCCGTCGTGTCGGAAACCTGTCCTGCCGACCTGCCCACCTCGCTGCTGAACTTCTGTACCCCGGCAATCAGCTCCCGCATAGAAGCGATCATCTTGGCAATATTGTTAGAAACATGTCCGAACTCATCTTGACGTCCAGTTGCCAGCGACACCGTAAAGTCGCCTTCCGAAGCCACTTTCATGGACCCGGATATTTTGTCCAGTGTACGACGGATACTGTTTGAAAGAATCATTCCTGTTAAAATTGCTATAAAAGACGCGACGATCACAAACAAAATCGTTTCGTTTCTAAGATCTTTCATCTCCTCAATAATACTTGATTCCGGTATCAGCGCGCAAATCTTCATCCCTGTCTCTCCCACCGGCGCATAGAGATAAAGGTACTTTTTCTTATTAATTGTGACATAGTCGGACATGTAAACGTCTTCTTCCAAAGAAGCCTGATAAAATGACTGTCCTTTATAAATCGTGCTGTAGGAAGGCTCACCGTATTTCATGTGTATCTCTCTTCCGTCCGGCGTGATCAGCGAAACATAGCTGCCCCTGCCGAAATCGACCCTGCCGAGTGCTTCCTGTACAACGCTCCTCTTAATGTCGATAATCAGGAACCCTTTTCCTGTGGATAATCTGCGCATAAAGCTGAGTCCGTAGTCATTCGTGCTTGTTCCCGTCTTCTCATCCACATAAAGGTGCTCTCCGATCCACATTCCTTTGAATTTGGGGTCTTCAAACGGTTGTCCTTCCCGCTGTTGGAATTCATCATATGCATTTTCATCAAAAGCAAGTCTTCTGACAGACTCTTTTGTCGTAGAAGAAACTGATCGTCCGGCTGCTGCAAAAACATGTACATTCGCAACATACTTTGTTGATGACGTCATCTTAAGCACCATTGTCTTCATTGCATTGTATGAAGTAGATTCCTTATTCTGATTGCTGCTCATCGCATTCAATCCGTAATAATCTTTCACTGCATCTGTGACGAGCATGTCTGTAGCATTCGTTTCCACGTTCGACGTCAGCAGATTAAAGTATTCCGCTACGGACGTTACCGTGCTTCCCGCCGATTCTTCATATTTACTCACTGCATTTTGGGATGCGGTATTATAACAGACAATACCGAGCATCACCATCATGACGATTGGTATCAGAAATGCAAACATCAATTTGTATATAATTTTGACATCCCCAATGCTTCTTATCTTGCGTCCCTTACTTTTACTCATTTGTATACCTCCCTGATTTGAAACTTACTTATACGTTTTAGTATACCAAATTATAAGAAAAACGTCTAGCAAGGTTTCCTCTTTTGTGGATATGTGGATATGTAAATTCTTTTCCAACGGCGTTTCAAATCACCACACTGCATTTTACAGTAGGAACACTTTTAACAGATAGTTACAAATAAAACCGTAAGTGCGTTCGTCAACCGACTCTTTCGTAACGATCGGATAGCGTTTAATCAATTCACCGTTCAGATAATAACACACTGTCCCAATCTCTTCGTTCTCTCTGACAGGAGCCTGCAGTACTTCCTTCATCCGGGTCTGCACTTCTATCTCGTCCTCTCCGCACAACAGATACGGAATGCTTTTCTCTCCCCGGTCATCAACAAACGCTGTCACGCATGCCTCGCGATACGGCGCCTCTGATTCATTGTCTATCCCGTTCCTAACCTGAATAACATGCGTTTCTTGTTCTTCATAGATATCCCTGTACTGATAATTGTCCATCCCGTAAGCCGTCAGCTTCTTCATATCACTCCATTTATAATTTCTATTATTAGGCCATCCGCAGGCAAGCAGTGCGACCGTAAAGGTTCTTCCTTCACTCTCGATTGCACCGACATAACAATAACCGGCATTATTGGTAAATCCCGTCTTACCGGAAATCGCCTCGTTCATCATCCCCAGAAACGCATTATGGTTATTGCAATGAAAACTTCTCTGTCCGTCCGCATCGGTAAAATCATATCCTATCGTCTGCGTAATCTCCAGAAATTTATCTCTGGCAGGAGAATCCGTCACACAATATGCCATAATCTTCGCCAGATCTGCCGCCGTGGTGGAATGAATCTTTCCGGTATCGTTTACCACTGCATCCAGACCGTTCGGCGTGATAAAATAAGAATCAAAGCATCCGATATCTCTTGCTTTCTGATTCATCATCGAAGCAAATCCTTCCACACTGCCGCCCACCGCTTCTGCAATCACCACCGCTGAATCGTTATGGGATTCCAGCATGAGCTAATAGAGCAGGTCCTCCAGCCGATACCGCTCTCCTTGCTTGACATACAGTTTCACTTTGGGCATACTCGCTGCATAGGAAGAGACTTCAACTATTTCCTCCGGATTACCGTATTCCAATGCGAGGATACATGTCATAATCTTGGTCGTGCTTGCCATCGGCAGGATATCCTTCTCATTCTTGCCATATAGAACGCGTCCGGAATCAGCATCCATCAGTACTGCCGCCCCGGCATATAACTGCAATTCTTCTTTTTCGTTCTGTGGCCCAGTCTCTCCCTGCTGTAGGTAAATTTCCTTTGGCTGCAGATAGTCTTGTGCCAAAACAGCCGTCTCCGAACAGCAAAACAAGGCCGCTGCCAATAATATAGCAGCCGCCTTGCCGATAATCCGTTTTATCATAAATATATTATTTTCTAAAAAGATACGCATATATCAACCCTGCAGTTTCTTCGTTAATATATATGCACATCCTGTCTTCATATGCTTCTTTTTCGAACTTTATATGATACAAATACGAAACATAGATAGACCTCGGCGCTGTCATGTCCCTGCCTGCCGGGCTAATCCCAGATTCCTGCCTCTTCCTCTTTAAGCGCCTTCTTACCGCATGCGGGACAGCACACATCATTTAAGTCCGTAATAAGCTGAACCTCACCCCCGCAAACCGGACATTGACCTATATGCTTCTTGTTCCCGTCTGAAAGTTCCAGTACCGGAACCCCCACCATATTACTGCATTCTGTACAGACTGCACTCTGGTACGCAAAATCAAATAGCGGCAAATCTTCCGCGCCGGTCTGCATAACAATCTCTCTGCCCGTCTCCTCGGGAAATTCCCGAATCACATCTTCCAGACGTGCATGCAGCAGTCCGCATCCATTCAGACACTTCCACGTTTTTCTGCAGGAGCTGCATGTTATTTTGCTAATGCTTCCCATCTTCATGCTCCTCTCCCGTTTTTCTCAGTTATCCGAGAAGACTGAGTATCATCTCCGAATGCTGGTTCGCCTGCGACAACACCGAAGCTCCGGCCTGCATCAGAATCTGATTGTTTGAATACCTGACCATCTCTTTTGCAATATCCGTGTCTCTGACTCTGGATTCTGCCGCAGTCGTATTCTCAACAATATTATCCAGATTGTTGATTGTATGCTCCAACCGGTTCTGCACTGCACCATAATCGCTTCTCACATTACTGACATACTCAATTGCCGCCTTGATTGCATCAATCGCCATATCTGCATCATCGGTTGTCTTCACATTGGTATCTGCTAATCCCAACGCATGCGTACTCATCTGGTAAAGACTAAGTTCAATATGTTGTCCGGCATCGGCACCCACCTGTAAAGCTATGCGCTTGCTGCCATCTGAAGAGCCTCCGATAGGTTTTGTCGATGGCGTTGATGGCGTTCCTCCGCCGGTTCCTCCGCCACCGCTGACCGTTCCGTCAATAACACCACTCACCTTAAGCGAATTTGTAATGACCGAACCAGCTCCACCTAAAGAATTATAGGTCAGCTTGCGCACAAACTCCAGCGCGCCACCGCTGCCGGAAGTAATACGGCTGGTAAGCGTCGATGCCGATATTCCCGTATGTTTCTGTATCGCCGAACTAAGCGAACTGCCGTTAATCAAATCGGCAAAAATCTTATCCATACCGGCTGCAATATTGTCGCCTGTCACGTCGCCGCCGCCATTTGCGAGCCATCCCGCATAGGCCGCTGCCAAATATCCGTGTCCGTAAGGTCTGTTAGCCGGCGTATATTTCTTAAGATACGCCTTCATATTGGCATCCTGACTGGAGTCATTCTCGTCTGTCAGATTCTTGGCGTAAGCAATCAGCGTATTATTCCAATTAGTAGGAAAACCGCCTCCCGCAAGCTGCGCCGTACCTTCCGTAAACCATGTAGGGTACTTCGTGTTACTGCCTCTGCCGCTCATACCGTCTGTCATCGAATATTGCATAAAAGTATGCATCAGTTCATGCGCAATCGTGGACTGCAGCACCTCAGCCCTGCTTCCTGTTCCCTGTGCATCCGCCAGTGTAAAATCCGCATTATCCACGCGAAGTTCCAAAACCTTCGGTCTTCCTCCTGCCGTATTGAACTTGAAGTAAGCCTCTGCAAGCGTTTTGTCCTTTCCGTCTATCCTCTGTACCTTTACCGCAAGATTTAATGTTACCCCTCCGATATCATTCTTAATGGACGGAAAGGCATCCATAATCTGCTGTGCCGCTTTCGGTATAAAATCGGTCGCCAGTAAGTTTGCAAGCGCACCGCCAGACGGCGTCGGATTAATTGCCGCACGTCCGGCAGCCCCGGCTGCACGCCCTGCCGCACCGTCTGCACTCAATAAACCAGCATCTGACGAAGCAACCGAAAATGTGCCGTCCGCGGGGTTATATGTTAAATCATAATAATAGATTTCCGACTGCATAGCCGACGGCGCAAGCCCGTCTTCCGGAAACAGTCTAATCTCATTAAAAACCGTATTCTCTGCCGTCTTATCAATTTCCTTCTTAATCTGCTGTACTTCCAAATCTATCATCGCCCTGTCTGCATCCGTCAAGGTGCCTGTCGCCGCCTTCACGGAAAGCTCATTTGCACGATGCAGCATATCATGTACTTCATTCAGTGCGCCTTCCGCCGTCTGTACCATTGAAATACCATCCTGCGCATTATTCGAGGCTTGTGTCAGCCCGCGGATCTGTCTGCGCATACGCTCAGAAATAGCCAGACCGGCGGCATCATCAGCCGCCCTGTTAATCCTATAACCGGACGATAATTTTTCCGTACTCTTTGCATTTTTCTTGGAAACCATTCCGAACTGTCTTTCGGCATTCCATGCCTGTATATTGGTCTTTGTAGAAAGCATATTGGCCCTCCCCTCAAAAAACCTATCCAGCATCCTTGCTGTAATCGGTCACAACTATTCTAATGCAGATATATAACGGGAAATGTTAATATGTATAGCTATAATATATTTATCGGCACTTCGTTTATTTTTCTTAAGTCTGAATATCAAATATCCAATTGAAGCTGTACTTCCGACTCTGCCTGCTGCTTAAACTCTTCAATCTGCACCGCATTCAGTTCCGGCAAATCCTCCAGTGACTTCACTCCGAAGCTTCTTAAGAATTGCTCCGTCGTACCAAAAAGAAGCGGGCGCCCCGGCGCATCGAGTCTTCCGACCTCCGTGATCAAATCATATTCGAGTAGTTTATTGACTGCATGATCACAGCTTACGCCTCTGACCTTCTCAATCTCTAATCGTGTCACCGGCTGCTTATAGGCAATAATAGAAAGCGTCTCCAACAAAGTATCTGTTAGCACAAACTTCTTCGGTGCCTTAGCGATCTTAATCAGATATTCATACAGTTCTCCTTTCGTGCACATCTGTACCGCATCGTCCAGTGTTGTCAGCGCAATGCCTCTGTTCTGCGCACCGTACTCCTGCGCCATCTCCTCCAGAATATCTTTGGTCGTGTTCTTGTCTTCCTCAATCACTGCTGCAAGGCTGTCAATACTGACCGAGTCTCCCATCGTGAACAAAATTGCTTCTAATACTGCCTTTGCCTGTTCTCTTTCCATACTTTTATCCCCTATTCCGCAATCGATGTAAGCAGTGTCGGCGTATTATCACTCACATCCTTTGTCGTAATGATGATATCAGAAAAGGTATCTTCCTGCTCAATGCCGATTCTGCCGGTCTTAATCATTTCAAGAATCACCAGAAAAGTTACGATCACTTCCATCTTACTGTTCTGCTTCTCCAGCAGTTTTCTGAAACTAAAACTCCTATGGCTGCGCACATACGCCTCCACAAAGGTAGTCTTTAAATCCATATCGATTTCATCCTTCTCGATATTGCCGAAGGTGCTTCTGACCGGATCGATTTTATCCTCCTGCCGCTTCATGATCTGTTTAAATATCTCATGTAGTTTCTGCAGCGTCATATCTCCAATTAGTTCTTCATAGTCCACAGGCTGTCTGTAATCCGCCACTTCCTTTGGAAGCGTAGGCCGCTTGTACAGATTTCGCTCCGCATCTACCATACGGTCACGCAGTTCGTATGACATGTACTTGCACATTTTATATTCCAACAGCTTCTCCACGAGTTCGGCTCTCGGATCCTCTTCCTCCCCTTCCTCGTTAACTTCCTTGGGAAGAAGCATTTTACATTTGATGTCAATCAGAGTCGCCGCCATGACCAAAAACTCGCTCATGACATTCATATCTTCCGTTTTCATCTGTTTGATATAATCCAGATACTGCTCCGTAATCTCCACAATCGGAATATCATAAATATCTACTTTGTTCTTATCGATCAGGTGCAGGAGTAGATCAAGTGGTCCCTCAAACACCTCCAATTTAACAGGAATCGCCATCTTAAGCTTGTCCTTTCACAATATTGACTACTACAAGTTCGCCCGGATTAAAAACTCTTACAGGAATCGTATGGGTACTTAATCCTCTACTCAGAATCATCGTTGATTTCCCCTGCCGGAACAATCCCCCGTCATACTTCGGGAAAAGCGTCATATTGGGGGACAACACGCCTCCGAGAACCGGCAGTCTCATAATACCGCCGTGAACATGACCAGACACCACCACGTCCGCTCCCCATGCGGCATATTCTTCAAAATACTGCGGTGTGTGGGCAATAAGAATCTGACATGCGTCTTCTCTCGGTCTCCCCAGTATTTTGGAAAGATATGTTTCATCCATAGGATATTTCTTAAACTTCCTATAGAAACATTTATCTATCTGAGCCCCACAGATGGCTATGTTATATTCCGGCAGATAAGTGCTCTCGTTAATCAGCGAATGAATCCCCGCTTCCTCAAGTCCAGCCGTATAGTCATTATAAATTGTTCCATACTGCTCGGGATACAGTTTCAGCCAATATTCATGGTTTCCCATCCCATAATATACTTTGTACCTTGCCGCCAGTTGTCTCATCAGAGACAGTGCCGTCTTATAGGAAGAACCGTCTACAGCCGTCAGCATATCCCCTGCCGTCAGAACCGCATCGGGAGCAATACGTTCAATCTCTTGTAACAATTTCTCATGCTCTTTTCCGTAAGACTTATTGTGCAAATCGGACAATAACACGAATCTGCATGGTTTTGTAACCTTATCCGATACAATTTCGTATTCCACCGTAACAAACCTGTTGCAGTCCCATACCGATATTGCCAGACACACAATAATCGCAATACCCATGCAGGTCAAAATAATTTCTACCATATATCTTTCTCCATGTGCCGTCATGTCAGGACAGCTTATAAAGTATATCATATAACGGTAGTCTCCCGCAATCTGCGAACATCCGTTCCTTCACGATAGCGGGCGGCAGATTAATCCGCCGCCCGTATGCTGCCTAACGATGAAACATCTCTTCCCTTGCACCTGTCTAAGTATTAACGCTTCATCAGATACAATATCCATACTTTCTTCCAGTAATCTTTATATTCTGCTTTGTCTACGCCTTTTGCCGCCAGAATAGACACACTTCCGATACGCTTGCCGTCAAGTTTATACACAGCCTCTCCAATGGCGTCTCCTTCCGCAACCGGCGCCTTGACGCTGCCCGGCAGACTGATTTCTTTCTGAACCTCGCTCAAGTTACTGCCGGCGGTATCCAGATATTCAAACGGTCCCTCATATGTCAGGTACAGGATATCTT
>VSOA01000153.1 GCA_009774585.1 Lachnospiraceae bacterium
GCTGTAATCCACATTAAACACAAAAAATTGTAATATCAGCACTAACATAAATGAAATAATATTGCCAAAAATCATTCCAAACAGAGGAACATTTGTATCAAACATCAAGTCCCCGACAAGCAATACCATAATGTCTACGACCACTCCCGATACCATAGCAATCGTCCATGCAAAGTCAATGCTCAGCCTTCTAATCATATACACAAGAATTACTGTAATTGCAAATGCCATGATGGTAACAACCATCTCCTTATTATTCAAAAGACCATCAATGACAAACCGGAACCGGGCTACCATCTCTTCCCCGGACATCCCGGCAATCACAGATACGTTCTGTGTCACATAGTGTATCATATAGTATGCGATAACGCCGCAGGCAACCGAAACAGCAGATGCCGGTGTTCCTACCAATCCCATGGCGAGCGGAATCACATAAGGAATTTTCATCAGAAAGCAGACCGGCAATAGCACAATGACCAGCGTATCTTTCGGAGAAAATCTCAGATACAGCAGGAACATCAATAAAAATCCCACTCCGATTACCGCTGCGCATTCCAAACTGAAAGCATACAGATGCAGCATAGTAAACAACGCCGACATAACCACAATAAAATTCATCGGCATAAAGGAACACATCAACGCCGCGATCAAAACCACCGTCAGCCGGTCTATGGTTTCCATATATCCCAAGCGTGAATTAATCAGCGACAGTGATATAAGCGCTAATATAAACTTTAAAAACGGTGTGATATATACCTCATATTTACTGTATAGAGTCATCAATATCTGTTTTACAACAAGTAAGGTAGTCATCATTTATCCTTTCACTTTCCGTACACTTTCTTAAATCCTATTGTCGATACATCTCAGCAAGCCGGCGAAGATTCATGTAATATACCCTTAGACTCTTAACCGCTCTGTTGTACCGAATCGTATATACCACATAGGAAATCACGGCATATATTCCTATCGTCCATAAATACATGGTTAAAACCTGCTTGGCAAACGCAAACAGATCCATCTTATAAATATCCATCATGAACATTTCAAAATCATAAAAAATGTACACAGCAAATACCACTACAAATGCAATCGTTGCACTTATAATGGACTTCAATACTTGCCATCCTATATAATCACTACGAAAATAGCTTCCTATGGCAACATTCTTCTTTCCTTCGTTTGCTTCATAAGATGCCATTTTCGTCATCAGGATTATTCTCTTTTCATTTAACATACAAATCTCCTAACCAAGGAAGCGCATCTTAGGATTTTCTTTCGTATCCTTCTTCGGCTGGGGTTTAGGCGCCTCCGGCTTACGAATGCTTTCATGCAGCTGATTTGCCATACTGTTCTTACATCTCTCACAAAAACGTCCGCTGTTGATTGATGCCCCGCAGTTCTCACAGTGCAGCGTAATGCTGGATCCCTCTGCCAACTGCAGACGCTCATCCTTCAGCCACTGCTGAATCTGATTCTGAGATACATCACAAGCCTCAGCCACTTCCGGAATCGTTGCCTGTACATGTTCCCAGATATACGACTTTACTTCATGGAATTTTTCTTCCAGCGCCTCTCTGCACGCCATACAAATCGGCGGCCCGGATACATAGTTAAATAGTTTCCCACATTTTCTGCAGTTTCTTGCGTTCATGCTGTTGTCCTCCTATAGTTATTATTGGCTATAAACCTTTTCCGATTGCAAGAGCCGCGTAATATATTTTCACGACTCCCGCCTTGCGCAGCTCATAACACATTGCATCTATGGTGCTGCCGGTCGTATAGATATCGTCTATAATTATAATCGTACTTAATTTTACATCATTGCGACAGATTTTGAAAGCCCTTTTCAAATTATTTTGTCTCTCACGGACAGATAAATCTTTCATCGGCGCCGTTTTCCGCACTCTTTTGACCAATTTTGTCTCCACAGGGATATTCATGAGCCGTCCGAGTTCCTGTGCCAGCACTTCCGCCTGATTATATCCTCTCACGCGTTTCTTGGCATCGTAAATCGGCACCGGCACCAGTGCGTCCGGACTACACATTGCAATCCAGCTGCCAAGCCGGCTGGCCATGCATCCGGCATAATATGCTGCATACTCCTGCCTGCCCTTATATTTGAAGCGATAGATGGAGTCCGATATATCTTTGTACGCAAAAACCGCTCTGCCGCCGTCATACAGATGGCGGTGCCTCCTGCAGTCTCCACAGTATTCTCTTTCTTCCTCTTCCAGTTCTTTACCGCATTTTGCACAGTAGGGCTCGTTTATATATCGAAACTCATTCTTGCAAGTCCCACAGATAAGACTCCCAAACGGCTTAACTGCCTTATCGCAGACGGGGCATCTGCGCGGATAGAATATATCCAATAGAATTCCCCGAAATGTTCTCTTCATCGAATTTTTCCTTCATCATTACGGTATCAGTTCCCTAATTCGTTCCGCCAAACCGGTGTACCGGCGATTCTGGTAATTATTATCTACCATCTCCTGCAAAGTTTTTCTGCTCCCGAGGATTGTCACACAGTTCTTGGCTCTGGTCACTCCGGTGTAGAGCAGATTTCTGTTAAAGAGCATCCGCGGTCCCGACAGCAGCGGCATAACCACCGCCGGATATTCGCTTCCCTGCGATTTATGTATCGTCACCGCGTATGCCAGTTCTATCTCATCTAACTGTGCGTACGCATAAGTAACTCTTCTGTGTTCATCAAATTCAACCACTACTTCATGAGCATATTCATTAATCTGTAAAATAATTCCTATATCGCCATTAAAAATTCCGCATCCTTTATCAATCGCTATGCCGTACTTACTCACAACCTCCCATTCAAGCTGATAGTTGTTCTTAATCTGCATGACTTTATCATGTTCCCGCAAAAGCACGTCTCCGTTTGAATACTCTTTCTTATTGTCTGACGGCGGATTGAGATACTTCTGTAAGATGCCGTTTAATGTCTCTACGCCCAGCCCCCCTTTTCGCATCGGTGTCAGAACCTGTATCTCATAGGGCTGCGCTCCTACATAAGAAGGTAACTTCTCTGTAATTAACTGTATCATATGTTTATAGATTACATTTGTGTCATTTCTTTCCAAGAAAAAGAAATCTCGGCTCTTATTATCCAGCACCAGTTCTTCGCCGGCATAAATGCGGTGTGCGTTCCATACAATATCGCTCTCGCCTGCCTGCCTGAATATTTTCTGAAGAACCACCATGGGAAATCTTTCGCTGTCCATGATATCCCGAAGCACCTGCCCTGCGCCTACCGAAGGAAGCTGATTGACATCTCCAACCATAACAAGCCTTGTTCCCACGGTGATTGCTTTAAGCAGAGCTTGAAACAGGAAAACATCCACCATGGACATCTCGTCAATGATAATCACATCCGCCTCTAAAGGGTTTTCCTCATTTCGCTCAAATCTCGCCGCCTTTGTTTCTCCGGAAGCAGCCCCGTTTAATTCAAGCAGCCGATGAATCGTCCTTGATTCATACCCTGTAGCTTCCGTCATGCGCTTGGCAGCCCTCCCGGTAGGCGCCGCCAAATAAATATCCATCCCCTCGGAAAGAAAATAGCGTATAATGGCATTAATCGTAGTCGTTTTACCCGTTCCCGGACCGCCTGACAATATGAATATACCGTTTTTTACACAATCCTCCACAGACCTTTTCTGTAACTCATCCAAAGAAATGTCAAGTTCTTCCTCTATCCGGTCAATCTTAGAAATAATCTCTTGTTCCTCTGTCGGCAGCATATCTCCTTTCGCAGAGATGTTCAGATCATGCAGCATCTTCGCACAGTTTAACTCAGCATAATAATATGTTGACGCATACACCTTGCACTCGGCATCCGCCTGAGACGCGCGTTTGATGACCAGCTTCTTATCCATCGCCAGATTACCAAGATGCGGTTCCATGACAGCGGATTCCAGACCCAACAGTTCCCCCGCTTTCTTTAACAGAATATCCTGCGGCAGATAGCAATGGCCCTCTGCACCCGCCAGCATAAGCGTATAGAGAATACCGCTTCTGATCCGATAATCGGAATCCGTGTGAATACCTATTTTGGATGCTATCTCATCGGCAATCTTAAATCCGATTCCATGGATATCCTCAGCTAACTGATAGGGATTTTCTTTGAGAATACCATACAGGTTTGTTCCGTACGACTCGTAAATCCGTATGGCAAGCGTATTTGAGATGCCATATTTCTGTAGAAAAGTCATAGCCTCTCTCGCATCACGCTTTTCGTAGACCACAACTGCAATTTCTCTTGCCTTACGCTCACTGATTCCCTTGACTTCCGCCAGCCTCTCCGGTTCCTCCTCTATAATGCGGTATGTATCGGTCCCGAACCTCTTCACAATCCGCGCCGCCAATGCTTCTCCGACTCCTTTGATTGCTCCGGAACCAAGATATCGCTCTATACTGACGGCATCATCCGGCGGAACAATCTTATACCGTTCTATTTTAAACTGCTCCCCATATACCGGATGGGTAGTGTAATCGCCCTCCGCCTCTATCGTTTCACCCTGATCCATCGTCTTAAAGAAGCCGACGCACGTAATTTCCTCTTCACCACTGATCAGATTAAGCACCGTGTAACCGTTATCGGCATTCCTATATATGATATGTTCTATAAACCCTTTAACCGTCTCCATTAATGTACCGTGCTTTCTGATTGCATAATATCATACACAATAAAGGGCTGCTTCACAAGCAGCCCTTCCATATGAATATATCCTTTGATTTATTACATGTTATAGTTACGTTTCGCTTGTTCATATAACAGTTGTGCCAGAGAATTCGATTTCTCAGAAGCCGTTTGTTCAGAAAGTTTCTGAATCACCGTATCCTTAAAGGTGTCAACCATGTTCGCGGCATAGCCTTCTTCCTCATTATCATCGCTGAATACTTTGGCCGTCTTCTCCATCTCTTTGTAAACCTGTTCCCAAAGATATGCCTCAAACTGCTTGCAGGCATCAAAGAGTGCGTCGTCATCAGCCTTCTTTGTCTTCGCCGCATCCTCCAGATTCTTCTGCAGATTCTCCATAGCAATTCTGTTAGGGTCTGTCATGTAATCCGTATAGCTTCCTAATCCTGTTAAATCCATTGCCTATCCTCCGTTACCGCCACTGTATCGCAGCATCATTTTCCCTTTGCGACGGGATTTACATGATGCAATTATCTCTTCAGATTATTTGCTACTTCCATCATAGAATCGGAAGTTGTGATCGCCTTAGAATTCATTTCATACGCACGCTGTGCCACAATCAGGTTAACCATCTCATTGGCAACCTGCACGTTAGAACCTTCCAGATATCCCTGTATAATCCTGCTCTTACGCACATCAGCATTTGTCTCTTCGTTAATCGCTCTGCCGCTGGCGTCCGTTTCTGCAAACAACGTATCGCCAACTCTGTTAAGACCGCCCGGGTTGTTAAACTGAAACAGCGCAAGTTTCATACCGATTGGCTGCGGATTATTGTTCTCGTCCGGATAGCAAATCTCTCCGTCTTCGCTGATTGACAACCTATTCGCAATATAGCTGCGGTCCAAGTTGACTTCTCTTCCCGTAGTCATGAGTATCGGAAGTCCATCGGCATTTGTCAATGTAATTCTGTTATTACCGGTCAATGCCCAAGTAAAATCACCATTTCGCGTATAGTATGTATTGCCGTCCTCACCGCGAATGGCAAAGAATCCGTCTCCCTCAATTGCAAATGCGGTGTCACTCTGTGAATCCAGCAAACTTCCCTGTGTAAAAATGGAATTGATAGACGAAACCCTGACGCCTAAACCGACTTGTGAACTGGTAGGCTTCGGATTACCATTCGCCGTCGTAGTCACTGACTGCAGATTCTGGTACAAGAGCGATTTAAACTGTGCTACCTGCGCCTTATATCCTGCTGAGTTAACGTTTGCCAGATTGTTGGCAATTGTATCTACATTCGTCTGCTGTGCATTCATGCCGGTTGCTGCCGACCATAAACTCCTAACCATAATTTATGCCTCCTATAATTTGCCTAACTGATTTACTGCGATGTCAAGCGATTCATCATATGTGGTGATCACCTTTTGGTTACTGTCATATTGTCTCTGAATGGCAATCATGTTGACCATCTCCGTCACGACGGACATATTCGCCATTTCCAGTACTCCGGCATGGATGTCGGCTTCCGCCTCCATCTCAGTCGCGCCATCGAGCGTCCGGAAGAAATTCTCTCCATAACGCTCCAGATAATTGTAATCTTCAAAATCTGTCAAGCCGACGGTTGCAACCTGCACACCTTCCTGTGTAATATTGCCTGCGCGATCGATACTTACAGGCAGCGCGGTATTCATTCTGATGCGTCGTCCGTTCTCATCCAGAACGAAGTCGCCGTCCTGCGTCACCAGATATCCCTGACGATCCATCGCGAAATTACCATCGCGCGTATACATGGTAAATGTTTCATCCGCCTTGTTCGTATACTCTACCGCGAAAAAGCCATTACCGGAAATCGCGAGATCGAGCGGGTTATTCGTTATTTTCATGGGGCCTTCTGAATAATCCACATAGTTCTCACCGGTTTTCACACCCAGATTCATGCCGACTCTCGTGACCCTATTCTGCAAATAATCCTCGTTCGCTTCGTTATTCAATTCATATTCATCGACGCCCTTCGGAGTGCTGATCAGTCTCGGGATATTGCCCGGTTCGGACAAATCCTTGATTTTATAAGCCAGCACGCTGTCAAATGCCTGACTCGTAGCTCCCTCTTTCTTGAAGCCGTTCGTATCCGCATTGGCCAGATTGTTGGTCATAACGTCCATCCTGTGCTGTTCATTGATCATTCCCGTGTACGCCGTATACAATCCTTTAAGCATATATCTTCTGCCTCCCTGCCTGTAAGCCTTCCGTAATCTACACAGGCATATATTACTATAAAATCTCTTCTAATCTTCGCGGTATCCCGCCAGGAACTCTACATACTTTCCTGTTCCGACAGCTACTGCCGTCATCGGATCCTCTGCCGTCATTGTATTGATTCCGGTCTTAGCCGCAATCAAATCTTCCAACCCTCGCAACAGACTTCCGCCGCCGGTAAGCACGATACCTCTGTCGGCAATGTCAGCCGCCAGTTCCGGAGGAGTCTTCTCCAGAACACTATGAATCGTCTCCACAATCTGCACGGTTGTCTCATGGAGCGCTTCCTCGGTCTCCTCTGACGATACCTTCACGGTACGAGGAAGTCCCGTGACCAAATTACGTCCTCTGACATCCATGTAGTCAACTTCCGGTCTTTTAAATGCCGAACCGATTTTTATCTTTAAATCTTCTGCCGTTCTTTCACCGATCAGCAGATTATGTTTCTTACGCATATAACGCACGATTGCCTCGTCAAAATCGTCTCCCGCAATCTTAATAGATGCACTGACAACCGTACCGCCTAACGAGATTACCGCTATATCCGAAGTTCCGCCGCCAATATCTACAATCATATTACCGCACGGTTTGGAAATATCAATTCCCGCGCCGATTGCCGCCGCAATAGGCTCTTCTATGATAGATACTTCTCTGGCGCCTGCCTGATATGTTGCATCCTCAACCGCCTTCTTCTCAACTTCCGTAACACCGCTCGGCACGCATACTGCAATGCGCGGTTTGCGAAACGTCTTCTTACCAAGCGCTTTCTGGATAAAATATTTCATCATTTTCTCGGTAACCTGATAATCAGAAATAACACCTTGGCGAAGCGGTCTGACCGCAACGATATTACCCGGTGTCCTTCCGAGCATCAGTCTCGCGTCCTCACCGATTGCTTTAATCTTGTTCGTATCTCTATCAAAAGCTACAACTGAGGGCTCCTTTAACACGACTCCCTTGCCCCTGATGTAGACCAATATGCTGGCTGTTCCCAAATCAATTCCGATATCCGTGTACTGCATTCCCTTCGATCCCCTTTCTCGTGGTCTCTCTATAATAATTTCCAATTGCTGTCAAACTAAACATCAATATGATTTTGCGCCCAAAATCCGCGGTTTTCCGCACATCTTCCCGTATTACCCAGAAAAAAGCGCAATATGCTGGATATATTATAACCCAAAGAAATGGTTTTTCAAAGGCTTTTATTGATTTTTTTGAAAAAAATGAAAAACACCAAAAGCAGAACGGTTCCTTCCGTCCTGTTTTTGGCATCCGTGCCTTACGAATTTTTTATCGGATAATCTTCCCGTTTTCTTAACCCCTATTTACAAGAAATTATTCCTTCTTCAGATTCGTAAGTCTATCGGTGTATATATTTTCTCTTGTATCTGTTTCTGTACTTGTTCTTGTACTTGTTCCTCTAACTGTTGCTCTATGGATTTCATTTCCGGAATATCTGTCGTTTGCACCGCTTCCTCGAGACTTTCCTCGCTGATTGCATCTTGTAATTCTTCCTGCATTTCAGTGACTTCATCCATCACTTCGTCCATCATCTCATCCAGTACGCCCTTATCAACTCCCATAGCCTCTTCAGCCATGTCTTCCAGTCTCTCCTCGGCCGTCTTGGGCTCTGATTTCTCCAACGCTTCGGCAATCTTCTCGCCGCGTTCCTGTGATTCATCCATAAGATGCATCATCTGTTCATTATTATAGGCAGCCTTCGCCGCAACAATCTGATCCTCGTAGGAATGGAACATATCAAGTTTCTTAGCGATTTCCTCCACAGTTTCACATTTCAGATTCTTCAGATTATTTTTCTGCTGCTCGAAAAAAGCAATCTTGTTGTCACGCTCTTCCTGCCGCTGTATTCTCTGCTGTGTGCTCTTCAAGCCGTTGCCGCCTGTCACCATGCCGCCTAAGACAGCGCTATTCAGTCTCTGTATATTAATGTTCATAAGCTTATTCTCCCGACTATTACATAT
>VSOA01000154.1 GCA_009774585.1 Lachnospiraceae bacterium
GCAGTCCCTTCTTTTCGCCTCCGTAGCAAATGCCGCATAATCCCAATTCATATAGAAGTCGCAGTAATTAATGATACAGCCTTCCTCCGCGTCAATCTTATGTTCCTCACACAGCATCCGGTACGCCCGCAGTACATCGTATACCGGACCCTTCTTGACCCAGTCTTCTATCGATACGATCATCGCATTCGGTGCAAGCTTAAGCAGTCGCTCACGCATAGCCGCGTCTTTGCTCAAATGCTCCCCGCGGCACACAAAAACAAACTGCACGTCCGACGGATACATCCGCTTCACAATCCATTCTATAATCGGTATATCCATAATCTTAATAAAAGGTTTCAAATCCTTATAGCCTGCCGCCACAAAACGGGATCCGTACCCCGTCATAGGAATGATTACGTTCATGTATATCTCCTTCATCTGCTATTGCGTCATCATATGCCGTTCCGTGTAATTTCACGATACTGCCCGGTATTCTCATCTCGCTGTTACACCATCTGTCTGCGGTACTTCTCCGCATCCCAATTGAGAAGTTCATCCTCCTGCGCACCACTTAAGAGATTCATCCCATACTCCTGATTCGCACATTGTACTCTCGCCGCAAAGCTCATGACGTTCTCAATCTCCTGCGCTTTCCTCACACTCTCCGCAAGAATATAGAAATTCCCCTCATAATAAATAAGCGCCGGTATACCGTATCGGTCTATAAATTCCAGAATATCCCGCACCTCATAATCTTGCTTCAGCCATAACAATTTCTTGTTGGCATAAACTACGCAATCCGGGCAAAAGGCATGTTCCCATGCGTCCTTTTCGACCAGCTTTGCCCCGGCATACTCGCGCGACAGATACCGATTCTCGGAGACGTAGACAATCGTTCCTTGTAATACCTCAATCTGTTGTATCACCTGATACAGCGTCGTCGCCGCGTGGTATGCGCTGTCATCTATTCTTAAATATTCCGCAATGATATGTAGAATCTCCTCTGTTTTTCCGATTACCGTATCCGCATCATCACCGCTGACTACCAGCCCGTGATTCGCCAAGAAGATAACGTTTACGTCTGCGCCCTGCGCCTTCTGCCTGCAATACAATTTATAATATGTCTCCGCCAGCGCGGCGCCCGGTTTCCTGTAAGGGACAAACACTGCTTTCGGAAAAAGCGTATGCAGAGTATCCATGCCGCCTTTTCTCGCCGTCAATATATTGACGAGTGTCGGATGGGAATGCAGCGTATATTTACCCGTGACCGCATGGAGAAACGTCTCTATAGACGCGCGCCCTCCCTCGATATGTACTTCTTCCAACAGTTTCTTGCCGATTTCTTCCGTAAGGACATCTTCTTCCTGCATTTCTACATGCTCTTTGAAATAATCCACAATCTTCTTGTAATCTACTTTAGAATAACCTGTCCGCTCACCAACATCCGCCAGCTGACAGCCGGAACTTTTAACAAGCATCGTATGGCCATCTGTTTTCACGGAAGTATTTCCGCCGCCTGCCTGCGCCAAGTCATTGCGCATTCCCGCATATCTTGAAATCCTAATAAAATCCTGCATATGTTTTTCTATCCTTTTTCTTTCGCCATTTTATCATACAGATAGTTTATTTTATCATATTCTTATTTATAATGCCACGTGAAAACAAAATACCAAAAACCACCACAAAAAAAGCAACCAACCCAATCAAGGTTTGATGTTGCTTTTTTGATTTTTTATTATCATTGTATTATATCAGTCAATATTTCTAACTCTGAATACAAACTGATATGCCGGATACTCTCCTAATTCCAAAGGCATGGGAAGCCCTGCCTCCATCAGCGCAGAACCGTAATAGCTTCGCCCGCTTTGTGATTCCTCATAGACTTCTCCCGGTAATAGCCCCTGCATTCTGACATAGTTTACCGTCATATTGCCGTGATTTTCCAGCATAACCACATGCAGCAGAACTTTTTTCTTATCCTCCGACACATGCATCCACGCCGCATACTCATCCTGAAACGGATTCGACAGACGATAGTAGTCTCCTTTACGAATCAACTCTTCATACTGTTTGTATTGTCTGATTTGTTCTCTAATCTCTTCTTTTTCTTCCTCGCTGAGTTTAGCAAGCGATAATTCATACCCAAACGCGCCCGTCATTGCCACAATTCCACGCGTATGCAGATTAATATTTCTACCCGTCTGATGATTCGGTACTGCCGACACATGAGCTCCCATTGTTGACATCGGGTAGAAGAACGATGACCCATACTGGATACGCAGCCTGTCCAATGCATCCGTATTATCGCTGCACCAAATCTGGGGCGTATAGTACATCATTCCTGCATCAAACCGTCCGCCGCCGCCGCTGCATCCTTCTATCAACATATGGGGATATCTCTTTTGTAGTTTCTCCAAGAAATCATACACGCCCAACACATAGTCATAAGTGATTCTTCCCTGACTTCCTGTCGAAGAATAGACGTCGGTAATGCTTCTGTTCATATCCCACTTTACATATTCTATATTTCCTTGGTCCAAGACGTCGCATATTTGTTTATAAACATAGTTCCTCACATCCGTACGGGAGAAGTCAAGGACAAGCTGGTTTCTTCCACGAATCGATTTCCTTCCCGGAATCTGCAACGCCCAGTCGGGATGTTCTCTGTATAGTTCGCTGTCCTCCGAAACCATCTCCGGTTCAATCCAGATTCCAAACTTCACGCCAAGCTCGTTAATCCTGCTAATCAGTTCACCAAGAGTACATCCCAGTTTTTCCTCATTGACTTGCCAGTCTCCTAATCCGCTGTTATCGTCTTCCCGCCGTCCAAACCATCCATCGTCCATAACAACCATGTCAATTTCCAGTTCGGCGGCGTCTTTTGCCAGCCGATAGATTGTCTCTCCGTCAAAATCAAAATAAGCTGCTTCCCAGCTATTGACTAAGACCGGTCTTGAACTGTCGCTATACTTTCCCCTGCATATATGTTTTCTGATACAACGATGATACTTGCGCGATAAATCACCAAAACCCTTATTTGAATAGCATAGTATCGTCTCCGGAACAGCAAGTACCTCTCCCGGCTCTAACGGATAATGAAACAAATCGCTCTGCAATCCCATTATGACCCTTGTCTGATGATACTGATCGAGCTCAGCCTCGCACAAGAAATTCCCGCTGTAGACAAAAACCATTCCGTAGCAGTTCCCGTAATCCTCTGTCGTGTCCTGCCCCGCAATTATAACTGCCGGATTATATTGATGACTCGAAGTTCCTCTGCGGCTGCCGATTACGTGGCTGCCATGCGCAATCTTTTCCCGTTGAATGTTTCTCTCCATCGCATGTCTGCCGTAGAAACTAATCAGATCATATTTCCCGCTTACAAAATCAAGACAAGCAGATGCAGCTTTCTCGACAACAATACCGCTCCTGCCTTTATTGATAATCTCTGCGCTCCTCGTAATAATATCCTCTTCCTCCAGCACCCCGTACAACAGCCGGACCTGCACTTTACTGACTCTGTCTTCCAAAATAATTTCTAAGGTTTCCGCTTCCTGTTCTTCCGCATAAACTGCCGGTAATCCCGGCAGTTCGTATTTTCCTTTGCTGACATAATGACTGGCATAACGCAGGTCACAACATTCGGATTCGTCACGGTTCTTTATAACAAGAGCGCTGTTCCTAAAATCGCCGATTCCCATAGTAGGATACTCCTGCGGCAGTACGTCCATGGAATATGTTCTGTCATTGCCTGCATCGTAAGGATTTCCTGAAAAACCCCGGTCATAATAGGTCAGCAGATAATCCATATTGCCATCCGTCCTGCTCCCGTAATACAAATGCAGGAGAAAACCGAAGTCATCTATTTTCATTTGGTAAGTCGAATGATTAGTCTGTAATGTAAAAATCCTCTGTTCTTTCTGATAAACAATTGCCATACACTTTACCTGTCCTTATGCATATTTTTACGCATTTTAATTCATCTTCTCCACGATTGCGTTCAGCGCACAACGCCTATCACCGTATTTACTTCACCGCTCCGTTTACAACACCGTTCAGAATCTGTTTCTGGCAGATAATGTAGAAAATCAGAATCGGAATCAATGAAAGTAAGTAGGACGCAAACGCAAGGTTATAGTTTGTACCGAACTGCGACTGGAAATTCAACTGTGCCAGCGGCAGCGTATTTTGCTCGGAACCCGCCATAACAATAAGTGGTGTCATTACATCATTCCATACCGCAAGCGCTGTCAAAACCGCAACCGTTGCATGCATGGGGCGCATAATAGGGAAGATAATCTTCCAATAGGTTCTCCATGTAGATGCGCCGTCCACTTTCGCTGCCTCCTCCAACGCCATCGGTATATTGACAAGATATCCCGAATACAAAAGTACATTCATCGGCATATAGAATACCACATACAACAGAACAACACCAAGCCAATTCGCCAATCCCATTTCAGCCGTTTGCTTTGCGATAGGCATCATCAGAATTGCAAAAGGAACGAACATACCACTGACGATGAACAAATATACAAAGCTGTAAAACTTACTGTGCGCTTTATTTCTTCCCAAAGCATAACCCATCAGGGAATGAACTGCAATTGACAATGCGACTGTAAGCAGAGTAATCAGTAAACTGTTCCTAAGTGAATTCCAGAAATTCGTAATCTCCATCGCCTCTCTGAAATTGTTAAGACTCCATACTTTAGGCAGTGATAAAATACCGCTGATACTGTTCGTCATCTCTGAAGGCTGCTTAAATGCAATTACAATCGTTAAGTACAAAGGAAATATGATTGTAGACAAACCGAGAATTAACAAAATCATTGCCGGTGTATTTACTTTTTTGTTCATCATATTTTTCATTATAGCTGCTCCTCCTTTTTACCGGAAAATTTCATCTGCGCAACTGAAATAACCACGATTACGATGAAGAAAACAACCGCGTTGGCACTCTGGAATCCAAACTGTCCGCCCGACATACCGTTATTGTAGATCAAGTAAGAAATGGACTCCGTACTCTGTGCCGGACCGCCCTTTGTCAAAGCCATAATCTGGTCGAATACCATCAGGAAGTTCTTAACGCAAAGTACCATGTTAATGGAGAAGAACGGAATGATTAACGGGAACGTAAGATGTTTAAACTGCTTCCATCCGGTTGCTCCGTCTAACCCGCCTGCCTCATACACGTCTTCCGGTACCGTCTGCAATCCCGAAATATAGATAATCGTGTTCATTGCAATCGCCTGCCATGCACAAACCACCATAACACCAATCCATGCTGCGCTCGGATTGGATAAAATACTGGATCTTAATGCCTCTATCCCGACCATGTCCGCTAATGCCGGAAGAATGTATGTGAAGAAATAGTTGAAGATATAACCTACAACAAGCGCACCCAATATGTTCGGCAGGAAATACGCTCCTCGGAAAAAGCTTTTAGCCCTAATCTTACTGTTTAATCCTAATGCGAGAATCAGACTGATCACATTCACTACAATGGTTGACACAATTGCAAGTTTAAATGTAAACAAATATGATTTACCGACACGGGCATCCGAAAATAAATCAATGTAATTCCTAAATCCAACCCAATCATAACTTCCGAATCCTTTAAAATTCGTGAAACTGTATATCACACCGCGAATCAACGGAATGGTATTGAAGCAGACAAATAGTGCAAGAATCGGAATTGTGATTAGCAAAAACGTTCTCTTTCTTTCATTTTTCATATCCTTATCTCTCCTTTCCTACTAATTCGCGTTTCCATGTTCTTTTTCATAATCTTGTACGAGACGGATAATATCTCTGTTATACCTTAACCAGTCCGTATCAAATTTACTTAAGAATGCATCAACATCCTTTTGCAGCAAAAAGGTCTGTATCTGTGCGTCTACCGCCATCTCAGAAGGATAATAATGATCCTGATAATCTGTCATATTGCCTTCCAGAATGTAGTCTGTCATACCATCCAGAATAGAAGGTAATTCGAAATCTCCTTCTTTACATGGTATCGCAGTCTGCGCATCGATATATTTCTGGATATTTTCATCAGCATACAGGAAATTTAATACCTCATATGCCGCTTCTTTATTCGGACAGTCAGCCATCACACAGAACTGAAGGTCAATTCCCGAATTTAATGTATTACCGTCAGAATTATCACTTGCCGGCATTACGAAAGAATCCAAGTTCAAATCCGGATTGACAGATAAAATCTGCGGTGCCGCATAACTTCCGATAGGATACATCGCAGATTCTCCTCTTGCAAAAGCTGTACATGCATCATTATATCCGTATGCAAAAGGATCATCAGGACCATAATTCAACAGCTTCAAATATTTCTCGGATACTTCCCGATATTCTTTCGAGAATGTTGTCTCACCGCGATTTACCTGCTTTGCCGTATCCGCCGGAGATAAATCGACTGCCATGGCATTCCAAGGTGCAAGACAAGTCCACGTATCCTTGAATCCGAAGTAGAACGGCAGGATTCCCTCCGCCTTAATCTCATCACATAATGTAATGAGTTCATTCCAGTTCTGCGGAATTTCCCAGCCGTGTTCTGCAAACATATCTTTGTTGTATAACACACCTGCTGCATTTGCCACATATGGCACTGCATAAGTTCCGTCCGTGGGAACAAGCTCAAGCGCCTCGTCAATATCCAGATATGCCTGATTAATATTCTGAAGTCCTTCATAATCTGATACATCTGCCAGAATTTCGGCTTCCACGAAGTAAGAATAGTTAATGTCACCACCGATTCCAATGATATCCGGATAATCCTCTCTGATAAATCTTGTTCTCAGTATTGTCATCGCGTCATTAGGAGAGCTGATTTTGAGATGAATGTCATCATGTGTTGCATTAAACTCTTCTTCTACCGTGCTGAAATAGTTAGCAGCTTCGGGTTTGTACTGAACAATCTCGATTTGAATCTTACCGTCGTCAGACGCATTCCCACACCCTCCGACAGTCGCCACCGCCGCGCAGCATAATGCCGCTTCAAGGTATTTTATTTTGCTCCTTTTCATATCATATCTCCTTCCCTATTTTAGTAATTGGATTATAACATACCTTTTTGCCATCGCTAAATAGCATCATATTTGTTGTTTTATACCATTATGCTATTTTTATTTCATATCGTTGAAGTCATCTAGCATTTTGGTATATAATTGCCTTAATACAGTATATGAGGTATCTTATGAGTGAAGTAATCTTTTCTGTTTTTCCAAGTGAAAATTTTATTGATTTAGGTTTATATCAATTCGGATGGGAACAATGTGATCCTTCTCACTCCTTTGGTCCCGCCGCCCGAAATCATTATCTGTTCCACCTGTGCCTGTCCGGTACGGGTACTTTGATTGCAGACAATACGCAAGGGGAATCCATCACCTATCAAATTAAGAGCGGTCAGGGATTTATGATGTTTCCGCATCAGATATGTACCTATATTGCAGACCATGAAATTCCATGGGAATATGCATGGGTAGAATTTGACGGGCTGCGTGCTAAGGAAACAATCGAATTAGCCGGAATTAATCAAAACCAACCGATTTATAAAGCCCATAATAAGGATATCGCCGATACGATGAAGTCAGAAATGCTTTATATCGTCAATCACAAGGATGCTTCACCTTTTCATCTGATTGGACATCTGTATCTTTTTATTGACAGTTTTCTCCGCTCCTCTACATCCGCACAGACCGGCATGGGAAACAGCCTGCGGGATTTCTACATTAAAGAAGCATTTTCTTTTATAGAGCAAAATTTTCAGAATGATATTTCCGTGGAAGACATTGCCGCTTCCTGCGGTTTGAACAGAAGCTATTTCGGCAAGATTTTTCATGAGAATATGGGAAAGCCTCCACAAGAATTTTTGATTTCCTACCGCATGACGAAGGCAACTGAATTGTTAAAGCTGACCGGATTATCTATAGCTGATATTGGCAATGCCGTAGGCTACCCTAATCAGCTGCATTTTTCAAGAGCATTTAAGAATGTATACGGTATCTCACCCAGACAATGGAGATATGAAAACGGAGGCGGCAGGTTATAGCGCCACACTGCTGCCTTTATTGAAATTACCTTCGCGGCACTTCTTATTCAAGAATTTCTTTCTCCAAAACATACAATGCCCTCTCATTTTCCTCTTGACAGTAGGCAATAATTTCATCTTGCCCTTGGTCCGCTACAATCGTGGTGTCTGCCCCAAGCTGCACGAAACACACATAATCTTCTATTGTCTCCATGCGGGAAGCTTCTGCTTTGCACAAATTTTGCGGATGCCCTTTGTTTGCTTCAATCACGCTTGTACGATATTCTTCCAACGCCTGTTCCACATCCCCGACATGCGCTTCCTTGGCATGAATAATGATCATTGTGTCAATATGCGAATCCAATACTTGTCTTTCCGCCAGAAAATCAACATACATGTCCTCTGTGATTCCTGTTTTCTGCTCCAGTTCTTCCTTGGATAAATCTACCTCCGGCCAGTATTTGTCACCCAACAGCTCCTTTACGCCATCTTTCAATTCCGTCAACGTTACAAACTTTTTCTCATCCTGAAAAGGGAAATTACTCGCCTGCAGATCGTCGCTGATTTTCTTCATTTCAAAAGCCTGCCCGTTATTGACCAACTCATCCTCCGGCAGCTCATTGCCACAGCCCGTCATCAGAAACAGGCTCATTGCCATCATAAATGTTTTTAACCTTCTTGTGCTTTTTGTCATATTTGTCTGTTTCCCTCCGCTCTCTCCTATATATTTCCGTTTCTTTTGGTTATGTTCACAATCAATCCGTCCCGAAAGTTTCTCTGTTGTCTCTGTCGCCGCTATTTGATATACTGTATTTATCTGTTTGCTTGTTTATATTTGTCAAAATGGATATATACTATAC
>VSOA01000155.1:0-3295 GCA_009774585.1 Lachnospiraceae bacterium
GATTGTAAACTTATCTGAATTCTTGAAACTTTTATTAAAATTTGGCAAATTTTGTATACATCAAAATACGGTTGTGATAAAATGAGCGTTGGGAAAGGAGAATCTCATTCGTATGCGTAAGAATAACTGGGCATGTTTCCTGCTGATTCTGGCGGGTATTGTGATTGGCGGCTTTATAGGAAGCCTGTTTCCGGATACATGGTTAAACTACGGACAGTCTTTTGGCTTATCATCGCCGCTTATATTGGATTTGGGAATCTTAAGCATTACGTTTGGGCTTTCTATCAGGATTACGATTGCGAGTATCTTAGGTATTGCGGTTGCAGTCGTTATCTATCGATTTATTTAAGATAAATCTTTACCCGTCGTTTAAGGAGAGAAGCTGTCGGGAAAGAGATTGAATGAAATCAGACAAGTATGAGAACAATGAGTATTACAGGATGCAGAATCTTCCATATGAGAAATTTATTTCCTATGGAAGCAAGTCGCTTACCGATTCAGAACTTCTGGCAATTCTTTTGCGGACAGGAACACGCGGTATAGGTGTAAAGGAACTTGCGGAAACTGTATTATCAAAGACTGCGCGTTACGGCAACGGACTGTTGGGACTGTACCATGTGCCGCTCAAGGAATTACAGCAAATTGACGGAATCGGCAAGGTAAAGGCAATCCAGCTCAAAACGATTGCTGAACTTTGTACGAGAATGGCACAGGCGCGGGCAAAGGGAAAGCTGTCTTTTCATAATCCGAAGACGGTAGCTGACTATTACATGGAACGCTTCCGGCACGAAAATGTAGAGTATATTATGTTGCTGCTTTTTGACTCCGGACTGCACCTGATTGAGGAAAGTATTCTTTCCAAGGGAACTGTCAATGCTTCGCTCGTATCGCCAAGAGAAGTGTTTATACATGCTTTTCAGGCACAAGCGGCGGGCATTATGCTTCTGCACAACCATCCCGGAGGTAATCCGATACCCAGCGAAAACGATATTAAGGTTACGGAGCGCATTGAGCAGATCGGCATATTAGCAGATATCCCCCTTTATGACCATATTATTATAGGGGACAATAAATATTTCAGCTTTAAAGAAAGCAGATTAATGGCAGGAATGCCATATTCCGGGAGCGTAATACAAGAAAGAGAGGGGTAGCTGTCTTGGCTAACAATGCATTTGGAATTGATTTAGGTACGAGTAATATCAAAATATATAACCGTTCGGACGACGATGTTTTCGTTGAGAAGAATATGATTGCCATCGAGAACAAGAAAAATTTGTTCGCATACGGCGATTCGGCTTTCGAGATGTATGAGAAGGCGCCCAGCAATATCAGTATCACTTATCCGCTCAGCAACGGCGTGATTGCAGATATACAAAATATGGAAATGTTGATCAAATATTTTCTCAGCGACCTGATGAAGAACAATTTGAAACCGGCGGATTATTATATTGCCGTTCCTTGGGATGTGACAGAAGTCGAGAAGAGAGCTTTTAAAGATTTAATTAAGGAGTCTAACGTTAAAGCAAAGAAAGTCATGGTTGTTGATAAAGCTGTTGCTGACGGACTCGGACTCGGTATAGATGTCAAAAATTCACAGGGCGTTTTGGTCGTCAATGTCGGATTTGATACTACAGAAATATCGATTCTGTCTCTTGGAGGTATTGTTCTTAGCCGGTTAATCAAGGTGGGCGGGCGCAAATTCGACGACGCAATCAAGGCGGCTATCCGTCGTGAGTACAGTCTGATTATCGGCGGTAAAACAGCGGAAGTTGTCAAAATGTCTCTTTTGGATCTGGAGGAACAGCGTCTCGGCGCACTGGTGTACGGGAGAGATATTGTTACAGGTCTTCCGGTAGAACGCGAAATTCCTACCGCATTGGTTGACGACTGTCTGACGGAGCACTTCAATACTATCATAGATAATATCAAGGTGATTCTTGAACGCACGCCCCCGGAACTTGCCGCGGACATCTACCGCCATGGTATCTACCTGACCGGAGGAGCATCTCAGGTAAGTAATCTTGCAAGACTGATGAGTAAGGGCACCGGACTTAAGGTGAATGTATCAGAGAATCCCATGACCAGTGTTGCGCTGGGGCTTGCCAAAATCATCAACGATGATAATTATAAAACGGTAGCATATGCAATAGAAGGAATGAGTAAATGAGTCCAATCGTAAAAAGAAAAGGAGAGAAATTTACGTTACCAAGTAAATATCTCCTTTTTATTTTAACAATCCTATGCACCGGCATGGTGCTGCTTACCTTTAACACAACTGTGTTCAGCGGTCCGTTAAGCGCTGTGGCAGGTTATACGGTTGTGCCCTTTGAGGAGGGAATCAGCGCTGTCGGAAGCTGGCTTGCGGGACGTTCGGAGGAACTTGTGCAGATTAGAGATCTTCTTGCAGAAAATGAACGTTTAAAACAGCAGGTTGATGAGTTGACAATTGAGAACACAAGATTGCAGCAGGATCGGTATGAGTTAACTAACTTGAGAGAACTGTATCATCTTGACGCCCAGTACGACGAGTATGAGAAGACCGGTGCGCGTATTATCGCAAGAGATTCCGGCAATTGGTTCTATTCGTTTGTCATTAACAAGGGAGTCAAAGACGGCATTGCAGTTGATATGAATGTGATGGCAGGAAGCGGTCTGGTCGGCAGAGTTGTGGATGTGGGCCCAAACTGGTCTAAAGTAAAGGCGATTATTGCAGATGACTCCAATGTCAGCGCAATGGTATTGTCCAGTTCCGACAATATGATCGTATCCGGAAATCTGAAGCTTTATGCCTCCGGCGTCATAGAGTTTGAGCAGTTAGTGGACAGCGATAATGTCGTTGTGGAGGGAGATAAAATTGTCACTTCCAATATCAGCGACAAATATCTTCCGGGTATTTTAGTCGGGTATATCAGCACGATTAATCAAGATGCCAACAATTTAACGAAATCAGGTTACATTACGCCGGCAGTCGATTTTGAGCATTTAGAGGAAGTTCTTGTGATTATGCAGCTTAAGCAGTCAATAGAAGAATAGGAGCATTCATGAAGCGTGCCATTATCACTACCTTTTTGATTTTCATATGTTTTCTGCTGCAGTGCACGGTATTTCATACCTTAGCATTCGGCGGTATCGTGCCGAATCTGATGATTGTACTGACGGCTTCCTTCGGATTTATGCGTGGAGAAAAGACAGGCCTTTTGATCGGATTTTTCTGCGGTCTTCTGGCTGATATATTTTTTGGGGATTCCATCGGTTTTTATTCTCTTTTATACATGTATATCGGTTACATGAACGG
>VSOA01000155.1:3305-8860 GCA_009774585.1 Lachnospiraceae bacterium
CGGTAAGTTTTGTACGATATTTTATCCGCAGGATATTAAGCTTCCCATAG
Organism: Lachnospiraceae bacterium; assembly: GCA_009774585.1. Lineage (GTDB taxonomy): Bacteria > Bacillota > Clostridia > Lachnospirales > Lachnospiraceae > UBA3282. The sequence goes on from VSOA01000155.1 coordinate 3,356, forward strand.
CGCTTATTCTTGCAAGCGACTGTTTCTACGGGATAATCTGCTATGTGATACTGTTTCTTCTGCGGAGCAGATTTGATTTCGGATACTATTTCGTGCATATTATTCTGCCGGAAATCGTCTATACGATTGTTGTGACTATATTTTTATACCCGCTCGTCCTCTGGATTAATACAAGGTTGGAACGGAGCGAACTAAGGAGTGGTAAAAAGTTTGTTTGATCATATGCTGGAACAATTTAAAGAAAACTTCATGAATATGATCACTTCCCGCCTGCTTGTGCTTGTGTTTGTTCTGTTTGGTATGGGCGGCTATCTGATCTACACGATTTTTCAACTGCAGATAGTGCACGGAGAAGAGTATTACAACAATTTCCAGTTGAGCATCACGAGAGAACGTACGATTATACCGACAAGAGGAAATATTCTGGACCGAAACGGGAATCTTCTCGCGTATAATGAACTTGCGTATTCCGTGACGATAGAGGATGTGTATGAATCCGGCAGGGGTAAAAACGCTAAGTTAAATGCAACCATTCTTAGTCTTATTAAAATGATTGAGAAAAGCGGAGACCAGATTATCAGTGATTTTAATATTGTGCTGGACAGTAACGGTAATTATCAGTTCAGCGTGGAAGGTACGCAACGGCTGCGTTTTCTGGCGGATATTTACGGTTATCCGACGATTGATGAACTCTTGGAAAAAGAGAAAAATGCAACAGCCGATGAAGTAATAGATTATCTTTGCGGTACTTCCGCATCGTCCCGGTACGGCATCGGCAATTACATGGATCCGGACGATTCCGACAGTTTTGTGCCGGGAGACGGATATACAAAAGAAGAAGTTCTTAAAATCATTACTATCCGTTATGCCATGAGCGCCAACAATTATCAGAAATATATTGCCACTACGGTGGCAAATAACGTATCCGAAAAGACAGTTGCCGTAGTGATGGAAAATGCAGATGTTCTCGAGGGCGTTTCCATAGCGGAAGGAACTATCCGTAAATATAATGACAGCATTTATTTCTCACAGATTATCGGCTATACCGGCAAGATTGATCAGGAAGAACTGAAAGTGCTCCAAGAGGAGAACGACGCTTATGATTTAAACGATACCGTCGGCAAATCAGGAATCGAAGCTTCCATGGAGACCGAACTTCAAGGAATGAAGGGGTCTGAAACAGTCTATGTGGATAATCTTGGTAAAGTAATCAAGACAAGCGACCGGACAGAACCCACTGCGGGAAATGATATCTATTTGACAATAGATTCCGATCTCCAGAGGATCGGTTATCATATACTGGAGTCCAAGCTTGCGGCGATACTTCTCGATAAAATAGAGAATATTAAGGAATTCCATGTGCCGGAAGGAGGCAGCGGCGGTAAAATACAGATACCGATTTATGATGTTTATTTTGCCTGCATTAATAACAATATTATCGATACGGCTCATTTTAAATCTGATCATGCCGGAGAGACCGAAGCTCTCGTATATGAGATTTATCAGGATAAGAAATCGAGAGTGTTTGCAACGCTTCGGGAAGAGATGGAAGAGACTTGTACGGCTTACGAAAATCTGACGGAAGAGTATCAGAATTATGAAAGCTACATTGTCTCTATGTTGTATAATCAAAATATCATCATGTCGGAAGCGATAGACCGTGAGGACGAAACATATATTGCATGGACGAAAGAAGAAGTGATCAGTCTTAACGAGTATCTTAACTATGCCATTGCGCAAAACTGGATCGATGTGTCCAAATTGGACATAGATGCGCGTTATTCGGACTCAGTGGAAATCTATCGCAAGATTATGAAATACATTTTTGATCAGCTGAATACCGACGGTGCGTTCGATAAGAGATTATACCGATATATGATTAACAATGATGAGTTGACGGGCCGCCAGATCTGTCAGATTTTGCTGGAGCAGAATATCGTTGAACTGCCGGAAGATGAATTGAGACAATTTGAAGCAGGAAATGAGACGGCCTATGCCTTTATGATGAACAGAATTGAACATCTTGATATTACACCGGCGCAGCTGGCCCTTGACCCTTATTCGGGTTCTATCGTCATTACGGATGTCAATACCGGAGATGTACTGGCGCTCATTTCTTATCCGAGTTATGATAATAATAAGATGGCTAACGGGGTAAATGCAAGCTATTTCGCAAACTTGAACAGTGATTTATCAAGACCGTTATTAAATTACGCAACACAACAGCGAACGGCGCCAGGATCTACTTTTAAGATTGTTTCTTCCACTGCGGGGTTGACGGACGGCGTCATTAGTACAACGGACACCATTACATGTACGGGTATTTTTGAAAAAATCACCCCGTCTCCAAGATGCCATATTTATCCCGGTGCACATGGTTCTATAAATGTGCGTGACGCTATACGGCATTCCTGCAACGGGTTCTTCTTTGAAGTCGGATATCGTCTCGGAACGGTAGGCGATACCTATAACAGCGACGTGGCGCTTAATAAGTTGGCGAAGGCGGCTGATTTATATGGTCTGACAGAAACATCCGGTATTGAAATTGAAGAATACTCGCCGGAGGTCTCCGATACAGATGCGGTGCGTTCGGCAATCGGACACGGTAACAACAACTATACTACGGTGGGACTTGCGCGATATGTTACAACTATCGCCAACAGCGGAACATGTTATAATTTAACATTAGTAGACAAAATAGAAGACCATAATAATACTTTAATCGAAGACAATCATGCCGAAGTGCGTAACAATATCGACATGGATACCGAATACTGGGACATCATCCATGCCGGTATGCGTGGAGTTGTGGAAAATAAGAAATATTTTGCCGATCTGGATGTGGATGTAGCCGGTAAAACCGGTACGGCGCAGGAAAATGAGAATCGTCCTAACCATGCGCTTTTTATCAGTTACGCACCTTATGAAGAGCCTGAAATATCCGTTACGGTTCGTGTCGCTTTCGGATATACGTCAGATTACAGCGCCCAGATTGCCAAAGAAGTGTATGAGTATTATTATGGACTCAAAGATGAAGGCGACATCCTCACCGGAACCGCAGGAGAATTAGAAGCCGGTACAATCAATGGGGATTAAACGATAGAATGGAATCAGATGGAGGATTATCATGAAGAATCCGGTTATAATCAAAAGTTTTCAAAACGGGCTGTCCATTTATCTGGATGAAGAAATGCCGTTTGCGGAGCTTCTTGAAGAAATTGCATTTAAGTTCAAAGAATCGGCTCATTTTTTTAAAGATGCGAGCATGGTGCTTTCCTTCGAAGGCCGGCAGTTGTCCGAGATAGAAGAGCGTCAGATTGTCAACACAATTACAGTGAATTCTTCGCTGAACGTGGTGTGTATTATGGGCAAAAATGAGGAGACGAACAAGAACTTCGTCAAAGCGCTGCAAAAGCTTTCCGATCATCAGCAGGCTATGGAGAATGCAGGGCAGTTCTATAAAGGAACTTTGAAGGACGGGCAGTCTCTTGAGACGGAAAACAGCGTGATCGTGCTTGGAGATGTCTATCCCGGGGCAAGTATTATCTCGAACAAAGATATTGTCATACTGGGCGGACTGTATGGACAAGCTTATGCCGGCGGAGGCGGGACGGAGGGACACTTTGTCGTTGCGCTTGAAATGTCACCGGAAAAACTCAAAATCGGTGATTTCAAATATAAGACATCAGAGAAACAAGGCAAATGGTCGATCAAACCTAAGATTCAGCCCAAAATTGCCTATGTTGTGGACGGAAGAGTTATTATGGAGCCTATTACCAAAGAATTGCTGAATAATCTGCCCGTGTAACAAATTGAGCAAAGCTCAATTGCGAGATTCGCTTCGCGAACTCGGAAAGACAAAACAACGAGATTCGTTTCGCGAACTCGGAAATTGGGCGGGTATGTTCGGTGGACGATAATACATCATATTGAGGAGGTCAGTGAGGAAATATGAGTGAAGTAATTGTCGTCACATCAGGGAAAGGCGGAGTAGGCAAGACCACTACGACCGCAAACGTTGGTACAGGTCTGGCAGCCATGGGTAAAAAGGTGATTCTGATTGACACCGATATCGGGCTGCGTAATTTAGATGTCGTTATGGGGCTTGAAAACAGAATTGTCTACAATCTGGTAGATGTTGTAGAAGGCAACTGCCGCATTAAGCAGGCAATTATCCGTGATAAGCGTTATCCAACACTGTTTTTGCTTCCTTCTGCACAGACGCGCGATAAGAGTGCTGTGAATCCTTCACAGATGGTTAAAATGATTGGTCATCTGAAAGATCAGTTTGACTATATTATCTTAGACTGCCCCGCTGGGATTGAGCAGGGATTTCAAAATGCCATTGCAGCCGCAGACAGAGCGCTTGTCGTTACAACGCCGGAAGTATCGGCAATCCGGGATGCCGATCGGATCATCGGTCTTCTGGAAGCAAATGAGATACATAAGATTGACCTAGTCATCAACCGCATCCGTTATGATATGATCAAACGGGGAGACATGATGTCCTCGGAAGATGTGGTAGACATTCTCTCTTTACCGCTGATAGGAATGGTTCCTGATGATGAAAATGTTGTAATTGCTACGAATCAGGGTGAACCGCTAGTCGGAAGTAATACATTGGCCGGCAAAGCCTATCAGAATATCTGCAACAGAGTCCTCGGCAGAGAAATTCCTTTTCTTGATTTAGAAAAGAGCGTTTCTTTCTGGACAAAAGTGTCAGGTATTTTTCACAAGAGTTAGGGGGGATGATTGTGTTTAAAAATATATTAAAACGGAAAAGCTCCAGAGAAATAGCAAAAGACCGCTTAAAAATCCTCTTAATTTCCGATCGTGTGAACTGTTCGCCGGAGATGATGGAGATGATCAAAGACGATATTGCTAAGGTGATTTCCAAATATATGAAGATTGATACAAAGAGCATGGAGATACAGATTACCAAGACAGGAAGTAAAGGGCGAAGTCTCAAGAACCCGACACTCTATGCCAATATTCCGATTCTGGATATCAATACTACAAAATAGAAAGGGAGTACGATGACATGCTGCGACAATACCGCATCCGAGACTATGATTTCAAATTAATCATTTTGGTAGTATCGCTTACTGTCATCGGTATCTTTGCCATCGGCAGTGCGCAGGAATCTTCACAGCACAGACAGATTGCAGGGTTTGTCCTTGGATTTTTTGTAATGGTGGTGCTCTCGTTATTTGACTATTCGATTATCCTTCGTTTCTACTGGCTTATGTATATCCTTAATCTTGTATTATTGGAACTGGTTCGGGAACTGGGGGTAGAGAGAGGCGGTGCACAGAGATGGCTGAATATATTCGGTATTCAGTTTCAGCCGTCGGAAACGGCTAAAATTTTATTACTGTTGTTTTTTGCACAGCTGATTATGAAGCATAAGGATGAGATGGGTTCTATCAAGATGGTCGGGTTGTGCGTACTTCTTTTCATCCCTCCGATTGCACTGATTTATAAACAGCCGGATCTATCCACCAG
>VSOA01000156.1 GCA_009774585.1 Lachnospiraceae bacterium
GAAAATATATAGTGTTTTTCAAAACAATTTGTAGTATAATCAAGTTAGATTGCAAAATGAGGATAAATATCATGGATTCACTTATTAAAAAACTTTTTGAAATCGCAACAGGGAAAAAAGCAAAGATATTTTGGGCTGTTATTTTAACGATTATTGTTTTACTATTAGCCTTGTATCCATATATTGATGCAAATTTTCTTGTGTTTAGTAGAATAAATAAGAGAATTGATATATTGGAGAGAATAACGCAATTAAATCTTGATAAAATTGATGCAAACCCAGCATTACAAGAGGAATACAATTCTATTATTGGAGAAATTAGTGCGATACAGGAAAAGTCTGTCGGAACTATTACAACAAGGCAAGATACAAGTAATGAAAAAATAATAAAATTTATTTCAGGTGGAAGTTTATTTTGGTTGGTCAGTTTGATAGTTTTGTTTTCCAAAAATAAAAAAGATAATATTTCGGCTTTGAAAAAAATATTCAATAATATGATGTCTGCTATATTATGTGTTGTTTTAGGGTATTTCTTAGCGTTAATTGGGAAAAATATGCCAACCATTGCAAATGTATGGATTAATGCCTTTGGATTCCCATGTATCCAAATAGCAATTATCGGATTAATAGTTTATGGAACTTCAAAAAATAATAAAGAATAAAAGTTATTGTTTTATAGATACTATTTCATGTATAATGAAACTATCAAACAAAGGGAAGTGATATTATGGCACCTGAAGCACAGACTATTACCAATAATACTATAATAAATAACAGCTATTCTGAACAGGACGCTATTCAAGCTTTATATACTGAACTCCAAAAAGGCATTCAAAGTATGAGGAATGGAGAAGCATATACAATCGAAGAAGCATGGGAGGAAATTGATAAAATTTAATGCCTATGGAGAAAACAAGTAAATACAAGATTTTTTTGTCAAAGGATGCCCTTGCAGATATTAGAGAAACTAAAAAATATATTCTTACGACTTTTAAATATCGGGAATATGCAGAGAATTTTTCCAGAAAAATCAAGAAAGCAATCAAAGAATTAAATGTATTTCCGACAGGTTATGAAAGTACAGGTTACGTTATAGAGGGATTAGAGATTTATTTTAAACCATATAGTACATATTTGATTTTCTTTGTGGTGGATGAGAATACGGTTACTGTTATCCGTGTGTTAAAGGATAGAATGTATTGGCAGTCAATTATTAAAAAAATGCGAAAAATCAACAGATAGAGATAGGATAGCCTGTTTCTGTCTGTTTTTGTTTAAGAAAATGTGGATATGCGTCTTAATAATTGTATTTTGTGTGTTCCGATTTACTACAATGTTCCCGCTTTGCTTCACCGAACCTCTGGAAGTGTACAATTTCTCTTGCACGCAGGAACTTGATTGGCTCACATACTTCCTGATCGTGAACGAGTCTCAAAATGTTGTCGTAAGTTGATCTGGCTTTCTGTTCTGCAGCCATGTCTTCTGTTAAATCGGTGATGATATCGCCCTTAGACTGGAATTCACAGGCATTGAAAGGAACACCTCCCGCAGCCTGTGGCCAGATACCTAATGTGTGGTCAGTATAGTAGTTGGCAAAACCGGATTCTTCGATTTCTTCCATAGACAGATTCTTAGTCAGCTGATGGACGATTGTTGCGACCATTTCAAGGTGGGCCAGTTCCTCGGTGCCGATGTCAGTAACATAAATGCACATTAGGTTTAATTAAAAAAGGGAAATAATACATCATCAGATAAGAATTAAATATGCATCCATTTAAGAATCATATCTTTTAGAACAGATATGGTTCTTTTTTGTCCTTTTGGTTGGACATGAATAGTATATCACAAATATGGGAAGTTTTAAATGGAGGCTTCGAGGAGGTGAGAAGATGATATTAGCGTTGAAGATAGTCGGTATGCTTATATGCATTATAGGAGTTGTTGCGGTAATCATCAACAAGATACGCGCAGATCCGCCATTTACAATCATGGAAAAACAAGAAGAGGTGGATGAGGAAGCAAAAGAAAGAATTACAGAAATGATAAAAGAGATGAAAAAAGATTAATTTTTGGAGGAAATTAATATGAGTACAATTATTGCGATTGCAAATCAAAAAGGCGGAGTGGGAAAGACCACGACCGCGATCAATCTGGGAATAGGATTAGTAAATAAAGGGAATAAAGTATTGTTAGTCGATCTGGATCCGCAGGGTAATGCGACGCAGGGGCTGGGATTTGAAGCAGATAATCTGGAAATCACGATATCAACTATCTTGCGAAGAATCATCAACAAAGATTATTCGATCACGAAGGACTATGGTATTATGTGTCATCCTGAAGGGATAAGCTTAATGCCGGCAAATATAGAATTGTCCGTGCTGGAAACGGAATTGATATCGTTGCTTTTTGGAAGGGAAAAAGTATTGAAGACATATCTGGATATGATCCGAGACGAATATGACTACATAATCATTGACTGTATGCCGTCGCTTAATCTGATAGCAATCAATGCACTTGTAGCAGCAGATGAAATCATCATTCCCCTGCATGCTCAATACTATAGTGTAAGGGGCTTGGAACAGTTATTGCAGACAATCGGTTCGATTAAGTCCAATGGACTGAATGATACCTTAAAAATATCGGGAATATTATACACTTGTGTTAATGACAGGACAACCTCCTTCCGTGACGTGCAGAAAATACTCATGAATGCATACGGTGAAAATATCAGGATATATGATAACTACATACCCCGCAGCGTAAAGGCAGAAGAGGCACCTTCCTATGGAAAGAGTATATATGAATATGATACAGCAGGCAAAGTTTCCGGCGCATACGGAAAGTTTACGGATGAATTTCTGTCATCTATGACTTTGGGGAGGTGATCTTTATGGCAGTCAATTTTAATGTCATGGATTTTGGAAAATCGGGGCTGCTTGAACCGGAGCACGTAGGATATAAAGATTCACTTGAAATCATCCAAGATGAATCACAGAAGGTACAAAAGTCTTTTGTAAAGATAGGATGGTATCTGAAGCACATACGGGATGAGGAGCTATATAAAGAAGATGGTTATGAAAATGTAAATGAGTGTGCAGCAGACAAGCTGGGATATTCCCAGTCATCAACTTCAAGACTTATCAAGATATGCGAAAAATTTTCCAAGAATGGTAATTCTCCGGAACTGGATGAGAGATATGCCGGATTTGACAAATCACAGATGATAGAGATGTTGCCGATGGAGCCGGAGGAGATGGAGCATGTTACATCTGATATGACTGTCACTGAAATACGCGCTGTAAAAAATGAAAGAATTGTCAATAAACCGGATGATGGTGAACTAAGACTGTTTTGCAAGTGTTTTTTGTATGATATATCAGAAAATGACAGGGCAGGATTAAAAGGATATATGCTCGAGCAATATGGGAAAAGTCATGCAAGTGGCAATGCCGGCAATATGGATTATGACAAGATCAATTACCAGTGCAGTCCAAGGGGAATCTCCATTAATGATTCTGTTGAGATTACATGGGCGTATTTTGTAAAGCGCGTAAGGGAGTTGGAGCAACTGATGCCGGGATCATGTTTTTGCATCGCTAAAGAAGCGGTAAATACAATGGAAAGTGAATTGCCCGGGCAGACAAGCATTGAAAGAGACTTTCCGGAATATTTACCGTCATCAGAGAAGGTGGAGCAGCATGATCCGAATCCTGAAGAAGAAAAATATGCGACGTCGCATATAAATGATGTGTCCAGTACACATGTTGCACTGGATGAGTCAGGGGATGACGGCATGGAAGAGGTGATTGACGCTGCATACCGGGAAATACCTGAAGAAACAGAAGACACGGAGCAGTTGCAATCTTTAGGGGCATTAAAACGTGATGAAGAGCCAAGTGAATGCTTGGATTTATCAGAATCCTATAGAGGTGAAGATAACTGTTCAGATCAGCCAGAACTTCCAATGCTGAAAAATAACAAACAACGTGCGGAATGGCTGGAAAATTATAAAGAGTGGGGACTGTGGTATCGGGATGAGCACATAGACGTAAATTATTACAAATTTGATTTTCCTGATGGCAGTCGTTTAGTTGTAGCAGAATATCTACAACGCCATTCTTATTTTAGCAAGCAAATTGAGGATGAGTGTTTTTACCATCTTCTTGAAAAGAACAAGAGAGGATATGTGGACACATATGATGAGTCGTACCGGCATGATTCCGATTCTTTGACGTATCTGATTGATTTTCTCAAAAACATACAGAAAGCATATAAATAAATATATCAGCTATATATTGCAATCGCATGAATATATAGAACTTCCTGCCAGATTTCCTCCAAAATTTTGACAGGACAGAGAGGCAGCCTTTGTGCTGCCTTTCTGCATTGGAGGGAAAGGGAGGAGAAAGTGAAGAGAAAGCAATGAAAAAGTATGAATTCACAGATGAAACAATAAGAGTAGTAGGGCGAACGTTGCATCGTATTAGGGCAGTCACAACATTTTTAAATACCGGGCGGAATCCTTATCGTGTTATTAACTCAGGAGAACTTGGTGGATTTATCGAAAGAGAAGAAAACTTATCACAGACAGGAGGTGCATGGGTTTATGATAATGCGAAGGTTTGCGGCAATGCGAAGGTTTACGACAACGCATTGGTTTGCGGCAACGCATGGGTTCACGACAATGCGTGGGTTTACGATAATGCGAAGGTTTTAGATGGTGCAGCAATTCACGGAGAGGCAAAAGTCTTTGGAGATGTAGAGGTTAGTGGTCAAGCATCACTTTCCAAGAATGCAATGGTATTAGACAGCCATCACTTGCTTGTGGTTGGTCCCATCGGAAGTCGGAATAGTTATACGACATTTTTCAGAAACATGGATAAAGATATATTTGTTAATTGTGGATGCTTTTGTGGAAACATTGACGAATTTCTATTAAAAGTATTTGAAACACACGGCGAAAACCGATATGCGATGGAATATAAGGCTGTAGCAGAAGCTGCAAAAGCACATATGAAAGAGGAATAATAATATGTGCAGCAAATGGTTATGAACCTTACACTAATACGGCAGAGCAGACCGTTCAAAGATCCTCAGTCCTAGATAATCTTCATAAGAAACAAGAGCAGATAAAGAAAGCAGAAACAACCAGCAAAGAAAAATCTGTAGACAGCCGTAGTCATGAGAGATTTGAACGAGGAGGAGAAAGATAATGAATATTTTGAATGATTTTACGATAGAAGAAATCATGCTCATTAAAAACTGTAACACAAGGGACAAAAAGTCAGCATTAAAAATGCTGAGGACATATGCAGACAGCGGGGATCCAAGTATAAATGAGACCTCATACCATACAAGAATTAAACTGCATGACGTGACAGATCAGGAGTTCAATGAACTTGTAGATTACCCAATCTAGTTTCATATAGTCATATTATTTGACCTGAATAAAAAGAAAGGGCAGAGGTGTCTATGTCAAAATCAAACGTAATAAGAGTGGTAAAAAACTGTAATTACACGACTTTGAGCAATTATCACTTTAAAGACAAACGGCTTTCGTGGAAAGCAAAGGGGTTACTGTCAACGATGCTGTCCCTTCCGGATGACTGGAATTACACAATCGAAGGACTGGCAAGTCTGTCTGATGATGGAATCAAGGCAACGAATAGCGGATTGGCAGAACTGGAAAAATGCGGATATCTGACACGTAAGCAGTTAAGGGATGATAACGGACATTTTATTGCAATGGAATATACCATATATGAAAAGGCGGTCGAAGAAAAAGAAGATCCTGCGCAAGAGATAACAGAACCCAAAATGGAAGATGAACCACCGTTATGCCAAAACGGACAAACGGCTGAAAATACAGCGTTTTTCCCGTTATGCCAAAAACGGCAAACGGGAAAACGGCAAACCGAAAAAGGCATGCTATTAAATACTAATATATTAAATACTAAAGAATCAAGTACTTATTCTTCTTCCTCAGGCGCAGGTGTTATCTCTGCCGGGATCCAGAACGAGGAACAGAATAAATCAAGAAAGCAATATCTTCTTGATCAGGAAGAGGAACAAAAACTGCGTGAACGTCTCAGGGTGGATGCCATAGCAGTTTCCTGCTCCAAAAATCTTACTGAAGCCGTGTTCCATGAATTATGCAGGCGTGAAGAGGATTTCCGGCAGCTCATGACGGCACAGGCACTGGAACAGGTATGCCTTGCAATAAAAGATAAGCAGCGGCGGGAGCCAATACGGATGCTCTCCAACCTGATCAATACATATTTGGACAATATCATGCAGGGAATCAGAACTGCAGGAGGAGGAACCAGCCCGCCATATCAGACGGGAAATCCTTTTAACAGATTTGAACAGAACCAGTATGATTTTGATGCTCTGGAAAAGGAGTTATTGAAGAATTAGCATGGAGAGGAGCAGGAGGGAAATGATACTGATACCGTTTTGTAACCGGTACTGGAAAGCACTGGGAAATGTGACGTACAGCGAAAAGGCAGAATGCACAAAACATAAGCGCCGCTGTTCCGGCTGTGGGTCACGTGGTGATTACTGGACACTGGAAAGTCTTAAAAGAAAGGTAGGATTGTAAAAGATGAATAAGGAAGAGAAAGTGATACCTGAAAATAACTGCTGTACCGGGTTTGTACAGTCACTTGACAGAATGCACAAAATGCGTGACATGGCGGAACAGTTGGGACTTCATGAGTATGTGGAAGCATTCAAGTTAGGGGGTGACAGAAAATGATCTGGGTGTCAATTGTGCTGCGTTTTATTTTACTGGTTTTATCAACCGCTGCTCTTGTGTTTTGCAGTGTGTACTCTGATGGCGGTTTTGTTTGGTCCATGATCTATATATTTGCCGCTGGTCTAAATGCATATTCGATGGCGATTAACTTTGCGAGTCTTGCACAGTGTTATTATAAATGGAAGTATGGCGGCTCAAGGAGATATTGGGATGAATAAATTTGATATCACATGCGTTACGCCGGAGTTTCCCTACTGTCCTCTTTGTCCCTACGGGCTTGTGGAACCGGACGACGCGGAGTGGAAAAAAGTGAATAAAAAGGATGAGAAAGAAGATGAAGAATGATTTTTACGATTATCTCGAACATATACCTATATCACAGCTTGTCTGTTGCAACGTTGACACCTACGGCAGATATGTATATCGCCGGAAAAAGAAGTATAAACCGCGGAATCACAACAAGAAAAGGAGGTGAATGATGAGATGAATAAATGTATAAAAGATTACTTGTTTTTTACCCGTCTTCACACTGGGAAGCCTCTTTGTGTCAGGGTATTCTTTTCTCTGTTGCGTATGGTTTTTATGTTTCTGGGGTTTCTTTCGTTTTATCTGTTAGCAGATATTTTAAATTCCGTTATCAGTGCTTTGATGAAAGGATGGTGATTATATGGAATTTAATTATATTGCAGGTCGGTATCATGAACGTACACGTGATTTTAAGGCATTAGGCGGCTTTCTCTCATTAAAGGATGCAAAAAATTTTTTAGAAAATAAAGAAGGGGATTTCCTAGCTTCCGGATTTATGTTTGTCAGTGCACCGGAAGGTATGTATATCTATGGTGAAGAAAACCAGACGAGCGTCTTTTCTAAGTGGTTTACTCCGGAAGAAATAAGACAAGACAAAGCTTACATATATAGTCCCAGAAAGAATGAAAATATCAGGATTGATAATCTGCTGCCCTATGATACGTACAGGAAGCTGCAGTCCGGTGACATTTTCGAAACACAAGCGCAGGAACATACGAAGACATCTGTGATGGGGAAGCTGGTAGAAAACAAAGATAAAATAAAGCAGAAAGACAGTGAAAAAGATAAAGACATGAGTTTCGCCCAGCTTTTACACGATGAACGGAGCGACAGATAGCTTACAAACCGTAAACATATAAGAGGGTATCTAAATATGCGACGTCGCATATTTGATTTTGCAGACAGCCTAAAGGGCTGCTTTTTTATTGCAGGAAAGGAGATGATGCAGTATGGAAAAAACTTGATTATTCAATAGAGAATATCATATGCGATATCGCATAAACAATTTACAAAATGGAAGGAGAAAAAATGACACCACAGGTTATAGTCGAAAACAGAAGCAACGCGAATAACGTACACATTGAAAAAGTTGTGGAACTGTTGAAAATTTTAACAGTAGCAAATATGGTCCGTGAACAGCAGCAGGTAAATATCCTGCTGGAACAAATGCAAAGAATGGAGGAAAACCAGCTTTCCATGATGCAGGAACTTGCAGATGTAAAACAGCAACTGAATACTGTCATGGAAAAGATGGAAGCAAGTTCTGCCAGAAAAGGGGTGCTGTCCAAGGTCAGTGAGCAGGTGGACCGGGGACTGGCAGCACAGCATCAGCATTTGCAGGATATGAAGCAGGATCTTAACACGAAAGCAGGAGAAGTAACGCAGAAATTCAGGGACATGGGAACCAAAGCGCTGAATAATGTATGTGGATTTCTCGGAGTCAAGGAGAAAATGATAGCGATGCGTGATAAGGCAAGGAGTGCTGAGGTTGACATGCAGATTGCAGTTGAAAAAATAACGGCAGTTGAAAATGAGTTTAGTGCAGCAAAAGCACATCTGAAGACAGCAGGCAGGATCACTGTAGGGAAGGAACCGGACCTAGGGATAAAGGCGGATGAGAAGGCAGACCGCAGAAGACTGTCGCCGCTTAACATTATGAAAAAGATCTACCTGAAAC
>VSOA01000157.1 GCA_009774585.1 Lachnospiraceae bacterium
ATTTCTAACAGAATTTCATGTCGAATTTACCGCCACTATTTATATAATATATACGCCCAGATAATCCAGCACAAAGAAAACCAGACATGAAAGAACAAGCGCTTCCGCCGCTCCCATGACCGCACCGAGAATTTTATCCACTCCTCCGATAACACTGATATTGCTCAACGCCAAAATAGGAGTAAATATCAAACTGCATAATTTAAAGGCAATGCCCAGCAGAACCAGAATCACAATACATACCGTAAGCGTACTCATGGCTTTTGCCATCGCACTGGATATGGCAAAGAAAATGAGCGCTACGCAAATCAGAGAAACCACTCCCGACAAAAGCGTAACGATTTCCTTCATGATTCCATTATGAAATCCTTTTTTTATTCTCCAAACAAATAATAGAAAAACAATCAGTGTAAATATCAGTCTGACCATCCGGTTCACTACTTTCCGTCATGCATATCTTTTGCATACATCACATATTCTATTGCAGTTCAATCACATCAATAGAGTCAGGCGTTACAACCATGTATCGGTACGCGCTGTTTTGCGGTATCAGCATGAGCGCTGTCTTATCAAACTGTCCCCTGTATTTCTCGGTCCCGCTGCTATTATAGATACTGCACTCTGTTTCATTATAAATAATCACTTGATCTTCATAGAACAGAATATCCCTATAGTCTATGTCGAACTCAATTGATTGTCGTAACTCTCCTGATTTATGATATACATCCAACTTGTATCTGTTACTGTTCTCCGTGTTGTTAAACACAAGACCTATATACTCCCCGCCATAATACACGCTCTGCACATCGTCGCTAATCAGTTTCTCCGCCACGCTCATCGGCTTCTGCGCACCGGCATAAAACATAATTCTGTCATCAGATACCGCAAACACCGATTTATTATCAAGAAATCTCGTGAGAGGCACAATCGCATTCAGATAATCATATCCGCTGACATAATTATTGGTACTATTCTGTCCGACGTCTCCAAAATTATAAAAAGCCACGCTGGATTTCATCTGACCACTGTCCACAAAAAGATATGATACGCAAACAATCTGTCCGTTTGGTGAAATGGACACATTAATCGGATACCCGCTCTCTTTCATGGTTGTCCGGAAATAGATCAGTTCCTTTCCGTTTGCGTCATATAAATAAATCCATGTAGTATCGGTATCATCTAAAACTACTGCCACCACGCCGTTAGATGCCACACAGAAATCACGAATCGGTTTGCTCGTCGTTATACTTCCCATAACACCCGCGGTATTCATCACATAAATAGTTCTGCCGTTATAATCTCCTATTGCAACTGCATTCTGACAGATATCTACCATAGGGTTCTGCATCTCAAATGTCTGATTCCAGACCGCATTTCCTTTGACATCCATACACCCCGCACCGTCTTTACTGTATGTCAAAAGATATCCTGAAAAGGGTAACAGGTTGGACCCCTGTGTTATACTGATTTCAACGGATGACAGCACCGCCGCCTGCGAATATATTTTATTATTCCATTGAACATAAAGCGCCGCAATAATAGCAGTAATTAATATGATAACCAAGATTGTCCGATAAAAAATCGTAAACTTATGACTTTTAATCTTTTCCCGGTAACTGATTCTGACTTTCTCGTCGCTTCTTTCTCTTTTCTTTTTCAGGTAGTCTCTAACGCTAGTCATACGTTGTTCCTCTTCCCCATGGCAATATCTTTGTTTATTGTAACACACATTTTCCTATGGCAGTATTATTTTTTGTCCGTAACGAATATTATCCGGATCCGTTATTTGATTTAACTCACATATTTTCTGCACATACGCAGTATCTCCGTATATTTTCTGACTGATTGTATATAAAGTATCACCCCGCTCCACTTTGTAATATCTCGTTACGTTTCGGGAGAGTGCCTCCAGTTCTTCCTCCTGCGGCTCATTATCTTCTGCTGTCTCCGCTCCAGCATCTGTTTCTTGTCCGTTGTTCTGATTTGCAGCCTGTGCTTCTATATCCCTATCGTCTTCCGTTGTCGGACTTTCTGCACTATCTCCACCCTGCCCTGCATCGTCTTCCTCCTGCGGCGCCGCTTCCGCCTCTTCGTCTTGCCCTGCTGTTTGCTCCTCGTTTTCAAGTGTTGCAAGTTTTAAAATATCTTCTTCCTGCACCACATCACGCTCTATGACAATTTCCGACTTCTCACCACCGGGAGTCTGCACGTCTTCCGCCTCCTGATTTTCCAATGCAAAAAGCACTTCCTCGGCCGATTGATTTAAATCCTGCATCTTATCATAGCTGTTTGTGGAATTGATCACGATAGCAACCAACGCCACCAGAATAATACCCAACTGCACCGTAATGGTATTATGCGGCGTTTTTCTGGCTGTCGGCTTGTACTTATCCGTTTTACCGGTGCCGGTAAACATATCCGACTTTAAGTAGTCCGACCGTTCTCTCCTGCTTTGTACGTTTTCACCATCTTCTTTTTTACGCTCAATCAGGTAATTCTGCATTTCTTTGTTGTCTTGGTAAAAGACTTCATAACCTTTTATTTCGTACACGGAGCCATCCTCTTCTCTTATCAAAAAAGCAGGTCCTGCCTGCGTCAAGCAGCACCCGACCTCTTCCAGCAGATCATATTTATCAAAATGCGCCGGCTTCTCGTTTCGCCCCGCTCCGTATATCATATACTTCCTACCGTTTTTTTCTTTAAATCCATAGAAAAGGAACTCTGACAACTCTAATCGTCCGGTTTCTCCTTTTAAATAAGAGAGTACATAGTCCTCCACGAAAAGCTGGTATTTCTCTTCTCTTCCTCCTTTGTGAATGATAATCGATGACTGTTCCATTTCATTCACTCCATTCCGAAGTCCGCACCTTACGGACTGCATACAGGCAGTCTTGCAGCACTATAAAGTTACTATAGCATGCCTATTATAAAAAATATGGAAAAATACGCGATATTTCTCCCCGATGTCTTACAAAATTAGAGGCTTATGCAAAACACATTCAATCTTTGTCCTGCAAAGCCTCTTAATAATCTATTCCTTATGTATCACACCTTACATATCAACGCTTACACAAACTGATAAACCGTTACGGAATCATAATCTTTACCCGGTCCGAAAACAGCCTGCGCAAAATTAGAATGGTGAATATTATCAGGAAAATATTGTGTTTCCAGACAAAATCCCATGCGCGGTCCATATGCGGCATTCTCTTTACCAATTTCCTCACCGATACAATTACCGGCATAGAATTGCACGCCGGGCAGATTTGTAAATACTTTCAGCTTTCTTCCGCTCTTTAAGTCCTCCGCCTGCGCAATTTCTCTAAGTGTTCCGTCGGCATGATCAATCACGAAATTATGGTCATATCCTTGTCCTATTTTCAGTTGCTCAAAATCCGCATTAATATCCTGTCCAATTGGCTTCATTTGAGTAAAATCCATCGGTGTGCCCGCTACAGGCGCAATCTCTCCAGTAGGAATCGAGCCGGGAACCACCGGAGTATAGTTGGACGCATTGATCTGTAGTAAGTGATCCTCAATCTTCCCTGCCTTATGTCCTGACAGGTTAAAATATGTATGATTCGTCATATTAATGATTGTATCGGCGTCAGACGTTCCATGATAACTCAGTTTGAGCGCATTATCGTCAGACAGACTGAACGTCATGGATACTTTTTTATTACCCGGAAATCCCATCTCTCCGTCCTTGCCTTCAATTGTAAGCGTTACACTGTCCGCCCCTTCCTCTGCCTCCCAGAGCTGCTTATGATATCCTTCTTCCATATGGCTGTGCAGATTATTGACTCCGTCGTTCACATCAATCTGATACTTCTTGCCGTTTATTTCAAAGCCTGCACCTGCAATCCGATTAGCGCTCGGTCCGATTGTCGCTCCTAAGAAGCTGCCGTTGCCGTAATACCCTTCAAGCGTATCGTATCCTAATACCACATCTTCCAAATTTCCGTTTTGGTCCGGCACGAGAAGGCTGACCAGATTCGCGCCAAAATTGATAATCTTGGCGCGCATCCCATTCGCATTATAAAGAGTGTACGCATACACATCTTTACCATCTCTTGTCGTTCCAAATTTTTCTTTCTCTACCCCCATTGTAATCTCCCTTCTGAAGCGGCCGTCCGCTTCCTTACATGTCTTTGCTACAGTTCAACTCTTCCCTCTAATGCCCGGAGTAATGTGACTTCGTCAATATATTCCAAGTCACCGCCCACCGGAACGCCGCTGGCTATTCTCGTAACTTTGATTCCCGTCGGTTTGATCAGCTTACTGATATACATTGCCGTCGTCTCGCCTTCCAAGCTGGAGTTGGTCGCGATTATCACCTCACTCACGTCCCCTTCCAGACGATGCATCAGTTCTTTGAGTTTAATATCATTCGGTCCGATTCCGAGCATAGGAGAAATCGCGCCATGCAGTACGTGATAAACGCCGCTGTACTTACCTGTCTTTTCGTATGCCGCCAAATCCCTTGCGTTTTCCACTACCATAATTGTGCCGTGATCCCTGTTTACATTCGCGCACACCGGACACATTTCTTTGTCCGTCAGAGTATAGCATTCTTCACAATACCGCACATTCTCCTTTGCATCGACAATCGCATGAGCCAGTCTTTCCACCCGCGCCTTCGGCATATTAATCAGATGGAATGCGAGCCGCTGTGCAGATTTAGAACCGATTCCCGGCAGTCCGGCTAATTCTTCTATTAACTTATTGATATGTCCGCTGTATAACTCCATCAGAACGGAAATCCTCCGCCCAGACCACCGGTCATCTTATTCATTATCTCGTTGCTGGCATCTTCAGCCATTCTAAGGGCCTCATTTGCCGCTGCCATCACAAGATCCTCCAGCATTTCAATATCGTCAGGATCTACCACTTCCTCAGACAGTTTAACCTTCGTAATCTCTTTTTTACCCGTCACGGTCACTTCTACCGCACCGCCACCGGCTTTCGCAACAAACTCTTTGACTTCCAGTTCCTTCTGACTCTCTTCCATCTGGCGCTGCATTCTCTGTGCCTGCTTCATCAGATTATTCATATTCCCCGGCATACCTCCACCCGGAAATCCACCACGTTTTGCCATACTAGTCCTCCATTATTCTTCTTCAACTTCTATATCCATATGGATCAACTGACTCAGATCCACATAGTTCTGTACAAAAGTGCCACGATCGGGCACGCTCTGTAGCGTCACATCTATCTCCTTGCCGGCAGCCTCCGATACCATCTGCACCAGTAACTCTTTATGCCCTTCCTGCTTTAGAAAATAGTCGGAAGCAAGACCGTCCTCCACCACAACCATTAGCTTGTTATCTCCACCCAGACTGAGTCCGGCATTCCTGAGATACTGTTTCATCGGCATGGACGCCTGCCCTACGATTGACGCCCACTTGTCAACTACTGCCTGAACGTCCGCCGGAATCGCCTTGGGAAGCGGCGGACATTCTTTCAGCGTGCCTGCGCCTAAAGGCGTCTGAGACACACTTCCATATACGCCTCCACCCTCTGCCGGATATGCTTCTCCTGACGATACCGCGATCACGCCGTTCTCTATCTTTTCCTCCACAGCCCTAATACGCTCTACGATAGATTCATAATCTTTCTCCATATCCGGTCTGCAGAGTTTAATCAAAGCAATTTCTATTAAAATACGTTTCTGCGCCGCATATTTAATCTGTCCCGACAGTTCGGAAAAGATACGGATATAACGCATGACGGCATCTGTCTGGATCATACCTGCCTCTTCCCGAAGTCTTGCAAGATTATCCGTAGAAACGTCGATTACATCCTCTATGTCATCAGAGGATCTGACCAACAGAAGATTACGCAGATACCATGTGAAATCTGTCACAAACTGGGTAAGTTCTCTTCCCTGCATCACAATCTCTTCCAAAAGACTGATGCATCCGGTCACATCCCGATCAAGCACATGCCGAAGCAGCCTGCCAAACACCTCCGTGTCCACGGCGCCCAACACATCCAGCACTTTATCATAAGTCAGTTCCTGCCCGAAATGAAAAGCAATGCACTGATCTAGCAAGCTGAGAGCATCTCTCATGGAACCGTCCGCCGCCTTTGCCACATACCGGAGCGCCTTCTCCTCCACCTGAATCTGCTCCTCGTCCATCAATTCTCTCAATCTTGACGCAATCGTGTCAATGGTAATCCGCCTGAAATCATATCTCTGGCATCTTGACAGAATTGTAATCGGTATTTTATGGACTTCCGTAGTCGCCAAGATAAAAATCGCATAGGACGGCGGCTCTTCCAACGTCTTAAGAAGCGCGTTAAACGCTCCTATCGAGAGCATATGAACCTCATCAATAATGTAAACCTTGTACTTGCCTTCCGCCGGTGAATAGGATACTTCATCCACGATTTCACGGATATTATCCACACCATTGTTAGAAGCCGCATCTATCTCGATCACATTCATACTCGCGCCTGCTGCGATTGCCTTACATGAAGTGCATTCACCGCATGGACTGCCGCCTTCAGGGTGTTCACAGTTAACTGCCTTGGCAAATATTTTGGCAATCGATGTTTTACCTGTTCCGCGGGTTCCGCAGAACAGGTACGCATGCCCGATTCGCTCGGCTTTTATTTGATTTTGTAATGTAGTGACAATATGTTCCTGCCCTTTCACGTTCTCAAAACGACTCGGACGGAATTTGCGATAAAGCGCTGTATATGACATTATTTCTCCTACTAATCGCCAAAGCTGATGCCGACCATCTTCGCTTCCTTCACGATTGTCGCATCCGGCGATACCATCTTGAGTTTACCTGCCACTTCCTCAAGCGGTACTCTGACTACTTCTCTGTTCTTATAACCTACCATAAAACCATACTCGCCCTTTAAGATCAGCTTACCGGCTTCCGCACCAAGTCTGGTTGCGAATACACGATCATACGGGCACGGGCTACCGCCACGCTGCGTATGTCCCGGAACGGTAACGCGTACTTCCTTGCCGCTCTTCTTCTGAATCTTATCTGCAATTTCATATGAAACAGAAGGGTATGCATAGTTCTTCATCTTCTCTTTATATTCTTTCTTAGACAGCTTCGCGTCTTCTTTGGAAATTGCTCCCTCCGCCACTGCCATAATCGTAAATCTGGAACCTCTTGCTTCGCGCTCATTAATTGCCATAATTACTTTATCAATATCATAAGGAATCTCCGGAATCAATATGATGTCCGCACCGCCTGCCATGCCGGCATTCAAAGTAAGCCATCCCACTTTATGCCCCATAACTTCCACGATAAAAATACGTCCGTGTGAAGAAGCCGTCGTATGGATGCAGTCGATACAGTCCGTTGCTATGTTCACGGCACTCTGGAAACCGAAGGTCATATCCGTGCCCCACAAATCATTATCGATCGTCTTCGGAAGCGTAATTACGTTGAGTCCTTCCTCTCGCAGCATATTCGCAGATTTATGAGTACCGTTGCCTCCTAAAATTACCAGACAGTCTAATTTCAGCTTGTAGTAATTCTGTTTCATTGCTTCCACTTTATCAAGTCCGTTCTCATCCGGCTCACGCATTAATTTGAAAGGTGTTCTGGAACTGCCGAGAATCGTACCGCCCTTGGTCAGAATACCTGCAAAATCATGACCTGTCAGCATACGAAAATCACCATAAATGAGTCCTTTATAACCGTCCAGAAAGCCATAAATTTCAACGTCTTCTCCACTGCAGGACAAACACTTAACCACACCGCGCATTGCCGCATTCAATGCCTGACAATCTCCGCCGCTGGTCAACATACCTATTCTCTTCATTGCACTTCCTCCTCGTCAATAATGTTTGCTCAATGCCCGCTCATGAACGCTTCGCTGCCGCTCCGTCTCGCTCACGGGCTTTCGCCCTATCAGCCTATAATCTGTCAAAATTGACTGCAAGCAGTCATTTTGCCATCTCATAGTCTGGCAGCGCTCAATGCTTACGTGAACATTATATCCCATTTTGATTGTCTTCACAACTAGTTCTTCTTAATGTAGAGTGTGAATTAATCACTTGGATTTTCCTCTTCTTGTTCGGCTTTACGTTGTTCTTTTTCTTGTTTATTTCTGATTCGCAGCTCTTTAAAAAACGTGGTCAGCATATGTGTGCATTCTTCCGCGAGCACTCCTCTTTTGACCTGTACCTGATGATTAAATTCCGGCATTTCCAAGATATTCAGAATTGAACCGCCGCAACCCGCCTTAGGATTCATGCTGCCCAAGACCACTTCGGTAATCCGCGCCTGCACGATAGCGCCTGCACACATCTGGCACGGCTCCAGCGTCACATACAGAGTGCACCCCTCCAGCCTCCAGTCGCCTATCTTCTTGCTCGCCTTATTGATCGCGGTAATTTCGGCATGCGCAAGCGTATTTTTGTCTGTATTACGCCTGTTATATCCCCTGCCGACAATTTTACCCTGATAGACAATCACACAGCCAATCGGCACTTCTCCTAATTCATATGCTTTTTTTGCCTGTTTTAAAGCTTCTTTCATATATTTTTCATCTTGTGTCATAATGTTGCCGTCTCCAAAAATAAAAAAGTTTTGTGAAAAACAGTGGACATTCACCGCAATTCAACTTATAATCTTACTCGTACGGAGTTGTATCGAAGTGGTCATAACGGGGCGCACTCGAAATGCGTTAGCCCTCCGGGGCACGAGGGTTCGAATCCCT
>VSOA01000158.1 GCA_009774585.1 Lachnospiraceae bacterium
ACATCTGGACGCCAAGCCTTTTTTCCAAAACCGCCATCAGCAGATTTACCCTGTTAAAATCAGTTCCGATCGCCTGCCTTCTCGGAATACCGAAATTGCTGTGACACACAAGCGCCTGAATCTCCAGAAGAATCGGTCGCGTCCCTTCCATGGAACATGATACGATCGAACCGCTCGCACCTTCCGGCTTCCCGTTCAGCATAAATTCGGACGGGTTCTTAACTTCAACCAGCCCTTCTTCTTTCATCTCAAAGACGCCTATTTCATTCGTAGATCCAAAACGATTCTTCACTCCCCGCAAAATGCGGTAGGAGGCATGCCTGTCCCCCTCGAAATACAATACGGTGTCTACCATGTGCTCCAATACTCTCGGTCCTGCCACGGTTCCTTCTTTTGTCACATGTCCCACGATAAAAATAGAGACATTCAGTCCTTTGGCAAGCTGTAAGAGCACATTCGTCGATTCCCTTACCTGCGACACGCTTCCCGGTGCGGCGGATATCTCTTCATGATACATCGTCTGAATGGAATCTATGATGGTGATATCCGGCATCACACTGCGTATCGTATCTTCCACGATTTCCAGACTCGTCTCGCACAATAAAAGTAAGTTATCCGTAAATTCACCCAGTCTGTTTGCACGAAGCTTAATCTGACGCAAAGATTCTTCCCCGGAAATATACAGAACCTTACGGTTGTCCGCCGCCATATGCCGGCACACCTGTAACAGCAGCGTGGATTTGCCGATTCCCGGATCACCGCCCACCAACGTCAAAGAGCCGGGTACGATACCGCCACCCAGCACTCTGTCAAGCTCTGCCATATGCGTCCGCATACGCATCTCTTCCTGTATACTCACTTCCGACAGATTAGAAGGTTTCACCGAACCGGACCCCTGCACGCTTCTGACCCCGCCACGCTTTGTTCCCGCTCCCGTGTGAACCTTCTCCTCCACCATACTGTTCCACTCTTTACAACCGGGGCACTGTCCCATCCATTTGGAGGACTCATATCCGCAATTCTGACAATAAAATACTGTCCCGGTCTTACTCTTAGCCATTCTTAACGATCTTAACCGCGATCTCTCCGGCATTTGCTAACTCGATGCTGATACTCAGCTTGCCGCTTAAGTTCGTTTTCATCGTACCGATATTCACATTGTCCACGGTAACGTCATACTCCGTATCCTCTTTCAGTCCTACCGTAATCTGCGCGTCTTCATCCGCCTCTACCGTAAAAGTAACGCCGTCTTCTGTCTCAACAAAATCAAGCACGCCTGTGCCGGGCTGTGACTCATAAGCAAACATTCCGTTTTTCTCTAATTTGGTCAACTCCTTGTAAGTTTTCACCTTATACAAGTCACCGCCATGCTCGTAATTTTCCACTTTTGCCTTGGCACCCAGCTTATAATTTCCAAAGCTGATTGCGCCGCTTTCCTCTGTTCGCACTAACTCTTCTACTACAGCCATGATGTTTCTCCTCCTAAGTCTTTGTATTATTTATCATCGCGTACTGTAAACACTATTTTCTTATTCTTAAGTCCTGCAGACACAGTATCTCCCCGCTTCACATTTCCAAGAAGAATCTCCTCCGCCAAAGCGTCTTCGATTTCGGACT
Organism: Lachnospiraceae bacterium; assembly: GCA_009774585.1. Taxonomy (GTDB): domain Bacteria; phylum Bacillota; class Clostridia; order Lachnospirales; family Lachnospiraceae; genus UBA3282. The sequence goes on from VSOA01000158.1 coordinate 1,618, forward strand.
GGATTGCCCTTTTCATAGGTCTTGCGCCCATCTTAGCGTCCATATGCTTCTCAATCAGCCATTCTTTCACCGATGCCGTGATCGTCAGTTCTATCTCCATCTGTTCCTTACAGCGTTTGGTCAGATTCTTGGAAAGCAAGGTGACAATCCTCTTCATGTCGTCCTTGTTAAGCGGATGGAACACCATAATCTCGTCAATACGATTAATAAATTCCGGCTTAAAAAGTCTCTTTACCTCTTCCATCACGCCGCTCTTCATCTTATCATAATCCTGATCTTCCGTCGTCTGCGCCCCGAATCCCAAGTTCTTCGGGTCGATGATCCTCTGTGCGCCTGCATTGGAGGTCATAATCAATATCGTATTTTTGAAACTGACTTTTCTTCCTTTCGAATCTGTGATATGTCCGTCGTCAAGCACCTGCAGAAGCACGTTGAACACATCGGGATGCGCCTTCTCTATTTCATCAAAAAGCACCACGGAATAGGGATTCCTGCGCACCTTCTCCGACAATTGTCCGCCTTCCTCAAAACCCACATATCCCGGCGGCGAGCCTATCATCTTGGACACCGAATGCCCTTCCATATATTCCGACATGTCTACACGAATCAGCGCATTCTCCGATCCGAACATCGCTTCCGCCAATGCTTTACTGAGTTCTGTCTTACCCACGCCCGTGGGACCGAGGAAAAGGAAAGAGCCTATCGGACGATTGGGATCTTGTAATCCTACCCTGCCCCTCCTCATTGCCTTGGAAACTGCCGAAACGGCTTCCTCCTGCCCAATCACACGCTTGTGCAGAATCGATTCCAATTTTAAAAGACGCTCGCTCTCTTTCTCCGCAAGCTTTTTAACCGGAATTTTGGTCCAGAGAGCTACCACTTCCGCAATCTCATTCTCTCCGACCACGTAAGTGCGCTTCTCTTCCTCTTTCTCCATACGCTTAATAATACGGTCATATTTCCTGATACAATCGCTCTGTTTTTTCTTTAACTCCGCCGCCTGCGTGAAAGCTTCCATACGGATAGACCGCTCTATTTGTAAATCTATCTTCTTAATTTCTTCCGACAGTTCTCTCAGTTTATCGGGCTGTGCCGTCACATTCAACCGCACTGCTGCCGCTGCCTCGTCAATGAGGTCTATCGCTTTGTCCGGAAGGTTTCTGTCGTTGATATATCTGTTAGAAAGCGCTACCGCTGCACTGATTGCCTCGTCGTTAATCGTAACACGATGATGCTCCTCATATTTGTGCGCAACACCATGGAGAATATTTTCCGCCTCCTCCACGGTAGGCTCTTCCACCGTCACCGGCTGGAATCTTCTCTCCAGAGCGGCGTCTTTCTCCACATATTTGCGGTATTCGGCAATCGTCGTAGCGCCGATCAACTGTATCTCGCCTCTCGCCAGCGACGGTTTTAAGATATTGGAAGCGTCAATCGCGCCTTCTGCGCCGCCCGCACCGATAATCGTGTGCAATTCATCCAGAAAAAGAACGATATTGCCATCCTCTATCACTTCCCGGATAACTTTCTTGATTCTTTCCTCAAACTCACCCCTATATTTGCTGCCCGCTACCATACCGGACAAATCTAATGTCAGCACTCTCTTACTCTGTACGGTAAACGGCACATCACCAGTGACAATGCGGGATGCAAGACCTTCTACGACCGCCGTCTTACCTACTCCCGGCTCCCCGATCAGACAGGGATTGTTTTTCGTCCTACGGCTTAGAATCTGAATCACCCGTGTAATTTCTTCTTCCCTGCCAATCACGGGATCGAGCTTCCCTTCTCTGGCAAGTGCCGTCAGATCGCGGCTATACTGATCCAAAGTGGAAGTACCACTCTTCTTTCTGCCTTGTTTCTTCCCCAAGTCTTCCTTGTAGAGCGCGCTGTCCTCGCCCATCGCTACCAGAACATCCACATACAGCTTCTGCACGGATATGCCCATCGTGCTTAACAGTCTGACAGCTACATTCTCTCCTTCTTTTAAGAGAGCCAACAGGATATGCTCCGTACCGGTCTTATCGCTGTGAAAGCGTTCCGCCTGTCTGTGCGCCTCATCCAGAATGCTTTGCGCGCGCGGTGAATATCCGTCCCGCTCCGCAATCAGCACCGAACTATCCGGCGCGATCAAATCCTTGATCATCTCCTTCAACTGTACAACGTCCACACCGTTATTCAGTAAAACCGTAGCCGCAACCCCTGTATTCTCCCGCAGAAGACCAAGCAGGATGTGCTCGCTTCCCACATAACTCTGTCTTAAGCTTCTGGCTGCTCTCTCCGCCAAAGCCAATGCCGCTTTCGCCTTGTCCGTAAATTGTGGCTGCATCAATAATCCATTCCTTTCTCATAATCCTCATAGATTTCGTCTATAAGAGCATGCACTTCTTCTCTGGAAATATTCTTACAGCTTGCCTTCGCCAGTGTCACCTGCAATTCTCCCCGCATCTGTTCAATCGCCTGCATTCTGTCGATATCTATCGCGATCACGGCGCCTCTTCTGCGGTCCACTTTGACATATCCCTCCTGCTTCAACACAGTATACGCCTTATTGACCGTATGCATATTAATACCAATCATATCCGCCAGTTGTCTGACTGACGGAAGCATATCCCCCTCCTGAAACTGCGAGGTGGCAATACCGAGAATAATTTGATTCCTTAGCTGCATATAGATTGCTTCATCACTGTTAAAATCTATCTCTATGAGCATTTTCTTACCAATCCCATCAAAACTTTATACTCTTTCTATTTCTTCTCGTCCATATTTAAGAATTCAAATTCAAATTCGTCGTCGTCGAGCAGGAAATTCTTCGATTTACGCTTCGCAGCTGCTGCCGCGCCTGCCTGAGCCTTTTCTTCCTCTTCCTCTGCACGGCGTCTGCGCCTTGCCGGCGTCTCCTCTTCCTCCGGACGGCGTCTGCGCCTTGCCGGCGTCTCCTCTTCCTCCGGACGGCGCCTGCGTCTTACCGGCGCCTCTTCTTCCTCTTCCGGACGGCGTCTGCGTCTTACCGGTGCCTCTTCTTCCTCTTCTACGCGGCGTCTGCGTCTTGCCGGCGTCTCTTCTTCCTCTTCTACGCGGCGTCTGCGTCTTACCGGCGCCTCTTCTTCCTCTTCCTCATCGTCATCGTCCTCGTCCTCGTCATCCTCATCCTCATAGTCTTCATAGTATGCATCTCTGAGTTTGACCGCCATGATAATCACTGCTATAATCAGTATCACCGCAAGAAACACCAGCACAACAATCACGATACGCTGTTTTACCAATGTCTTGGCATCCTCAGACGCCTCTTCGCTCTGATTATTTACGGCTTCCAGAAGCTGACTGAGTTTATGCTCATATGAAAACTCACCGCCCGCCGTATTATCAAGCAGATACCATTCGCCTTCCGCATCTTTATAAACCAGCTCATAGTCATTATTTACAGGCATTTCCGGTTCTACGGGCGCTTCCGGTTCTGCCGGTGTTTCCGGTTCTGCCGGCGGCGGTAACATCTCTCCCAATGTCAACAGGTCAGAACGGACAAATCCCGTTTTCTCTGCGCCGTCCGCATCGGTAAAGGTGACAAAGTACCACGTCTTACCGTCATTTCCGTTAGACTGTCCGCTTACGATTACCTGCGTACCTTCATTCAGCTTGGCCACCGCGGCAGAATCCTTAGACGGCTTCGTTCTTACATTAGAATTCACGGTCAGCGCCGCATACTGTGCATCCATGGCAGTTTCCGCCGCAGCTTCGGCGCCTGTTCCTCCTCCGGAACTCTCTGTCCCCCCATCGGTCAGCGTCGATTCACTCTGCCCATTATCACTCGCTGGCTCCGGCGCGCTCGCCGTTGTCTGCGGTATCTCTCCGTCATTATTGCTTTCAACCAGATCGGCACGGATATATCCTGTCTTATTTGAGTCGATATATACCTCATACCATGCCACTCCTGCAGCATCCGTCACTTGGCTCTTGATCGTTACTGTTTTCCCTTGGGAAGTACTTCCTACCACTTCGCTGGCAGTATCTGTCGATTGACGAATCTTAGCCGACCCCACCGTAACTTTGCCCGTAGCGTCCGCCCTGCTGACAAATGATTCACACCACAGCATGGATGTAATGCTGAGTGCCATTGCCAAACCCGTAAGGAAACGCCTTTTTGCCGGTGCCGTATCTTTGTTCTTTCGTATCATGTTTTTTCTCCCTTGTTAATCTTATAGCTCTAGCGGTCCCTGGTAAATCGCTTCGACCCCTCTTCGCCAATATGTTTTTCTGTCCCGAAACCGGACATATTGATATTTCTTGCCGACCGGGCTTTCTCTTCTATATCTCTGTGGTAAGCCGCCTCACATCTGCCGCAGTATCTGCCGGAACGAATTTGTTTACCGCAAATTTCACAAGTCAGAAATGCGTTAGAATTCGCAGCGATTTCCAGACGTTCTTCCTTGAGCATCTCTCTGATGGCTTTCTGTGTGACACCTGTAGCTTCCGATACCTGAGCAGATGTTATTCCGGGATGTTTCTCTATATAATTGCGTACCGTACCGTAATCATCATATTCCAAGTTTCCGCAATCCTCACACTTGTACTCTCCAACGCCCTTGAAAACCAGAATGCCGCCGCATTCCTTACAGATTGTCGGTATATTATAATTGCTCATATCCAACAAGCTTTTCCTAAGATTTTCAGTCTTTTCTTCCCTGCTGCTCATTGCATTTGCCCCCTTCTACGGTCTCAATATACATATATGCCGCTATATATGTCCGTTAACTTTATACTTCGTCGATTGCCTTACCGATATCGTTTCTCATATATTTATTATCAAATGTGACCCACTGCGCCGCCTTATACGCATTGGCTCTCGCCTCTTTAAGGTCCGCGCCTTTTGCCGTAATGCCAAGAACCCTGCCGCCATTTGTGACAATTCCGTCTTCTGTCTGTTTCGTTCCTGCGTGGAAACAGTAATATCCTTCTTTGTCCTCAAAACACTCCAGCCCTTTAATCGGAAGTCCCTTTTCATAAGACACAGGATACCCCTCTGATGCCAGAACAACGCATACTGCCGCATTATCCTCAAACTGCAGCTCTATCTGATCCAGTGTTCCGTCGATACACGCTTCCGCCACTTCAATCATATCATTCCGCATACGCGGAAGCACCACCTGCGCCTCCGGGTCGCCGAATCTCGCATTATACTCTAACACGCGGGGACCGTCCTGTGTCAGCATCAGACCGAAGAAGATAACGCCTTTAAAAGGTCGTCCTTCTGCCGCCATAGCATCCACCGTCGCCTGATAAATATATTTATGACAAAATGCATCCACTTCCTCGGTGTAAAAAGGACTCGGCGAAAACGTACCCATTCCACCCGTATTCAATCCCTGATCACCGTCAAGCGCACGTTTATGGTCCTGCGCGGAAGACATAATGCGGATTGTTTTGCCGTCCACAAAAGAAAGTACGGACACCTCGCGCCCTGTCATGAATTCTTCCACGACCATGCGATTACCCGCCTCACCGAACTTCTTATCTTCCATAATTGTCCTGACGCCTTCCTTTGCCTCCTCTAATGTCTGGCAGATCAACACGCCTTTGCCCAGAGCAAGCCCATCGGCTTTCAACACCACCGGCATCTTCGCAGTCTCCAGATACTCAAGCGCACTCCCGGCGTCATCGAAGTTCTCATACGCTGCCGTGGGGATATGATATTTTTTCATTAAATCTTTGGAAAAGGCTTTACTGCCCTCCAGAATTGCCGCGTTTTTCCTCGGACCGAATACGCGCAGTCCAGCCGCTTCCATCTCGTCTACCAGACCGCCTACCAAAGGATCGTCCATACCGACAATCGTCAGATCTATCTCTTGCTCTCCGGCAAAAGCAACCAGCTTATCAAACTCCATCGCGCCAATCGGTACGCACTCCGCTATCTGTCCGATTCCCGCATTGCCCGGCGCGCAGTATATTTTATCAACTTTCGCACTTTTTGCCACACTCAATGCGATTGCATGTTCTCTGCCGCCGCTTCCTACTATCAGTACTTTCATTAGAAAACCTCCCACCTTTCCGATGCCGCCTACTCAGACACGCGCACCTGTCCATTCTCAACCGTCACTCTGCCGTTGGCAATCAGGTTAAGACTCCACGGAAGGATAATCCACTCCGCCTGCTCCATGACTCTTTGCTGCAATATCTCAGGCGTATCGCCATCCTGTACCGCCACTGCCTTCTGCATAATAATCGGTCCCGTATCCATGCCCTCGTCAACAAAATGCACTGTCGCACCGGTCACTTTCACGCCTCTTTCAATAGCCGCCTCATGTACCTTGAGCCCATAATAACCCGTGCCGCAGAAAGAGGGAATCAACGACGGATGAATATTGACAATCCTATTCTCATATTTTCTAATCAACTGCGGCGGAATCGTCACCAGAAATCCCGCCAGTACAATCAGATCGGGATCTGCCGCGTCTACTTCCTGCACAAACGCCTCGTTAAATTGTTCCCTGTCGGTATAATCGCGGGGTGATACGCATACTGCTTCTATTCCGGCATTCTTGGCACGTTCCAGCGCATAAGCATTTCTGTTGTTGCTGATCACGCGCACGAGTTCCACGTTTGTCACGGAACCCTTCTCTACGCCGTCAATCACCGCCTGCAAATTCGTGCCGCCTCCCGACACACAAACCACTACTCTAAGCATTTTGCCGCCACTCCCTTTTTCATATATCGCTATTCATTTATCAATTGTTTAGCCGCTCTATTTCAGTATGACTTCTCTGCTGCCGGATATCACTTCTCCAATCAGGTAAGCTTTCTCTCCTGCCGCCTCGAGCGCCTGCAGAGTCTTATCCGCATCCGCAGGATTCACTGCCAGCACCATTCCGAGTCCCATATTGTATGTATTGTACATCATCTTCTCTTCCAGATTGCCCTTCTCCTGTAACAGTTTGAATATCGGCAGAACCGGATAGCTGTCTTTCTGTATGACCGCCGTCACCCCTTCCGGAAGCAT
>VSOA01000159.1 GCA_009774585.1 Lachnospiraceae bacterium
ATATAAACATCTTTGTTATTCTCTACACCAGTAATGGAAACATACATAAAAATCACCTCATAAGTATTATAACACAATTAGTGCAAACTAGCACGTATTATTTTTTCAAATTTGACAAAAAAATAAGCCAAAAGCAGGATTAAATACAAGATTTGTGTGTTATGAGGTTTAAAAGGAAGTGTCAAACTACCGTGTATATTTAAGATATGTGTATGAAGGGGATGGACGAACAGTCTGCGCGCAAACCGTTTCCAATTTGATTGTTAATATGTTATGATGAATAAAATTTAGTGAAACGGATTGGAGAATAGTATAATGTTGTTTTTAGAATACCCTAAATGCTCAACCTGCCAGAAAGCTAAAAAGTGGTTGGATGCGCATAATATCACGTATACGGACCGCCACATTGTAGAGAACAACCCTTCTTATGAGGAGTTAAAGATGTGGTATGAGAAGAGCGGTCTTCCGCTTAAGAGGTTTTTCAATACAAGCGGTCTTATGTATAAGGATATGCAGCTTAAAGATAAGCTTCCGATTATGAGTGAGGAGGAGCAGTTAAAATTACTTGCGACTAACGGAATGCTTGTGAAGCGTCCGCTTATTGTAGATGAAAGTATTGTACTTACCGGATTTAAGGAAACGGAGTGGGCAGAAAAGCTGCAATAAAAGTATCGTTGAATCTAAAATGGAAAATGGCAGCCAAGGCAGGAGAAAAAAGCAGGGCTGTTACAATGAGAAAGAAACATAAAACGAGAGGAGTGGTTAAGAATGGAGATACAAAAATATGAAAAAGAGTCCATTGGTGCAATAGGACAAGAAATTCCGAAGCTTGGGTTTGGCCTGATGCGGCTGCCGAAGAAAGGATTATCGATTGATATCCGGCAGACGGAGCAGATGGTGGACGCTTTTTTGGAGGCAGGCTTTACATATTTTGATACCGCGTACGTTTACCCCGGTTCGGAAGCGGCGGCCAAAAAGGCCCTTGTAGACAGACATCCGAGAGAATCCTATACGCTGGCAACGAAACTGAATGTGATGATAGCGCCAACGGCGAAAATGGCTAAGAAGCAGTTTGAGACAAGTTTGGAGCGTACCGGTGCCGGATACTTTGACTATTATCTGTTACATGCTTTGATGGAGAATAACTATGCGAGATATGACAAACTGCACTTGTGGGATTTTGTAAATGAGCAGAAAGAAAAAGGTTTGATTAAGCATGTGGGATTTTCTTTTCATTCGGGACCACAGCTTTTGGAGAAACTGCTGCAGGAGCATCCGGAAGTGGATTTTGTGCAATTGCAGATTAACTATGCGGATTGGGAAAATCAATCCGTTACCTCGAGAGCAAATTATGAGGTCGCACGCAAATACGGGAAGTCCATTGTGATTATGGAACCGGTAAAAGGAGGTGCATTGGCGGAGCCGCCGGCTGAGGTGCAGAAGCTGTTTAAAGAGTATCAGCCGGATATGTCTTATGCATCATGGGCGATTCGGTTTGCGGCATCGCTAGATGGTATCCTCACGGTTCTTTCCGGTATGTCTGATACGCAGCAGATGGCGGATAATCTTTCTTACATGAAAGATTTCAAGCCGTTAAATGAAGAAGAGCAGAAGATTATTCAGGAAGCGCAGCGCATTCTCGGTAAATCCGCGACGATTCCCTGCACGGCATGTCGTTACTGTGTGGAGGGATGTCCGAAGAAGATTCCGATTCCCGAGATTTTCTCCGCCATGAATAAGCGTCTGGGAAGCGGACAGCTTTCAGAGGCATCGGAAGATTACTTAAAGGCGACGGAAGGTAAGGGCAAAGCGTCAGAGTGTATAGCCTGCGGACAATGCGAGCGCGCCTGTCCGCAGCATCTTGAGATTACGAAGCATCTGAAAGAATGCGAGGATGCTTTGGAAGCGGCTAAGTGAATTAGGTATTGAACCGGCGGACAAAGCGGGGCTGGAATAGATATCGTAATAGATGCGACAGTGGTGTTAATGTGCCAGAAAACAACCGTCTTCATGGGAATAAATTACACCTACTGCCTGCAAGTAAGAATAGATGATCACTGTTCCTACGAATTTCATGCCCCGTTTCTGCAGGTCCTTTGATATTTGGTCGGATAAAGGGGAACTAACCCGATCATTTTCATAAATCACTTCACCGTTCGTCCAATGCCAGAGATAGTCGGCGAAGTTTCCGTATTCTTCTTGTATCTGACGAAAGACGCGGGCATTGCCAACTGCGGCGCGAATTTTCAGACGATTTCGGATGATTCCCGGATTTTGCCGTAGTTCGTCCATTTTTGTTTCATCATATGCGCATACTTTGGCTAAATCAAACCCATCGAATGCCTGACGGAACGCCTCCTGCTTGTTCAGGACACATTCCCATGAAAGTCCGGCCTGAAAACATTCTAATATCAGCATTTCAAATAATTTGTGGTCATCGTGAACTGGCACGCCCCATTCCTCATCGTGGTAGCGAAGATAAAGCTCGTTGTTCGGATTTGCCCATTTGCATCTTGTTTTGCCGTCTTTCCATTCCATGCTGATATGTCTCCTGTATTTGATAAATTTTTCATAATGCATACTGATATGACTTTGGATTTATTTTATCACAACAAGATGTTGTTGAACACTTTATATTGTCTTAATTGCTTTGAAACCGGCGAAGTATATAATATAATTAGATTTATAATTTCTTGTGAAGAGCAGGATGGACTGCATATTATACGGAGCAGATATACCAAGGAAAAAATGTCAGAATACACAGGAGGACAAAAGCATGGATAACAGTTTCAAGTGGCTTCATTTGTCGGATTTTCACATAGGCAAAGATAATTACGGACAGATTAAATTATTTAAGTATCTTCATGAACATATGAGCCAGAATAAGAAAAAAGGCTTTTTTCCGGACGCCGTTTTTATTACGGGGGATATTGCGAATAAAGGACAGGCAGATGAATATGATATGTTTCTTAAAGAGTTTATTGAGCCGTTATCTGAGATATATGAATCGGTACCTCGGATATATATTGTTCCGGGGAATCATGACATAAACAGAGGACAGTGCGAGCAGGCAGCGAAGGCATTGTATACTGTTTTGGAGGAACCCGGCAGCAAGTTTTTTGATGCAGATGAGACAGGGCTTCAGAAACGCAGGGAGATTATTCCGAGGTTCGAAAATTTTATTGATTTTGTGAGTAAAACAGGGGAAGATATATGCTTTCCGGTGAAGAGCATATTTGATGAAAAGGGAGCGTTTACCGATATTGTATCCATAGGACAGAAAAAAATCGGCATTATCGGTTTGAATACGGCATGGTTGTCTAATTCCGATAAGGATAAAGAGAAGTTAACACCGGGTAAATATATTCTTGAGGAAGCGCTTGATGCTGTCAAGGATTGTGAATATAAGATTGTGCTTGGTCATCATCCGTTAGACTGGCTGCAGGGGGAACAGGGACAGCAGGTTGGAACGCTGTTAGCTAAAAATAAAGCGATGTATCTTCACGGTCATATGCACAAAACAGCGGAAATTTTCTGCTGGCATATCATAGGTATTCATTGATATTACAAAGCGGTGCGGCTTTTCAGGCAAGAGAAGATGAGATATATTATAATTCATTGCAATGGGGTGAACTGGATTTTCAAAGTAATATGGTCACAATTAAACCTAAAAAGTGGTCTGAGAAAAGGCAGGAGTTTTGTATGGATTCACCAGACAGATTATTGAGGGGCCGCCACGAGGAAGGGCAGGACTACAGGCAGTTTCCTTATGTGCCAGAGGATTCGGCTGGGCAGTCTACGAAAGATGAGAAGCTGATAAAATCACTTACCGGATGGCAACATATTAAGCAGCAGTCTGACGGGAAAACGGAACCGCCGTCAGATGATGAGATACTGAAATATTTTGACGGCAAAGAGCCGGATTATAAGCATATCTGTTCTTCACGTATCCCGACAAGAAAAATTGTTACGACCATAACAAAAGATTTTATCAGATGCAACGAAGAAAACGGAAGAAAATGCGGATTGATCATTGGCGCAGGCGGAGAGGGGAAAACAACGGTTTTACTACAGACGGTCAGAGAGTTGACGGAAAAATACCGCTGGCATGCACTCGTACTAAAATACTCAAGTAAACATACGGAGATACCGATTGATAAGATTCTGGAGGTAACAGGGAAAGGAAACTGGATTATTTGTGCAGATGATTGTTTTCCGGTTGCCAATAAATTATTTGCGCTGCTTAAAGAATTATCTAAGCAAGGAAGGCGGCATGTTCATTTGCTGTTATGTGCCCGTAAGATGGATTGGAAGAACAGCAAAGCAGATCAATACTCATGGAATACTTATTCAAGCTATAGCCGCTATCAGTTAAGAGGAATTGAGGAAGAGGATGCGAAAGAAATCGTAACCGCATGGGCAGCTCTAGGGAAAAAGGGATTAGGTAAATTAAGCGATTTAAGCATACCGGAGGCAACCCGGAAATTGTGTTTGTCCGCTAAAGATGAGATGGATAAAGGCGATTCGGATGAAGGTGCGCTGCTGGGAGCCATGCTGACTGCCAGATATGGGGAAGAACTGGATGAGCATGTCCGCAATATGTTATTGCGGTTAAGGGAAATAAAGTTACAGAAATCAAAAGGAACTACGCTTCTTGATGTTTATGCCTATATTGCGGCAATGCATTCAGAAGGGTTGGATTTGCTATATAAAGAAGTCATAGCACAGGTATACGCATTACGAACGGGTGATGTAAGGAAATATATATTAGTTCCGCTGGGGGATGAGGCCGCGACCGCGGTAAACGGGGAAGTGGTCTATACAAGACATATTTTTATCGCGAGGGCAGCGCGGAAGATTATGGAGGATGAATTTGATTATGATTTCAATGAAATATTTATTGAACTTAGTAAGGCAGCCATGGATGTTATTAACGAAGTCGGAGTAAAACCGGAATACGTTGCTTGGAAATATTTAGGAGATCACTTTATTGAGAAGAATAATTGGCTGGCGTTTGAACTATATCGGAACGTGTTGGAGAAGAGTCCTAAGGATCCTCAGATGACGGTGCATTTGTCCGGAAAGTATAGAGAATCGGGAGATTATCAGAAAGCATTGGCATTATTTGAGAATGAAGAGGAAAAAATTGATCACCGTTCGTTTTTCTGTGAATGGGCTTTGGTGGAAGCAAATGTGGGACAAAAAACAAAAAGTGTGTGTCTCTCCGCGCTATCGTTATCAGATGAAATCGCAACAAAGACGCTGGATAAAGAAACAGCCTGTAAAAACTTACATGCAATCGCTTATACATTCCGTGAATTGTATTCACAGGATAGTAATGCTGACTATCAACGGGCGGCTTTGTCGGCGATCAGGCTTGGCGAGATGATTGATAAGGAGGATGCCAAAATCAAACAGTTTATTCAAAATACGCTTCCGAAATTTGCTTCTCAGATTGTGACGGAGGATATAAAATATGACGAGTGTCTGCGGAAGGGTATTGAGACTGCGGCGTTAAATGCGGAGTTGAATTTTAAGAACTGGATTCCGCATATGGACACTTTAAGATTTGAGCAACTATTTGCATTGGCGGAGTGGTCTTATGATAAGAAACGGAAATGACGAATATGATTTAATCAGGAATATTGTTTGTACGCAAGGATATGATGAACAGGTATCTTCTGTCTTGTGCTCAATGCTTGGATACATGCGGGATTCACATTGGATAGGCGGCTGTCATGCCGCCTGTTCTGTTATATATGTCGCGTTGTCCGAACTGGGATATCATGTCGAATTGTGTCTTGGAGAGGTTAAGGCGGGTGCGTTATATTTTGAACATTCATGGATTATGCTGGACAGTAAGGTCATAGATATTGCTGTAGCGATGATTCCGGCAGGTGATTTCAATGCTTTAGGTCCTGTGATCTTAGATACGAATATTGGGACAAATCAGAGACATAAGCTGCAATATGGCGTATATAGGAGCGGACTGGATAGGGAAACAGAAAAGGTAAGAAACATGCCTTTCGTGGAATATATGGATAATTACCCTAAGGCTCAAGGCGGGCTATGGGGAGTTCTTCAATTTGTCTTTCCGGGGGCGGAAGATATCAAAAATCTGAGAGAACATTATAAGGATACAATGAGACATTATGTAAGATAAGGGAGGGGAGCAGGTGTTCAAGAAGAGACAGGCAGAACGGCAATACGATTATGACAAAGAAACCCAGAAACCAATCTTAAAATGCAGCATATGTAACGGAGAGCAGATAGCCGGATTTAAAGATCTCAGGACCGGAAAATTTGAGGAAATCATGTTGATTCGAAATGATGGTGATCTTCGGGAATTTATGAATCGCTGTGGTGTGAGTAAAATATCGAAGGAGTACTGAGATAATTCTTAGCCCGACACATCAAAGAAGTCAGCATACAGGCGGGTTTTTTATTGACACGCAATCAGAAGATATTTTACAATATGACTAAGCTTGAAACAATATTGGGAGGTGCATATGGCTATTTATAAATGCAATATTTGCGGTGCAATTTATGATGAGGAGAAGGAGGAGAGACCCTTCTCTGAATTGGATGCCTGTCCCGTCTGCAAGCAGCCGTCATCCTGTTTTCAGATTGTATCGGGGGAAGATAAGAATATGATCGGGAAGTCATATTCCGGCGAGTTAGATTATGATGAAGCGACAGCCCGGCGCGATTCATCCTGCAGATACATGGCAGAGATTCATGAGATGGCTGTGACGGGCAGAACGATTGGTGGGTCGATGAGTACACAAATGCCGATGCCGGGATGGGATGATATTCTTATGCTGGGAGCACAGCTTAATCCGCCGCCGTTAGATGACGATGTGGCAGTGGACACGACTACGGTGATTGGCAAACATGCTAAAAAGCCAATGGTACTCGACAGCCCGATTTATATATCGCATATGTCTTTCGGCGCGCTGTCGAGAGAGATTAAGATTGCCCTTGCGCAGGGATCCGCGATGGCTAAGACAGCGATGTGCAGCGGCGAAGGCGGTATCCTGCCGGAAGAGAAGCAGGCGGCTTATAAATATATATTTGAGTACATACCAAACAAATACAGTGTGACGTCTGAGAACTTGAGAACTTCAGACGCTATCGAAATCAAGATTGGTCAGGGCACGAAGCCGGGGATGGGAGGGCATCTTCCGGGAGAAAAGGTGACGGCCGAAATTGCGGATATACGCGGTAAGAAGCAGGGAGAGGACATTCAGAGTCCAAGTAAGTTTCCGGAACTAAACAGTAAAGAAGATTTGCGCAGTATGGTGAATACATTGCGGGAACTATCGGAAGGACGACCGATCGGTATTAAGATTGCAGCCGGAAATATCGAGCGGGATTTGGAGTACTGTGTCTTTGCCGAACCGGATTTTGTTACAATTGACGGCAGGGGCGGCGCGACGGGGTCCAGTCCGCTATTTTTGAGGGAAGCAACGTCGGTTCCGACGATTTATGCATTATCGAGGGCGCGAAAATATCTTGATTCGGTACATTCGGATATTTCGCTTGTCATTACAGGCGGACTTCGGGTCTCGGCAGATTTTGCGAAAGCGCTTGCAATGGGGGCAGACGCGGTTGCGATTGCCAGCGCGGCGCTGATCGCCGCCGCGTGTCAGCAATATCGTATTTGCGGCAGCGGCAACTGTCCTGTGGGAGTGGCGACGCAGAATCCGGAACTCAGAGGACGGATGCAGACATCTGCGGCAGCGTTGAGAGTGGCCAATTTCCTGAATGTGTCGTGTAAAGAGCTGGAGACTTTTGCGAGAGTAACAGGTAATTCGTCAGTACATGATTTGTCGATGGAACAATTGATCACATTGAATAGAGATATTGCGGAGTATACCGGTATTCGACATGCGGGGCAGCCGAATATTGCATTATAGTATGGTTCTATGCTATAATGAGTAATTGTATACGGGGCAGTCATAACGTAGCTCCGGAGCAGAACCGGGTAAGCTTTATGCTGCTCTGTTTTGGGAATTTTTGGGAAGGATAGTGCTAATGAACAAAGGGATAGTAAATACAAAAACGTCGCATTTTCTAATAGGAAGTTTTTGTGGTTTGATAGTTATCAGCATCGTCGTTTTTCTGGCACTGGGCGTTTACATGAACAGGGCAAGCGAAAAAACGATTAATGCTGTGGGAGACTTATATATGACCGGAATGAGCGACCGGATATCAGCTCATTTTCAAACGATTATCGCTTCTAAATTCGATCAGGCTGAGGCGACGGTTAAAGTAGTTGATGCGCACAATGAGAACATCGACGATCTATATGAAGAATTGGTCTATAGAGCGCATGCCAGAGATTTTGACTATCTGGCTCTTTGTTCCGAAACGGGAGAACTGCAGATGCTCTATGGAGACCAGATACAGCTTGCAGATCCAGAGCCCTTTTTCACATCTTTAAGAAATTATCAGAAGAAAGTTGCCGTTGGTGTAGATTCAGATGGTGATAATATAGTACTGTTTGGTGTGGAAGCCGATTATCCCATGAATGACGGAAGCAAGTGCATGGCTATGATTGCGGCT
>VSOA01000160.1 GCA_009774585.1 Lachnospiraceae bacterium
CTCTGTATGGGCCTGAGGCTCAAAGCAAATCGCTGACCAAGTTCAATGCGGGACCGCTTTCTCTCCTTGCATTATCAGTCTTCTTCTATATATAATATTATATATTTACAGAAAAAGAGGAGACGGACATATGGCCAGAATCGTTGACATCGACGTGGGAAATAAGGAAAAGCTATGCAGTATCTGCAAGGCGCTTTCTGTACCGGCCCGAATTGATATTCTTAAATTAATTGAAAACAAAGGGATGAGTATCAGTGAGATTTCAGAGGAACTGAATATCCCTCAATCAAGTGTGACATTTCATATCAAGGTTCTTGAGCAGGCAGATTTGATAAACATAGAGGAACGTCCGGGAATGCGGGGGACCCTGAAGTTGTGCACCAGAAAGACAGATTATATCAATATCAGCGCCTATCAGAAAAACAGTAATATTAACGGATACAAAAGCTTTGAAATGCCCGTTGGCGCCTACTTTGATTTTGATGTAATGCCCACCTGCGGCATTGCAGGCGAACAGGGCATCATCGGCGTCGAAGATAAAATAACTTCCTTTTATCTCCCGGAGCGGATTAAGGCAGGTCTCTTATGGACAGCGGGCGGATACGTAAAATATCGCTTCCCCAATATGCTTCCTCCAGAAGCCCACCCCTGTAAATTAATGTTTACTTTAGAGATATGCTCAGAGGCACCTAATTACCACGAAGACTGGAAATCAGATATCACCTTTAAAGTGAACGACTTCGAAGTGGGCACATGGCGTTCCGGAGGTGACTATGGTTCCAGAAGAGGGAGACTGAATCCGGCAGTCTGGGAAGCGGGCTCTACTCAATATGGAGTTATGTTGGGAATTGAAATCAATACGGAGGGAACACTAATCAACGGAAAGAGATGTTCAGATGTAAATATAAATATGCTTTTTCAAGAGGAACGGCGCTATATTGGATTTGAAATTTGTAATAAACCAGATGCATTATATATTGGCGGGTTCAACATCTTCGGAAAAAATTTTGGTGACTATGCACAAGATATCATTATGGGCGTAGAATACAGAAACTAAAAGAGAGACGATATGAGTACAATTGTTCATATCGTCTTTTTTATTATTTTTACAACAGTATTATTGATATAAATACGCTAAAATAACGCGAAATGGCATAAAATTAAGATAAAACGTCAGTAAAATTGTTGAATCAGGGTTGTGTTATGCTAAAATATACTTATAAGTATCAATAATAATAATACAATCATTATGAAGAGGGCTATGATGAAGAAACAGACAGCATGTTATAACAAAGATTATCCCCGCCCGCAGATGGTCAGAGATTCTTGGCGCAGTTTGAATGGAGAATGGGAATTTCGATTTGATGATGACGGGCAGGGAGCGAGACATCGTTGGTATGAAAATTTTCAAAGCGAAATGAAAATTCAGGTTCCGTTCTCTTATGAGACAAGATTGAGCGGAATCAAAACGGAGAAAGAACATTTTTGTATCTGGTATGCAAGGAATCTGGAATTCAGTAAATCAGAACTTGTCAGGAAACGGGTGTTACTTCATTTTGAAGGGTGTGATTATCTGACCAGTGTCTGGATTAACGGAAAGAAGGTCGGGGATCATAAAGGCGGATATACGCGTTTTAGTTTTGACATTACAGATTACTTGACAGAAGAAAACAGAATTGTGGTACGGGTGGAAGATTCTTTTGATGAACAGCAGCTCCGGGGAAAACAAAGATGGAGAACTAGAAGTTTCCGATGCTGGTATGTCCAGACAACAGGAATCTGGAAAAGTGTATGGATGGAAACAGTAGATGAGGTCCATATTTCTTCTTTAAAGCTTACACCAGATATTAAAGAAAGAGCATTAAAAATCGATCTGGATGTCGAAACAGGAGCCAGTGAAGAATATAAGAATATCCGTGCCGAAGTACAGATTGCTTTTAGGGAGAAACTAATAAACACTATTGAATTCCCAATCGGAAGATACCATACGACCGTCCAGATAGATGTGACTGATATCGATGAGGGCACCGAACTAAACGGAATCCACTTGTGGTCACCGGACCAGCCTAATCTATATGATTTCAAAATACTGCTGTACCATGGTACCCGTTTATGCGATGAAGTCGGCTCCTATTTCGGAATGCGCGAGATAACCACTTATCATGGCAACGTTCTCTTGAATGAAGAACCAATTTTTCAACGCTTAATATTGGATCAGGGATATTGGAGCGATTCAGGATTAACGCCTCACTCAGAGGAAGCAATCATCGAGGACATTACCAAGACAAAGGAACTGGGATTTAACGGAGCAAGAAAGCATCAAAAAATAGAAGATGAAAGATACTATTACTGGTGCGATGTGTTGGGACTGCTGGTTTGGTGTGAGATTCCTTCGGCATATCGTTTTGGCGACAGGACAGTCCACAATTGCATGAGGGAAATCTCTGAGATTGTAGAACAACATTATAATCATCCTTCTGTTATCGTATGGACCGTATTTAACGAATCGTGGGGAGTGAACGAAATTCGCACGGACAGGCAGCAACAGCATTTCACGGAAGCCGCTTATCATATGATTAAGTCTCTGGATAAATTAAGACTGGTGGTATCCAATGATGGTTGGGAACATACCGTTTCGGATATTATTACACTTCATGATTACGAGGAAGACACAGAGGTGTTCTTTGAGCGGTATGACGGAAATCCGGAAAAAATACTGGAAGGAGGGATTTATCACAATCTAATCAAATCAGCTTTTGCAGAAAATTATCACTATAGCGGTCAGCCTATTATGATCAGCGAATATGGGGGAATAGCATTTCGCAACGAACAGACGGGCTGGGGATATGGCAATAAAGTACAAACAGCGGACGAATTTATCACCAGATATGAGCGCATTACATCCGCAATCAAAAAACTGCCATATCTGTGCGGGTATTGTTATACCCAGCTAACAGATGTACATCAGGAGATCAATGGATTGATGGATGCAGAACGCAATTTCAAAGTGGCTCCTGAAATTATTCGGTCAATTAACCTAAAAAGACTCGGCAGCAGAATGAAAGGAAGTGAGGCGACGGAATGAGAAGAAAAATCAAGATCATTATGACACATTATGATGGTCAAAACCTAATGACAACAAAAGAGCCTTTGTTTTTCCGCGAAGACGAAAAAGGATATCGGGCAACAGAAGCTAATCTGTTCAATATATACAATCAAGTCCGATATCAAGAAATCATTGGATTTGGAGGCGCGATTACTCAGGCAAGTGCAGTCAATCTGATGAGGATGAGCGAAAAAGATCAGGAAACAGTAATGAGAGGCTATTTCGATAAGGAAGAGGGTCTCGGATACAGTTTGTGCAGGACGACAATCAACAGTTGTGATTTTTCTACAGAGACGTATTCCTATGACGATACGGAAAACGACTGGGAGTTGACAAATTTTAGTATTGAGCACGACAGACACGATGTAATTCCTATGATCAAACGGGCAATGGCCTTAAATACTGAATTGAGGATTTTTTCATCTCCGTGGAGTCCGCCGGGCTGGATGAAAACAAACGGGCGCATGGATAAAGGAAGATTCCTGAGAAAAGACTGTCAGCAGGTGTGGGCGGATTACATTGTCAGATTTATAGAGGAATACGAGAAAGAAGGAATTCCTCTATGGGGAGTGACAATTCAGAACGAGGCTCATGCCCAGATGGGATGGGAATCCTGCTATTATACCGCCGAGGATGAGCGGGAATTTGCGCAAGAATATTTACGCCCGGCACTAAACAAAGCCGGACTGAATGAGAAAAAAGTGTTTTTCTGGGATCATAATAAAGAAAGAGCTTTTGACAGGGCACTGGCAGTCTTGTCAGAACCGGAATCCAGAGAAGCCCTTGATGGCATTGCAGTTCACTGGTATGCAGGAGATCATTTCGGAGCTTTGGAAGCATTTCATCAGATGTATCCAGAAAAGTTAATTTTAGGGACAGAAAGCTGCGTGGGCACCGAGCAGAAAAAGTGTTACGAAACAGGAGAAAAATATGCGCATGACATTATCGGAAATTTGAATCACTGGGCTTGCGGATGGGTCGATTGGAATATGATTCTGGATTCTGACGGCGGCCCGGATCATTGGAAGGACGAACAGACCGCTTTTAAAGAAATATTTGAGAAAAACGGACGTAAAGAGGAATCCTTAAATGAAATTGAAAAAGAATTTCTGCTGCCATGCACTAAAACAGGAATCTGGGTAGGCGAAGCGCCCGTCATAATGGATTCCGAAACAAAGGAAATCAAATACTCCTCTTCCTATTATTACATTGGTCACTTTAGTAAATATATACAGCCGGGCGCTGTAAGGATAGGCAGTTCCATATACACCTCAGCTTTGGAGGCTTGCGCGTTTGAAAATCCTAATGGCGGGAAAGTGGCTGTAGTGTTAAACCCGGGAGACATCTCCAGAAAATTAACATTGCGTTATCAAAACGAAATTGCAGAAACAGAGCTTCCGGCTCATAGTATCGCAACCTATTTATTCCAATAGGATTTGTAAATAAAAATGTCAAAATAAGGAGGATTTATATGAGAAAAAAATTAGTTAGTTTACTGCTTACATCAGTGATATGCCTAAATGTTCTGGCAGGGTGCGGTTCAAAACCGGCACCGGAAGAGAAGAAAACTCCGGAGGCATCAGATGCGCTGCAGGAAGAGACTGCAGCCGGTACAGAAGAAGTGTCTGCAGGCGAAGCAGCGACAGACAAAGATACTGCAGTCGATACAAATATGACAGCAGAATTAAACATCTGGTCATCAGGAGAAGAACTACAGCGTTTCGTCGAAGGATTTAATAAAATATATCCGAACATTACTGTAAATATTACCGTGATTCCCAACAAGGAATTTTTGTCTAAACTTACTCCGGTTCTTTCCGGCGGGCAGGATGTACCTGATATTTTTACCGGGGAATCCGATTATGTAAAATATCTGGTAAATGCCGGTGTATGGGATGATCTGACTCAGGAACCTTATCATGCAGCAGAGAAACTTAACGATATATGGGATTATGTGAAAAATGTCGGCACGGATGACAGCGGTGCGGTGCGCGCGTTAAGCTGGCAGACAACTCCGGGATCTGTAATTTATAGAAGAGATTTGGCGGAAAAGGTTCTGGGAGTAAGCGAACCGGAAGAAGTGTCAGCGTATTTGTCCGATTATAACAAGATGTTGGAAACAGCAGCTGCCTTTAAAGAAAATGATATCACCATGTTTGGGAGCTGGGAAGATGTCATGCTGATGGCATTGTCTGATAGACAGCAGGCATGGGTTGTGGACGGAAAACTGGTTATTGATGCTAAGATGGAGACGTTTTTAGACATTGTTAAAGAGATTTATGAGAAAAAATATGATCTGAATGTTTCCCAATGGGATCCGGAATGGATTGCAGGTGTGGAGAGTGATAATGTATTCTGCTACGTACTTCCTACGTGGGGCTATTCCTTTATGGTCAAAGCTAACGCAGTAAATACCATGGGAAAATGGGGGCTTTGCGAAGGACCGAATCCTTATATTAACGGCGGAACATGGCTTGGAATTTATAAGGATAGTCCAAATAAGGAAGCCGCATGGGCATTCATGGAATATGTAACATTAAATTCAGAAGCGCTCCGGGAATATGCAAGTCTCTATGGAGAGTATGTTGGGTGTAAGACAGCAGATGATGCATTAGCACAGGAGACAGGCGAAGAAAATCTTGCAGGACAGAATCTATATGAATTTTATAATCAGGTGATGGCGAAAAATCCGAATGTAACAATCACGGAGTATGACGGACAGATTAACACTGCATATAAAAATGCCGCAAAGGCTTATGCAACAGGAAAGGTCACAAAAGAAGAAGCGATAACACAGTTTAAGGAAGATGTAGCTACAGCTTATCCTGATCTGATAATTGAATAATTTTGATAATTGAGCATAATGGTCGGCGAAGAAGCTGCTGCACAAATATTTCAAACAATGGCGGCAGCTTTCTTCACCACTATTCCTAGGAGGTGGGCGAATGAGGAAAAAGAATATAAATGACAGGAGTGGTTATGGATATTTGTTTATATTGCCCTTTTTTATAGCTTTCATTTTTTTTGGACTGTATCCGGCAGTGTTTACATTTTCATTGAGCCTCCAAAAGTGGGATGGTCTGGCACCGGAAAAATTTATCAAGCTGGCTAATTTCGAAAGACTGCTGTCCGATAAGGTGTTCTATCTTAGCGTCTGGAATACATTACGTATCTGGCTTATTAGCTTTATACCTCAGTTTCTTGTTGCTTTACTTCTTGCAGCGGTATTTACAACATACAAGGTAAAGGGAATGGGTATTTTCAGAGCAATTTTCTATCTGCCGAATCTGCTTACGGCTGCATCTGTAGGACTTTTATTTCATCTTCTTTTTAATGGGAATAAGTCTGTGGCAAACAATATATTAGAGGCACTTCATGTAAGCGGAGCGCCCTTTGAATTTTTTAATGATCCGGTATTTACATCCAATCTGACCTCTTATATTCAGTGGTGGATGTGGTTTGGCTATACAATGATTCTGGTTATGTCCGGAATCACTACAATAGACAAGAATCTTTTTGATGCCGCCAGAATCGATGGCGCGGATAGGGGACAAACTTTCCGAAAGATAACACTGCCTCTGATCCGGCCTACTATTGTTTATATTACGATTACCTCGATTATCGGCGGTATGCAGTTGTTTGATGTACCGGCAACTATGTCAGACGGAACGGGAGAACCGGACAAAGCAATTCTCACAATTTCAATGTATCTGTATAATCAGGGATTTAAAAATCACAATTACGGTTATGCGGCAGCAATTTCCGTAGGATTATTTGCGATAATCTGCGTTATGAGTTTTGCATCTTTGAAAGCCATGAAGAAAGGAGGCAATAAAGATGATTAAAAAAGGGATTAAAAACTTTGTAATTTACGGACTTCTTCTGCTTCTGGTGGCTATTACTCTGGTTCCTTTCTATTTGATCACAGTGAACGCTACCCATTCCAGCTTCGACATCGTAACACAGCTCAACCTGCTTCCGGGAAAATATTTGATAGAAAATTACAGAAAACTACAGGAATATGTAAATATATGGAGCGGTTTTTGCAATAGCTTGCTGATCGCAGTGGTTTTTATGGCAGTCTCAGGATATCTTGGCGCATTAGTAGCATTTGGCTTTGAAAAATATCAGTTTAAGGGTAAAAGAATACTGTACATGATCGTGCTTGCTTCCATGATGATTCCCAGTCAGGTAAGTATCATTGGGTTTTACAGACTCGGACTTAAAATCGGACTGGTAAATAAATTGACCACTTTTATGTTTCCCTTTTTTGCACCCGGCGTAAGCAGCGTGTCTACTATTTTTTTCCTTAGAGGAATGATTTCACAGGGAATCTCAACCTCTCTTCTGGAAGCTGCACGGATGGAAGGATGTTCGGAATTTCGAATTTTCAACAGAATTGTTTTACCGTGTATTATGCCGGGAATCGCCACTATGTGTATCTTCAATTTTGTAAACAGTTGGAATAATTATATTGGTCCGTTAATCATGATTACTGACACCAAGAAATATACCATGCCGATTTTAATCTCTCTGGTGAAAGGAATTTATTTAACAAATTACGGAGCAATGTATCTGGCGGTAGGTATTTCCATTTTGGCAGTGGTGATAATATATCTATTTTGTTCAAAATATATTATAGACGGTCTGACCATGGGCGCAGAGAAATAACCATTTGAGTACAGGCGGCGTATCTATCATCTCAGGCACTCTTTTTCAGTGCGTGTCGGGACCATTTCCTCCCTTTAATCCTCCCGGCAATCGCCGCCAGTGCACAGACGCTTCCGCAAACACAGATAATTACCGCCGCATATTGTCCGAATCCTTCCCATTCATTGTGATACAATCTTTTTACAAAAGGAAAGGCAAGCACAATCAGAAGATACCAGAATGCCGGAACAAACAGCCTGCAATGCCCCCATCCTTTCACAATACGTCCCCGAATCTGCACTGCCGCCAGATAAATAATGCACAGAAAAACAAAATATGTTACCGTTCCGATGAATGTATGAAGCCTGTCGGCATTGAGCCACCCGTCCGTCAAATGCATTTTGTCTAACATAGCCGGCAGAAAAATGGACGCCGTAATTCTTATCCCGTTTACAAAAACGGTAGTCGCATAGGCAAAAATCATGCTAAAGCCAAACCACACAGATTCCCTTATTAGTGTGCCGCACTCTTTACTCCCGTCTCTTTCTTCCGGCTGACGCGAAAACAAGAAGGAACACACCAGCATCAAAAACACAATCAACATAAACCTGCTTCCCGAACATGACGGCGCAATCAAAAACTGATGATAATGATTGACATATCCTCGATGCGGAAGGTATTCAAAAGATATGCCGCCAAGGACACTGACCCACCATGTGGTGGGTGTCAGTATCCATTTAAGGGCGTCACTGTCATTTGTCCTGCAAAAATGATTCATCACAAGAGTAACTATTG
>VSOA01000016.1 GCA_009774585.1 Lachnospiraceae bacterium
ATCCTGAGGAAATGAAAGAACGTGAGGCTGCTCAGGAAGAAATACTGGATACTACCGGTATGAGCAAGGAAGAAATGGAACAACTCATGCAGGAACTTCAAGAAGAAATGGAGCGAATCGAACAAGAGCTGGACGAAGCAATGAAGTCTGCAGAAAACCTGATGGAGGAATTCACGCAGGCAAGCAGTCAGGAAATGGATCCGCATGATCTGGAACTCCTTAAGAAAAAGCATCGCGCAGAAGAAATCCGCGACATTATGATGGCTGATTTGGAGTACCTCAAAGCCGTCTTTGACAAGCTTGCCAAAGATAAAGAGTCCGCTTCCAGCGGCGTCGGAAATAATTCCGACACTTCCTCCTCCGATTCTTCCGGTGCTCCAAACGGCGTATCATTGGAACTCGGCGGCGTAGAAATCCCCGTGGAAGCCGTCGAAGCCCCGTTGGAAATTGCCGGAACAAATGTAGACGTTACAGCATAACCCGATATAAGGAAAATAGAAATCAAATAAACAGATGGAAGTCAGTTCCAACAGTAACTATGGCACTATGATAAAGGAACTTCCAGTCCAAGATGATGATACGTATGCTCCGTGACAACTCTGCCACGGGGCGTTCTGTTTAAAAAGCCGTTTTTAATCAGATATGGTTCATATACATCTTCTATCGTACCTGCATCCTCACCGATGGCGGCCGCCAATGTATCTAAACCGACTGGACCGCCGTTAAACTTATCTATCATGGTGCAAAGAATATTTCTGTCAATATGGTCTAATCCCATCTTGTCCACATCCATCAGGTCAAGCGCCGTATTTGCAATTTCTTTCGTGATTGCGCCGTCATACTTAACCTGCGCAAAATCACGCACTCTTTTCAGAATACGATTCGCAAGCCGCGGCGTACCGCGACTTCGTCTGGCAAGTTCAACAGCGCCCTCATCGTCAATCTTTACACCGAGAATAACTGCGGAATGTTGGATAATCACTTTCAATTCTTCTACGGAATAAAATTCAAGCCGATGAATCACTCCAAATCTGTCTCGCAGAGGCGCAGTAAGAAGACCTGCTCTTGTTGTCGCCCCGACTAAGGTAAAATGCGGCAAATCAAGCCTGATAGAACGTGCAGAGGCGCCTTTTCCTATCATGATATCTATCGCATAATCTTCCATCGCCGGGTATAACACCTCTTCCACCTGACGATTCAATCTGTGAATCTCATCCACAAAAAGTAAATCACCTTCCTGCAGATTATTTAGTATGGCAGCCATCTCTCCCGGTTTCTCAATTGCCGGTCCGCTCGTCACTTTCATATGAACGCCCAT
This sequence comes from Lachnospiraceae bacterium, assembly GCA_009774585.1. Classification (GTDB taxonomy): domain Bacteria; phylum Bacillota; class Clostridia; order Lachnospirales; family Lachnospiraceae; genus UBA3282. Next base: position 1,319 of record VSOA01000016.1, read on the forward strand.
TTCATTGGCGATAATGCCCGCCAGAGTGGTCTTACCAAGTCCGGGCGGTCCATAGAACAAAACATGATCCAATGCGTCATGACGTTGTTTAGCAGCCTCGATATATACCTTCAGATTCTCCTTGATTTTGGTTTGACCGATATAGTCATCCAACGTCTGGGGACGCAAAGACCCTTCGATCTTGATATCTTCTTCTATTAAATTCGTTTCAATCATTCTGTTGCCCATATCATAATATCCTCTGCATGTTCTGGTTCCGCATCTATCTTCGCTACGCAATATATAATCTGATACGGTTCGGCATCTGCGCGCACATCTTACACGCCGAATACAAATCAGAACATATGCTTCAACGCCGCTTTCAAAATACTTTCCACCGTCGTATCTTCTGTCACTTCTACCTTCTTCACTGCACTTGTTGCATCAGATGCAGAATAGCCGAGCGCTACAAGCGCCTCAATTGCTTCTTTCCTCATCATATTGTCCGTTCCGGCGCTGCCTGTCAAAGTGCTGCCTGCATCCTCTACGGGACCGCCAAGCCCGTGCAGAGTATCTTCGAACGATATTTTGTCACGCAAATCAAGAATCACTCGTTCTGCTGTCTTATTGCCCACCCCCGGCGCCTTCGCAATTGATTTTGCATCACCTGCCATGATCGCAAAGCGCAGAGCATCTGCATTCATAACAGACAAAATGGCGAGACCGCCTTTGGGTCCAATCCCATTTACCGTAATCAGCTTCTTGAATATCTCTAAATCGTCTCTGGTCAGAAAACCGTAAAGCGAAAAGCTATCTTCCCTCACAAGCGTATAAGTATATATTTTCACTTCACTGCCGATTCCCGGTAACACTTCCGTCGTAGTTGTGGATACTTTTACATTATAGCCGATATTTGCCACTTCCACAACGATGTTGTCTTCTGCGATTTCTTCTAATGTTCCTTTTAAATAGGCGTACATATCTTTCTCCTGTCTCAGCGTGATTATTTATATTTTGAATAACTCTTTATACTTTGAATCGTCGTATCTTATTATCTGCGTCGGTTTTCTGTCCGATACTCCCTGCTCCCCATATACTTTTCCAGATAAGGTCTAAGTTCCATTGCCACAATGCCAAGCGCCGCTCCTGTAATCGTACCTGCCGCTATTAGAAACGGTATGTAATAACCTACATAGAATGTCTTCACAACAAACATTGCTACGATAATCTGTCCGATATTGTGCGCCACTCCGCCAAGAATACTCACGCCGACTATAGAAAAACACCGCATTTTTTTACCGGATAACATAGCGGCAAAACTTAACACCGCTCCCGCCAACGCATACATAATCGCATATAGATTACTGAACAGGAACCCTGACAGAACAATACGCAATGCATTGACTAAAAAAGCTTCTTTTGTCATACTTTGTTTCGCAATGCAGAGCCCTCCTTCTTCTGGTTCACTAATACATCTGCTCCTCAGAGATATTTGTCCTTCCTCTCCCTGATACAATAATAGGACAACAATCAAATTAGGCAGTCCCAGCTTCATTCCCGGAATACCGAAAGGAATCGGAATCAATGACTCTATATAGGCAAGAATCAGAGCAAGCGACAAGAAAAATCCCAGTTGTACCGTTTTCTTCATTATCCAGCCACCCCGTCTAAGCTCTCATTCGATTCGTCTTCCGATTTACCATCCGGATCCGGACTTCCCGGCTGCTGCATCTTAAAATCATTACGGCTCCTTATTTCGATGACCAATTTATTCGGCAGACAGATGATGCTCTCTCTGTCATTCTTAATCGGTATATGCTGCACACAAATCTGGTCCCGGCAATCGGCAGCTTCCATACTAACGCTCCCATCCACAACAGACAAAAGATTATAATGCTGCGCTTCGGGCAAATCCAGATACTGCTCTGAGTGCATAATATGGATATCCTGACCGTTCTCCCGATATTCTATCAGATAGTAGTGTGGATAAACCGATACGTCTTCCATATCAATACGGTACAGTTCCATACCATCATGTGAAATTGTAACAATACTGCCACTTCTACGATTTGTAATAAAAAAAATACCCAAAAAAACTGCCATAAGCAGACATCCTGCTATCAAGATATAGTCTGCCTTTGTCATAAAATGTATGATATTCTGTGGTCTGTTATTTGATTTCAACTTTTCCATAAAAACATCATAGCACACCCGAACATACGTTTCAAGTGTGCTATGATGTTTTCTGTGCGGAATTTGCTACAATATTAATTATAACAAGATAAATCATAAACCGCCGTTCCGTATGCCGGAAGCGTGCAGTTCCCGGATAAGATTTCTTCCGAATATAATAATTTTGCCGATTTTTTAAGTGTATATGGTACTTCCTGTGCCTGAAAATTTAATATGAACAAAAATTTACGTTCTTCTTTCCGGCGCATAATGAGTTCCAGTGTTTCCGGCGCCTCAATATATTCCGCAAAGGGGTTATCAATTTCGGTGTATTCAAACAGCTTCGTCACATTACTTTCAGAAAATATTTCCTGCTCACTCCTACGACTCACTCTGCGATGCCATGAGTCCACTTCCGCATCCCACTCGTTGTCATAATCTTTGATGAGTGCAAACGACGCCATATATTCCGCTCCACAGACCGGATTTAATTTCTGCAATTTAGAATAAAAGTCCTTAATCTCCGCCAGTTTTCTGTTATCCCGGTTATCATAATCCAGAATTCCGTGCCAGTAAATTTCCGTTCCTACAGTACAGGTTCGCCAGCGGAAAAAAGAAATGAAATCTGCTCCATGCGCCACACTCTGCATTGCCCACAAGGTAAGCTGTCCCGGTCGCGGTGCCGATAATTGCCGGATGCGTGCCGTAATGCATTGCTTCTTTTTCAACAATCCTCGCGCAGAATTTCTGATAGACAGGCGAGTTATAATTATAGTGCCGTCGTCCGCCATGACGGTACAAAGTACCGTCTTTGGATGCATTTAACACTTCCGGATATTTTTCAGTCAGCCATGCCGGCGGTGTTGCCGTAGGCGTTCCGAATATTACTTTCATTCCTTTATCACTGCATAAATCCAAAAAACTGTCAAAAAAGTCAAATGTAAACATCCCTTCCTCGGGTTCTATTTTATTCCATGCAAATTCAGCGATACGGACAACCGTAATTCCGGCATCAAGCATCCTGTCTAAATCCTGCGCCCACAGTTTCCAGTCCCAATGCTCCGGATAATAGCATACCCCCATCGTCATCTTGGTCCATTTGTAATTCTGTTTGGTGTTCATCCCAGTAATATCTCCGTTTTATCAATCTATTTTCACGTCATCTATATTTGACATCATTATAATTCACTCATAATTTTCTCATAATTTCCCAAGCAGTGCAGGCAGATGGTTCTGCAAGAAATTATCCTGACCGTCGGATAATCCTTGCGCATTCAATTCCTGCACAATAATATTGCATACGGCTTCTATAATCAGCACTCTGCCGTCATTGGTATTCAGATGATACACATAATCGTCTGCCGATACACCTTCCCATGCCTCCGCCGGGTCCACCGTATAGAGCAGATTCAGCATATCGCCGATTTCGGCGCCGACTGACAGTCCCTTCATCCCCCTGTGAATCCACTTATCATAAGGCGCATACTTTTGGTTCAAAAGATACACTACCTTCATACTTTCCCTGATAAATTCCGTCAATGCAAGTTCTGCTGCAATCCGTTCCCCTCGTTTCATAGCTCTCGCATAGTTATACTGACCTGCCTGTGCTGCTTTCGCCATGCACTGTACAAGGCGGCGAATCCAGACTTCCCTCGGATAGTAATGAAGCAGACTGTCACGGACTGATGTAAATACGCCGAATCTGTCTTCAAATACTTTGCCGTTCGTAGCAGTCGCCAGGTTTTCTTCGTTTACGTCCAGCCATTCCTGACTTGTTTCCGGAATTTTATCGCATCCAAGGATTCCCGCATAGAAATCTTCCAGACACAACACACCCACTCTTCCCTGCCCCTGCTCTTGTACGACACGTCCGCTAAATCCCATAAATTCCTGCGGTAATGCCTCGTATGCCCTCTGTATTTCTTCACCATACTTCCTATAAGTTTCCCTCGGAAGCCAAATACAAAAAGAAGGACCATAATCATGGTCCGTAGATATCTCATCGTCGAAGCCGAAACATTCTGAGCCTTGTCCAACAAGCCCCATCGCCGCCCGTCCGATCACTTGCGGAAACCTTTCCTCAAGCATCTGTCTGCCGTATGTCTCATAATATTTTTCTGCCAGTTCCAACCCTTTCATAGTGCAATGCTCTCCCTATTCTATGAATACTTACTCCTCATTATTTGATATAATCTTATTTACGACGGCAAAATAGGTTATCTGATTGCTAATCACAATATTGGTGCTATTGAATAAGACTTTTCACTTTCTTGGCTTCATCAAGATAATTCTTCTGTTTCGCTGCTTCGCCCAGCCTCTCGCACACAGCAGCACAGTTCTCGCACAGTATGGCATAACTCATATTCTCACCGAAGTGAAGTTTCACCTCCTGAAGCGCTTTCTCATAATACTCTAATGCTTTCTCATAGTCTTCCATCCGATACCAAGCCTCGGCGACACCCGCAAGCGCTCCGCTGTAATGCGCATCGGTATTTTCTCCGCTTTGCCCGAACAAAGACAGCGCTTTTTCCAGCAGTTCTTTTGCCTTCTGCGCCTGCGATACCTTAAAATATAACAGCGCCAGATTTGTTAATGTCGTAGCTGTTTCCATCTCACCGCCTTTCAGCGTCTCGATAATCTCAAGCGCCTTCTTGGCATAAGCAATCGCCTCTTCATTTTCGTTCATTTTCTCAAGCAGAATGCTCATATTATTATACAATCCTGCATAGCGATAGTCCTGCGGCGACAAAATTGCATCATATATCTGCAACGACTGTTTATAAAACCGAAGCGCCGTCTCATAGTCGCCTGCGGCACGATAAGCCGTGGCAGCGTTTAGAAGGGTAGTCGCAAAGTGTTCGGTATGCTCCATCTGCAATTCTTCCATCAGGAGGAGTACATCCTCCGCCGCCGCATACGCTTTCTCAAAAGCAGATACACTGCGGTAGAATCCAATCATTTCATTACAGATGGAAATATATGCCCCATAATCCTCTTCCGTTTTTGCCTGCTCTAAAGAAGATACAAGAAAAGGATCGACCTGTCCAATCTCCTGTTTTGCGAAATAAGAGTCCAAAGTCTCATAAAATTTGTCTACATTCATCGTCAAACCAATCCTTTCCGTGATTATGATGCAACAGCTCTTTCCTATCTGTCTTACTAATACTGGCCGTTAAAAATCTGAGCCACCGGCGAATCGTCAGATAAGATAATTGTTTTATTATCTCCGGTGATGCTGCCCTTAATCGCGTCAAGTGCACGGACAAAGGAATAGAAATCCATCTTCTCCGGATTTGCATAGGCATCCGATAAGATACGCATGTACTCCGCTTCACCTTCTGCAATCGTGGCTTCTGCCTGCGCCTGTGCGTCGGACAGCATGATAGAAACTTCTTTATCCGTCGTATTTTCTATCATCTTAGCTTCTGATTTACCTTCCGCCGTGTACTGCGCGGCAATATTTTCACGCTCCGAAATCATACGCGCATATACCGCCTGCTTATTGTCGTCCGGCAAATCAAGCTTCTTGACATCCACCACTACAATCTCAATGCCGTACTGTTCTTCCACATGATTAATCTGCGTCATGATTTCTTCGGTCAGGGAAGTAATTTCGATGACTTCTTCCTTTGGTTCGGATAAAACCATATCGTTGTTTGTCACATTCGTTTCGCCTTCATCTACCGTAATCGTCATCTTGCCGTCACGGCTTCGTATAACCTCGTCCTGTTTCATATTGGAAATGGTATTCTTTGTCGCATTATATACGATGGCATCAATACGGCTCTCCGCGTTGGTGACAGAACAGCTCAGCGTCTGTGCGAATTTTAACGGATCAGTCACATGCCACAGCACGTAACTGTCCACAATCATCGTCTTCTTGTCGGACGTGATCACATCCGATGCCGGAAGGTCATAGAGTAACAACTCCTTCGGAATGGTGTCCACAGACTCCACAAAGGGAATCTTGAAAGTAAGACCCGACTCTGTCACAACGCGCTGTACCCTTCCGAACTGTCTGATCAGCTTAAACTGGTTCTGTTTTGTAATCACCATCGAATTTCCCAGCACAACTGCCGCGGCAATAAACACAAGCACTGCCACAACGCCGAACCCGGAACCTTTTTTCTTATCTCCCTTTGTTTTTTTCTTGGAGCCGTTCGAGTTAAAATATTCGACATTGTCCGTATTACTATTTGTATGGTTCATATTCTGATTATAGTCTGCCATGATTTTCCTCATCTCTGCGCTGCTTACTATGTTAATCCCTTCATGGATTCCGAGTTTGTGTCAAGCCGCGCGCAAACACAACTCGCGTGTATCCGCATCATTCCTCTTCCGTGTGGTCTGTTCCGTCGTCGATTGATGATCCCGTTCTGACAGTTCCAGATGTATTCTCCGAAGCTGACTCATCTGACGAAGAATCGTCGTTCGTTACAAAACTATCAAGCGGCAATATTGTGCTCGTACTGCCATCCTTGCTCTGGATAACGACTTTGACATCGGGCAGAATATCTTCCATCGCCTCATAGAACATTCTCTTCTTCGTCACTTCAGGATATTTCACGTATTCCTGATACATAGAATTAAAACGCGCAACCTGTCCGTTGGCCTCATTGATTCTCTCCTGCTTAGCAGCTTCCGCGTCCTGCAAGATCTTGTCAGCCTCAGCTTCGGCATTTGGAATCTGCTCATTCCGATACTTATTTGCATTATTAAGCGCTGTCTCTTTGCCCTGTTTCGCCGTCTCCACTTCCTTAAATGCGTTCTCGACTTCCGCTGTCGGCGGTGTTGCGTCCTGAATCGTAATATTTACAAGCTGTATTCCGATGTCATAGTCTTCCAGCTTGTCAAGAATCATCTGTTTGATATTAGACTGTATCTCGTTCTTACCCGTTGTCAGAACGCTGTCCACACTGTAGGAGCCAATAGTGGTTCTGATACAGTTTTGCGCGATATTCTTAAGAATCATCTGAGGATTCTGAGAGGCATACAACGCCTTGACCGGATCGGTCACTCTATACTCTGCATAAAAATCCACAAATATGAAATTATAATCTGAGGTAATCATCAGTGCATCCGCCTCTTCACCGTTAGCATGGTAGCCGATGGAAAATCCCTGAATCGTCGTATTTACCTTTGTTACTGTCTGTATAAAAGGAATTTTGAAATGTAAACCGGGCGTCGTCACCGCTTTCGGCGAGCCGAAGGTACACACCACCGCCTGCTCTTCTTCCTGTATGGAATAGTAAGACTGGCTCACGAGCACAAAAAGTACCACAACAGCGGCAATAACCTTCACGACTGTCTTTCCCTTACCGGTATTTCCTTTCATCATTCTATTCACTGTTTCATTTGTCTTTTTCCTTGCACCAAACATGTTTTTCCTCCGCAAAAAGCTTTTCACATTGATTGCATCTATGCTATTATATACCAGAGTACATCAAAACACTAATTAAATTTTACTAAAGTATATCATTTGGAGGAGTATTATGCGAATTATATTTATCAGACACGGAGACCCTGATTACGTGAACGACTCTTTGACCGACAAAGGCGTCAGGGAAGCAACGCTTCTGTCAGACAGAATTATGAAATGGGACACAGACGCTATGAAGTTCTACTGTTCGCCGCTTGGCAGAGCGCAGCAAACCGCTTCTTATACACTGCAAAGACTTGACCGACAGGCAGTCACCTATGAATGGATGAAGGAATTTTCCTATTTTATCGATGACCCCGTCACCGGACGTCATGGCGTTCCGTGGGATTTTATGCCGGAATATTGGACGAATATTCCCGAAATATACGACCGTGAGGCATGGAAAAAAACGGATATCTACCGTTCGAACCCGGAGCTTATTCCCGCTTACGACGAAGTTTGTGCAGGTCTTGACCGTTTAATTGAAGAATACGGTTACAAGAGACAGCACAATTATTATCTGAATACAAATACTGATGCACGAAATGACACTATCGTTATCTTCTGTCATCTGGGTATCACCTGCGTTATGATGAGCCACCTGATCGGAATCTCTCCTGCGCTGCTATTCCATGATTTCTATCTGGCTCCCACTTCCGTGACAGTCCTCGCCACTGAAGAACGTATGAACCATGCCGCATATTTCCGTGTGCAGGTCATGGGGGACACCAGCCATCTGTTGCAGGGATTCGAGCCGATTTCCGCCGCAGGGTACTTTACAGACGTTTTTCAAGGCTGATACATTTTGTACCAGCCTTTTCTCTTATAAAAAACGGTTATTTTTTGTTGTTTTTAAGTTTGATGATACAAAGTGTGAGGCTATCTTACACGCTCCGGAAAACCTACTTTCTTCTGTACTTTACGAAGCGTTTTTAAAGCGTAATAATTTGCTTTCTCAGCATTATCCTTAATAATCTTATCAATATAATCCTTGTTCTTGGACAAATCTGCAAAACGGTCCTGCAGAGGCTTTAATACGTCTACCACCGCTTCTCCTACCGCCGTCTTAAAATCACCGTAACCTTTGCCTTCAAATTCTTTCTCGACATCTTCCGGCTTCTTTTCCGTACATGCGCTGTATATATCAATCAGATTCTTAATGCCGGGCTGTTCATCCGCATAGCGCACGCATGCTTCAGAATCCGTCACTGCTCTCTTAAACTTGCGTATGATCGTGTCCGGATCGTCCATCAGATAAATGCTGGCATTCGGGTTCTCGTCTGACTTAGACATCTTCTTAGACGGATCCTGCAGACTCATAACCTTCGCACCCGCCTTACCGATATACGGTTCCGGAATGGTAAATACGTCTCCGTAAATTGCGTTAAAACGCTGTGCAATATCCCTCGTAATCTCCAGATGCTGTAATTGATCCTTACCGACCGGAACAACATCTGACTGATACAGAAGAATATCCGCCGCCATCAAAACCGGATAAGTAAACAGTCCGGCATTGATATTGTCCGCATGCTTCGCCGCCTTATCTTTAAACTGTGTCATGCGGTTCAGTTCTCCCATATATGTAAAGCAGTTGAGAATCCATGACAGTTCCGCGTGTCCCGACACATGTGACTGATAATACAGGCAGTTTTTCTCCGGGTCAATCCCTGCCGCAATATATAATGTCAGCAGATTTCTTGCACGCTTGCGAAGCTCCGCCGGATCCTGCCTGATTGTGATGGAGTGTAAATCCACCACGGAATAGAAACACATATATTCATCACACAAGGTAACCCAGTTTTTCAATGCTCCGAGATAATTTCCGAGCGTCAGGTTACCCGTAGACTGCATACCACTAAACAAAACTTTATTCTGATCTATCATTTTTTCTCCCATCCGAAGCGTCATCACTTACAATGCCTTGTAGCGGCATCCGTACGCCTCTTTGCTTGTACCAAGAATCAGTTTAACATTGCCCTTTCTCTTTCGTCAACCAAAAAGAAAGGGCAAGCATATTAACGCTTATTACTTATCGTCACATCCACAACCGGAATTACTAAAAGGTCTGGCATCAAAACGAGGTTCAAAACGTGACTCATTATTACACGGACAGCCATCGCGGTCATTGTCGCGATCTCTACCGCAGTCGCGATCTCTGTCTCTGCCGCAATCACGGTCTCTGTCGCGGTCTCTGCCGCAATCGCAATCACGGTCTCTGTCGCGATCTCTGTCACATTCGCGTTCTCTCGGGCGGCAAGGCGGTTTCGGCGGCGCAATCGGCTCGCATCCGCAGCCGGTATCTGCGCATCCGCTTCGGCTAAAGCATAATAATAATAACGGAATTATCCAACAATTCATAGCTATCATCTCCTTTTTTTCATACCATATCCTATGCAAAAAGGAGTGAGAAGGTCACTCATCTTCTGTGATTTCGCAAGATTCTCGTTCTGATATAGCAAAAAGTCTTTTCTTCGCCGTAATCCGCTAACATATGCAGCAGGAATTCTAATTGTCTTTTTGTACGCGAATGTAAAGGTGGAGGTGTCAGAGACGATTGATAATATGTGAGCGGATCGCCGTCCTTGTAGGCTTCCCCGTTATAGACTTTGCTCGCCGCAATCCTATCCATAAACATTTCAATAACGTATCGTGTCGGCATAGGAGCCGGCGCCATACCGCCTTTGATATCATTGGCGCTGTAATCAATCCAGTATTCATAATGATGTTTATTGCGCCCTTTATGGTGCAGCCACGAAGAGGAATAACCGATATCTTCGCGTTCCGCATTATTTGGGCTTCTGTTGCCCTGCCAGTATTTCGCACCGACAATAAACTCTGTGGGACTGAATTTAGACAAATCATGCATGATTCCCTGTCTGAACAATCCCACTTGGAAACAGCCATCCATGACTAACCATTTGTGGCGCGTAACCGTTTTTAAGTGTTCCCATGCCTTATTCATATAATTATATTTCCTTTTTTCTGTCCTTTGGAGAAATGATGGGGCAATCTCTTACCGTATAAACAGCAATCGTCCGCGGCGCGACGTATATCTCCAGCTTACGTTCCACCGAATCTTCCGTATTTACCGCAGGCGCCTTCTCTGTACCCTGTACCGTTACCTCACTTGAGTCGGTGGATGCATACAATATCCATTCTTTGCCCTTCGGAAGCTGCGGAAGCCCCAAATAATGCGCTTTCCAATGCAGATTGATTCCTATATAGAAAAATGAGTCATCCCGTCTGCCGTCAACTTCTCCGTAATATCCACAATACATGATTCCCACGCTTCTGCTCGCCGGGTCAAGATCCGGACGCCATGCCTCTCTTCCGTGATAAGAAATATCCGGATAGCCGCATGATAAATAATCCATCCCCTTCAACGGAAGCTGGCTGTGAAGAACCGGATGCTCCTTGCGAAGCCGAATCAGCATCTTGGTATACTCCAGCAGTTCTCTTCCGCTCTCCATCTGATTCCACTTAATCCATGTAACGACATTGTCCTGACAGTACGGATTGTTGTTACCTTCCTGTGTGTTGCCAAATTCATCACCGCTGTATAGAAGCGGCGTGCCCTGCGAGAGAAAAACTAAAGACAGAGCATTTTTCATCTGCTGCAGACGCAATTGCATAATACCCTTTCTGCGGCTTTTGCCTTCTACACCGCAGTTCCAGCTGCAATTGTAATCTGTGCCGTCCTGATTATTCTCACCATTTGGCTCATTGTGTTTGCGGTCATAAGAAACCATATCCGCAAGCCGCATTCCTTCCCACTTGGCAATATAATTAACAATTCCCGTCTCAAATCGGTTATTCCGCACATGGAAAAGCAATTGGTTCATCATATTATCGTCACCCTTCACTGCCCTTCGCATGTCATACAGAAAACTCTCGCTCATCCATCCAAGGCTGCGCGTCCGTGACATATAATCCGTAGATACGGGACTGTACTGCTGTATCGTGAGAAGCTTTGTCTCGCTTAAAAGAGGTTCTTTTGCTATGGCGGAAACCGGCAAATCAACTCCAAGCAGATGAAATCCGTCTATATGATATTCTACCACCCAATATTTCAAAATATCTAGTATCTGCATCGGTGTAATTTCGGGCGGGAAATAGAACTGCATAAGTACTTCCATATGATTTCTGTGCAGTTCTTTGACCATGTCCTTATATTCTGTCACCGCATTGGCGCTGTAAGCATACCCGCTTTTGGGAACGTAATAAAGCCCGCTTTGATAGCCCCAGTAATTCACTTTATAATCTTTGGCTCTCTTCGCCGCGCCTGCCTTATCGCCCGCTGATACCGGCAATTGTTTATAATCAGCCGCCGCCTGTTCCATCGACATGGCAGTTGACATTGTCTCCTGCATCATAATCTCATCGAATTCATAGGCAGGCATCAGCAGAACCGATGTAATTCCTAATTCCTGCAAATACGGAATCTTCTCTGTTAAACCTGCATATGTTCCTTTATAGGTTACTTCGGAAGACTTATGCTTCGTAAATCCGCGTACATGCAGCGCGTAGAGAATCATATCCTCATACGGAATGTTGAGCGTCCGATCTGTCTTCCAATCGTAATCATCACCCGGCACCATACAACGAGGCAGAGTTTTTCTGACCGAACCGTACCGATAAGAATTTTCTATCTGTCTGCAATAAGGATCCTGCCATGTATGCTTACCGCAGTAGAATAAGTATTTGCACTCCTTATCGTGGTATCCCTTTAACAGCATGGCATAGACGGAACCGATTTTCCCCTCCTCCGGAAAAGGAATTCTAACGCCGTTTTTATGCCTTCTGTCATATAAAATTACACCAAATTCGCCTGAAATCTGATTACCTTCTGTCTGTCCGCACACTGCCGCAATATGCATGCCTTCCGTTTGGAAGCACACGCCTAACGGGTATGCCTGCGTTTTAGTCACTTCAAATTCTTTATGCATTCAATCCTCCGACAAATTGGATTTCTTTTTCAGTCTATATTTGTATTTTAACATACAATATCCATTTTCCAAACAAAAAAATATTTGTACGTTGAATATCTGTATTATTTTCTGTAAAATATAACTATTCCAATGCATAAGGAGGCATTCATATGGACAAAAACAATCATCAGAACGAAAATAACGGCTTTGACGCGGAAGAAATGACGGTGGAACTGGAACTAGAGGACGGTTCAAGTGTGACCTGCGCCATCGTAACGATTCTCACCGTATCCGATCAAGATTATATCGTACTTCTTCCTCTTGATGAAGAGGGCGAAAATGAAGACGGTGAAGTCTGGTTCTACCGCTACAGTGAGAATCCCAACGATCCTAATGAAGAACCTGTTCTTGACTACATCGACGACGATGATGAATATGAAACCGTAGCGGATGCCTTCGACGAATATTTAGATTCGGCAGAATTCGATGAGCTGATGGACGATGAAGGTTGAGATAAGCAGTTGAGGAACCGGGAAGGGATATCTTTTCCGGTTTTTCCTTGATATGCGGTAATCAATAGTTCCTGTCGGGCTCTCGTCATAGCTACATAGAACATGCGCCGTTCTTCTTCAATTTCTTCCTCGGTCTGTGATTTTGCCGAAGGGATTTTCCCTTCCTGACATCCGGGTACATAGACGGTGTCAAATTCAAGTCCTTTGGAAGCATGCATCGTAATCAGATATAATCCTTCCGGCTTTTTTACCGAATTGCCTTCAGTGTCCGGACGGCTTCCTGCATTTTTTGTCTCCCGATGACTGAGCAGCATTTCCGAATATTGACTAATATAGTCATCCATTTCAGACAATGTCATGAATTTTTCCGTCAATTGCTGAAATTCCATTGCCACGTCTATCAGCTCTCTTCCTCTCTCCGTACCGTACTTTTCCAGCAGATATCCATCATATCCGATCACTTTACGAATATAGTGAATCTGCAAATGAAGTTTTTTAGACGGAAGACTTCTAAGCTGCCTGAAAAGTCTGCCGACCCGTTCCTGCATAACCGGCGACTCCGCATAATACTGCAGCAATCCTTTTTCACTGACCTGTTCCTCCGGTACGCTGTCCCGCCTGATATATCTGGTCGGACGGTTCATGATCCTAAAGAAATATTTTCTGTCTCTTCTGCCATCCGCCAGTGCAAGATATGCCATAATATCCTGAACAACAAAATGCTGGAACCTGTTCTGCGGCTTTTCCCTCATTGTAAAAGGAATCCCCTTCTTGTGTAAATTTTGCGCCCATAGGGCGCATTCATAATTCGTCCGACAGATCATGGCGCATCGGTTGAGTTTTCCGTCATGCTGTTTCTTAGACAGTTCTGACAGCAGAAACTCAGCTTCTTCAGATTCGCTCTCAAATATCATACAGCAAAATCCGTCCTCTCCATGATAGACCGCTTTACTCTGCTTTTCGACACGATTATGATTCTTTGCAATCACCTTCGCCGCCGCATCTGTAATCTGCTTATTACACCGATAATTCATGTTAAGAAAGATTCTGTCCGCTTCGGGGTAATCACGCATAAATTCCTGCATACTATCCGGGCTTGCCCCTCGGAAACCGTAGATAGACTGATCGTCGTCCCCTACGATAAAAAGGTTATTATGTGGCGCCGCAAGAAGTCTGATTACCTGATACTGACTTGGCGAAATATCCTGAAATTCATCAATCAGGATAAATTCAAATTGTCGCTGCCATCGCGAAAGTATATCCGATGACTGCGTCAGAAGGCGATAACAATAGCGTATGATATCATCAAAATCCATCTGTTTGAATTCATGCAGATACGATTCGTATTCTTTCGCAAGAAAACGAATGTCTTCCGCTGTTATTTTCTGTACGGACATTGGTTGTATGACAGAAGTATTTTTATATAGATTCAGTACTTGAATCAGTTCATCCGTATCTTCCTCCTGTATTCGGTTGAATCTTTTGTGTATATGTACAATTTGTCTGATTAGTTTTCTTTTTTCAGATTCTGTAATAATAGAATAATCGCGATATTGCACTGATTGTTTCAGAATGTGATAGAATACGGCGTGAAAAGTGCCGAACTTTACCGGCGGTCTGACCGGTTCCATAAGACGAAAGAAACGTTCCTGCATTTCAAGCGCCGCCGCTTTCGTGAATGTGATGACTAGAATATGTGAAGGCTCTACTCCCTGTTTTGTGATGAGCTGTTTGATGCGCTGTACGGTGACATATGTTTTGCCACTGCCGGGACCTGCAAAAACCTGTGCGGTCCCGACAGTATGCATAATCGCTCTTTCCTGATTCGGATTGGATATCTGATCAGGCACTCTGTAATTTCTCGATTCCTTTGCGGATTCTGGCAAGAGATTCTTCCTTGCCGAGTATTTCCATAATCTCCGTAGCGCCTGCAGGCGTCATCTGTTTGCCGGAAACTGCCGTTCTCACCGGCCACATCACATATCCGTTCTTACATCCCTTTTTCTCCACATAAGCTACAAGCGTCTGATACAGTGCATCATTGCTGTAATCATTCTGCTCTTCCAGAATAGGAAGTATCTCCTGTAATACTTCAAGGGAAGACTCTGTTCCTGTCTTCATCTTCTTATGCGTATACATCGTCACATCATATTCCGGTAACTCTTCAAAGAAATCGACCATCTCTTTGATATCCGGAAAAATTTCTATTCTTGTCTTAACCATTGAGGCAATCTTACGAAGGTCTAATTCTTTCGTGAGCGCATCCTTCAAATACGGTTCCGCCATCTCATAGAATCTGTCCTCGTCCATTGCCTTAAAATATTCGCCATTCATCCATTTTAACTTCGTATAGTCAAATACCGCCGGCGATTTGGATAAATGCTTGTAATCAAATTTCTTAATCAGCTCTTCCAACGTAAAAATTTCTGTATTATCTTCCGGACTCCAGCCCAGAAGAGCAACAAAATTAATAATCGCTTCCGACAAAAATCCCTGTTCCACTAAATCTTCATAGGACGAGTGTCCGCATCTTTTCGATAATTTCTGATGATTCTCGTCTGTAATCAACGGACAGTGCACATACTCAGGCACTTCCCAGCCGAAAGCCTCATAGAGCCTGTTGTATTTCGGAGAGGAAGACAAATACTCATTTCCTCTTACGACGTGCGTGATTCCCATCAGATGGTCGTCCACGACATTGGCAAAATTATAGGTCGGATAACCATCTGATTTAATCAGAATCATATCATCCAACTCTGCATTGTCAACGGTAATATCGCCGTAAATATCATCATGGAAAGTCGTTGTGCCTTCCGTCGGATTATTCTGTCTGATGACATAAGGCTTCCCTGCCGCAAGATTTGCTTCCACTTCTTCTTTTGATAAGTTTAAGCAGTGCTTGTCGTACACATTAATCTCTTTACCGGCAACCGTCTGCGTAAGAGACGCCAATCTTTCTTTATCACAGAAACAATAATATGCCTGTCCCTTGTCGATCAGCTCCTTGGCATATTCTAAATAAATACCCTTTTTCTGCCTCTCGCTCTGAACATAAGGTCCGACTCCGCCGTCTTTATCTGGCCCTTCATCATGGAAAAGTCCTGTTTTTTCGAGCGTCCGGTAAATAATGTCCACCGCTCCCTCCACATAACGCTCCTGATCCGTGTCCTCTATCCGCAGGATAAAATCACCGTCTTCATGTTTCGCAATCAGATACGCATATAATGCCGTTCTCAAATTTCCTACATGCATACGCCCCGTAGGACTGGGGGCAAATCGTGTTCTTATTTTCTGACTCATAATACTCCTCATTTCCGTATATATTTTCACGCCTTATATATTTTTCTCACCATATATTTTCTCTTATCTTGACAGGCACGCCCTATTTAATCTGCATCTATTCCTTATCCGGTATCTGTTTGTCTGCAGATTGTTTGAAAGAACCTACCGCTTTGGCTGCCGCCGGGACTGCAATATTGGTTCCTGCACCTGCAACACAGCCGCCCGGACACGCCATGCCTTCAATCAGACAGCCGTTCTTCTTGCCCGCTTTGGCAAGCATCAGCATCTTCTTACATTCCGCAAGACTCTCTGCGTGTTCAATGTTAACTTCCACATCAGGGTAATATTCCCTTACGCACTCTTCAATAGCGCTCGCCACACCGCCTGCCACACCGTAACCGCGACCGGCACCCGTAGCGCCGTTCAGCCGGTCCATGGCCTGAATCTCATTTAAGAGAATACCCTTTGCTTCAAATATACCGGTCAGTTCCTCAAAAGTAATAACAAAATCCACATCGGAACGGATTGTCCTTCTCGATGCTTCCAGTTTCTTAGATGCACAAGGTCCGATAAAAACAACCTTGGCATCAGGGTGGTCTTTCTTAATGATTCTTGCCGTCGCCACCATAGGAGTGAGCGCATTGGATATTTTATCTATCGTCTCGGGGAAGAATCTCTTCGCCAATACGGACCATGAAGGACAGCAGGACGTCAGGCTGAATGGAACATTGCCCGTCGCCACCTCCATAGCATAGTGTTCTGCCTCCGCTATCGCGCCGAGGTCGGCTCCGATTGCCGTCTCGTAGACATCATAAAATCCCAGTTCTTTTAATGCCGTCTTAAGCATATCCGGTGTTACGTCAGGACCAAACTGCCCCGCAAAAGCCGGTGCAACCTGTGCGATAATCTTATGTCCTGACTGCATGGCGCGAATTAACTGAAATATCTGTGATTTGTCCGCAATAGCGCCGAATGGACAATTGACCATACACTGTCCGCAGGAAACGCAAAGATCGTTATCTATTACCGCCCTTCCCTTCTCATCATTCTTGATTGCGCCAACACCGCAGGCGCCTGCGCAAGGTCTTACCTGATGAGATATGGCATCATACGGGCAGACTGCTTTGCACTTACCGCATTTAATACACTTCTCCTGATCAATTACAGACTTGCCGTTCAGCATGGAAATTGCTCCACGCGGACATACCTCCCTGCAAGGATGCGCCACACATCCCATACAACGGTCCGTCACTTGGTAACAGTTCTCCGGGCAGGCATTACATGCCGAAGGGATGACCTGCATTAACGGCGGTTCATAATATTTCTCAGAAATATTGCTCTCCTCTAACCCTTGCGTCAAATGAACCAGACGGTTCTCCGGCCTTAAAGAAAGACCCATTGCAAGTCTGATTCGTTCCCTGACAATTGCACGTTCTCTATAAATACTCTCATACTGTGAATCATCATAATCTACAATTTTATATGGAAGCGCTTCAACGTCATCTTTTAAATTATCTGAATGATATGCCAGATCAGCTACCTCTTTGAATATGCGGCGTCTGTTCTTACGAACCTGCGTATCAATTCCTCTCATGATATTCCTCCATTAGCCGTATGTTAATATTTTCACAAACTTCTCACATACTACGACACAAATCCCCGTAAGTTATCATGTATATTCTTACACAAACTTACGGGGAAGTCAACAACCCCATCACAATAGGACTGATTGTTTTAATTGTTACATATCTATTTCTTGCGACGTCTTAACCAAATGATCAAACCTGCTGTCAGACAGCCCAGCGGAAGGATGATAATTGAAATAATTCCAATGATATAAACCGCCCGGGCAGTAAACGCCAAGTTACCGATTTCGTAATATTTGACCGGAACGGAAACAGAATCCTCTCTCTGTGTAAGACTGCCAAATACGCTGCCGAATAATTTCACATTATAACCGGGAACAACATCATCCGCGTTCGCCGTAAACATCTGTTCCGTTGCCAAAATGACTGCTTGAGACGTATCTCCACTCTGAGTATATTTCTCCGCTTTCATTCCGATTACAAAAGGTCCGTCTATATCGGCATCACTCTTACTGAAATCTTCCGAAGCGGACATATCAGCCTTGCTATAGGCACTCTCGCTCGTCGTAAGAAACGGCTGATAATATACATCAGAGTCATCGTCATAGATAAGTCCTCTCGAAAACGGTGCGAATACCATACCGTTTTGTACTCTCGCAGTAATATCTGTCGATTCGATGTTAGGGAAAAGATAGTAGGGACTCTGATAATAATGATCCGGTTCGTTTTCCACAATCATTCCTTCCACTACCGACACACCATAATATGACAATATCTGCTCGAAATTGGTCATGCTCTCGGTTGTCCATGTCGGAATGATCAGTGCATTACCACCCTTCTCCAAATATGCGAGAACTTTCTCTACATCGTCTGCAGAATAGTCACTCGTCGGTGCATTGAGAATAATTCCGTGCGCATCCTCCGGGACTGCATCGACTGCATATAATCCGAGTGTCTCATAGGCAACGTTTTCTTTGTCAAGAGTCTTCGTAAACCGCTCGTCAAATGCCAATTCGTTGTGTCCCGCTATAATATAGAATTTGGGGATATCTTCAGACGTCGCTCTCATAATTGCCGATACAAGCTGCCCTTCACCGTCATATCCCGTAATCTCTTCCTGATACGTTGCATAATTAAATTCAAAAGCATAAATATCAGTATAGTCTACCACCACATTATCATAGGGTCCTTCTACAATCAGACTGTTGCTTGTAGGCTGTATATCTGTATAGTTATAATAAAATCGCGGATTAGCAGTCGGACTGATATACTCCACCTGAATATGCCCTGACAGTCCTTTGAACTGCTGCAGCGTCTTATCCAGATCATTGTCTTTAGACGACTCGTCAGCCAGCACATATATCGTAACGTCTTGTGTCAGATTACCAAGCGTCTGCACGGTATCATCCGTAAGCGTGTACATTTTATTTACCGTCACATCAATAGACGTATACTGATCCGGTACATAATTAAGTCCCAGATTAATCGCTATCGTTATGATTGCCGAAACCAATATATTGGCAATGCTGTAGGCACCCAGACGAATGCCGCGTCCCGACACCTCATATCTTCGCTTCTGTATCGACTGTACCGTACACAATAAGATAAAGGCTGTAAACGTCACATAATACGCCACCGGTTCCAATTGCAGATATCCGCTGCACATCGAATCAAACCGTCCAACCATATCAAAACAATACAGAATTTTCGTAAGGACTTTCGTGACAACATTCGTACCCATACCGGAAATCACATTACATAATCCCGACATAATATATCCAGCAAACAACGCCACGAGAGTCAATACCGCCGCAATTACCACGCTCTCCGTCAAAGAAGACAGCAGTAAGCCGAGTGCCAGCCCGAGACATCCGTACAGAAAAAATCCGAACAGCGCCGTATAAGATAATCCTATTTGAAATTCTCCGTAAATCGCCAAAAACGGCGGTGTAAGTCCTATGATAACCGTTGGGATGGCAAATATCGTCACAAGCGCAAGATACTTAGCCATTACTATCTTGCCTACGGAAACCGGCGCAGTTAAAATCAACTGGTCTGTCTTATATTTCCGCTCTTCTGCCAGCGTCCGCATTGTCAAAATAGGTATCGTAATAATAAAAAGAAATACAATGCTCTGTAAAACATAAGATATCGTCGGATATCCCGCCAGCATATTGAATACCGTAAAGTAAATTCCCATAATAAACAGCGTAACTGCTATAAAAAGCCATCCTATAAATGAGTCGAAGAAGGATTTAACTTCTCTTTTATAAATCGCAAACATCACCCGCGTCCTCCTTCTCTTCCATTATATCATCCGCTGCATTATTCTTTTCATTCTCTCCGCCTTCTTCAGTTTCCGTATCTGTCAGTTCCAAGAAAATGTCTTCCAACGATTTCTCCGTCCGGTTCATAGATAAAATCGGCAATCCCGCCCCTGACAGAGCCACCGACAATTCCTTACGGATGTCTTTATTTCCTGCAATGTCGAGCCGAATCTTAACACAATCTGCTTCCTCCGCGTCTTCAATCTCATAGGATTCTATCCCTTCCATCTCTTGCAGAATCTTGTCTGTCTGCTCGTTCGTGCCAAGCACTACCAGCCTTAGCTCTACTTTCATCTGCATCATTTCCTTCAATTCTTCCGGAGAACCGCTTGCCACCAGCTTACCTGCTGATATAATCATAATATGGTCGCATACCGCGCTCACCTCTGATAAAATATGAGAACTTAAAATAATGGTATGCTCTTTTGCAAGACTCTTAATTAAATCCCTCATTTCTATAATCTGTTTCGGATCCAGACCAACCATCGGCTCATCCAGAATCAGAACATCCGGATAGCCGATTAATGCCTGCGCCAATCCTACCCGCTGTTTGTATCCTTTGGATATATTTTTGATCAAACGGTCTTCAACATTTGATAACTGAAGTTTCTCCACGATTTCTTCCACATGGTCAATTCTTTGTTTGCCGGGGACTTTCTTAAGTTCTGCCACAAACATCAGATATTCCCATACCGTCATATCCAAATAAAGCGGCGGTACTTCCGGCAGATAACCGATACACTTCTTTGCACTCTCAGGCTCTTTTAAAATATCATGACCATTGATCCTGACCGTCCCGCTGCTTGCCGCAATATATCCCGTCATAATATTCATTGTGGTGGATTTACCTGCACCATTCGGACCTAGGAAACCGTAAATCTGTCCTTTTTCTACGGTAAAAGACAAGTCGTCTACTGCCATATGTACACCATATCTTTTTGCTAAGTTTTCAACCTGTATCAAAATAGGCTCCTCCTTTTTAACTATGCACTCCTATCAATGTACTAACAAATTGTGTCTCTATTCTTATCAAAGTGTGAAAAAATTGTGTTCATCTCTTCGAACACACCGCCACGATTATAACATATTATATTACTAAAAACACCTGAAAATTTAGAAAGGAAGCATATGAAAGATTATATGTACAAAGAAAATATTGACAAATTTCCTCTTGCGATGGCATATGTTCCATGGCAGCATTTCAACGGAATTTGCGATAATCTTGAAGAAGCCTATGACGCCGGGACTATTTTCCCGGAACTTGATAAACCATTCACAGGAAGGAGATGCTGTAAGTAATGAATATGCATTTTGCAAATGAGCAGGAAAAACTGCTCCATGACATCGGCATTCTTGACTTTGTAGTAATCGAACTGTCCCTATATTTGGACACACACTCCAATGACAGAAATGCCATGGAATATTTTAATCACTATAATCGTATGAGCAATCAGGCCAAAAAAGAATACTCTGAAAAATTCGGTCCGCTGACAATCGCACTCGCCGATACGTCTGACTGCGGTAAATGGGATTGGGCAACACTGCCTATGCCTTGGGAAGGAGGCTGTGCATAATGTGGAATTATGAACGAAGACTTGAATATCCTGTAAACATTACTACCCCAAATGCCAAAATAGCACAAGCTATTATGAGCCAATACGGCGGACCCGACGGTGAAATGGGTGCCTCTCTAAGATATTTGTCGCAAAGATATGCCTGCCCTTACAGAGAAGTATCTGCAATCCTTACAGACATCGGTGTATCAGTAACACGATTGCCTATTTAATATTTCCATGTTCGTAATCTTCGTCACATAACTCTCATTTTTACCGGATGAACAGACAGTCATTCTTACGCCAAAAGGCAGGCACCACAAATACACATCAACCACATTGTTTACAATGACCATCTTTTCAAGGATTTCCCTGTAAAGTCCCTGATTGCTCTCATCAAAAGACATGATATCCGCAAGGGCTTTTATGTAAGATTCTGTTTCTTCCGCCTGCCTTTGCATGATTTTATCATGTTCCGCGGCTGCCTTTAAAGAATCTTCAAGTTCTGCTATCTGCTTATCATACCATTCCATCTGCTCTGTAAGATCCTGCTTGGACAAAACCCCCTCCAGCATTCCATCTATCAGTTTCCGCTTCTTTTCATATAACGCCTCAATGTGTCCGCGGATATGAACGGATTCCGGTGTAGTAGAGTTTTGAAGAGCCTTGATATCGCTTATGATTTCTGAACGCAGTTTTTCGTAATTGACCTTGATATGTGAAATCAGGAATTGCATGCAGGCAAGCAGCGTCTTGTCATTAATGGATGAATTATCACATCCTACCAGTTCACCCAGCTTCTCCTTCCTTGTTCCATGATTTGCCGCTTCAAAACACCGCCATGCTTTATAGGTCAGACCACTTTTCAGTTTCTTCGTGCGACTCACATAATGACGACCACAGATGCCGCAGTACAGTTTACCGCTGCACCAGTAACGGTTGCTATGTTTCAGTCTCTGTTCATCTGAAGGTGCCTTCTTAGTAAGTTCTTTCTGCGTGCGGATCCACAACTCCCGGTCAATAATGGACTGATGATGATCATACAGATAAACCATCTCTTCCTCGCCCCGGTTATATTTCTTGTCATGCGTCAGATAATTCGGAGTAAAAGTTTTCTTCTGGCACAAATCGCCCACATATTTTTCATTCTTTAAAACACGCAGTATTACGGTATTTGACCAGCATTTTACGCGTTTCGGTCGCATTCCTTCTTCAAGCAGTTCCCGGGCGATCACATGCGTGCCTTTTCCTTCAACAGTATATTTATGAAAAATGGCACGTACTATTACGGCTTCCTCCTCATTGACTATTAGTTTTCCGTCTTTGACGTAGTAGCCTAATAAATCTCGTCCAAAGACAACGCCTTGTTCCATCCGACGCTTCTGCCCCCACTTCACACGCTCAGATGTTTTGCGGCTCTCCTCCTGTGCGATGCTTGCCATGATTGTCAATCTCAGCTCACCATCACTGTCCCTTGTGTCAATATTATCAATGGTAAATATGACGCCGACGCCCAAATCTTTCAGCTTCCGCGTATAAGACAGTGTATCTACCGTATTTCTGGCAAA
>VSOA01000161.1 GCA_009774585.1 Lachnospiraceae bacterium
ACCTTTCAAAAAACGGCAGATTAGTGCTTTGCAAAACTGTATTTATTTTGGAATTACATTTTGCGGAAACTCAAGTATAATTCATACAATCTAATAATTCTTCAATTGTTCGAATTGGAAAAGCTCTCTCATTTTCAATCTTTTTTTCCGAATCCTTTCCAACCGCTATATTTTTTTCAATATTGAACTTCCTCCTTTAAAAATATTGAATTTTATAATTGTAACTATAAATGAGCAAATCTGAAATTTAACCAAACTTTCAGAAATTAGCCCAAAATATAAGACACCAGGCCTTTTTAGGTATATACTGTTTCTAGATAAATCCTCATAAAGCAATAAAATTACACGATTCTTCGCACAGTTACAATACTCCTGTAAGTAGCTGCAGTAATTTTAATTCCTGTCCTCTCGGTACTGGCATGGACGATCTGTCCGTTTCCGATATAGATTCCGACATGCCCGCCATAATAAATGATATCTCCCGGCTGAGCCTCTGCGTAAGATACCGCTCTGCCCACTCCCGACTGCGCATAGGAACTGCGCGGAAGTGAAATACCGAACTCCCGGAAAACCGCCATCGTGAAGCCGGAGCAATCCGCACCATTGGTCAGACTTGTGCCTCCTGCCACATACGGATAGCCGATATACTGACAAGCAAAATCAGCAATCTGTTTTCCTTTACCGCTGCCGCCGGAAGAAGTGACCGCTGGCGTACTGCTGCCCTGCCCGCTATTATCGTTTGTCGTGGAACTGCCCGCATCTGTGTTGGAACCCCCATCAGAATTTCCCTGCGAGGCAAGCAGCGCTTCCTGCTCTAATCTTCTTCGTTCCTCTTCTTCCCTGCGCTTGCGCTCTTCCTCTTCTCGCCGCCTGCGCTCTTCTTCCTCCAATTTCTTAATCTGTGCCGTTTCCTGCCTAATCCTCGCGGTGTAAGCCGCCGCCTCCTGCTTCGCCTTGGCCAGCATCAGATTGTAGTTCTCATATTCTTCCTTTTTACGCGCTAATACCTCTTCCACGTAAGCCTGCTCTTCTTCCAGTTCCGTCTTGGAAGTCTCCAGTTCGGACTTCTCCTCTTCAAGACGGTCCTGCAAATCCGCTACCTGCTGTACTACCGCCTCATACTCTTCCAGAAGCCTTCTGTCATACTCATATAGTTCCTCAACATAACTCGCCTTGTTAAGCATGTCGCTCATATTCTTGGAACTGAAAAAGATATGCAGGTATGAAGCATCGCCTTGCTCGTACATGAACTGTATGCGGATTTTCATGGATTCATATTGTTTATCTTTCTCCGCCACCGCGGCATCGTATTCAATCTGAGTCTGCTCAATATCCGCTTCCTTGTTCTCGATTGCCTCTTCAATCAGGTTGATATCCGTCAGAAGCGCGACCATCTCTGTGTCCAGTTCCTCTATTTCCTCGCCGATATCTGCCTGCGCGCCCTTAGCGTCGGAAATCTGCTGGTTAACATTATCTAACTGTGACTGGTTGTTCTTAAGCTCTTTTTGAAGTTCAGAAATAGTAGTAGCCGATACCGGTTCTACCACTAACAGAAACAGTATGAATGATATTGCAACACATATCGCCTGTGTACATCTTTTCTTCATTCTTCCGTGCCTCTTCTGCTACGACCGCACTTTGCCTCACATACCCTCTGCACGATGCGCTCCGCCCGCCGTCTTACAGTTGTTATACTATAATTCACAGTTATTGACGGTTCTCGGAAACGGAACGACATCCCTGATATTTCCCATACCAGTTAAGTACATCACACATCTTTCAAATCCGAGACCAAACCCTGCATGTCTCGCTGAACCGTATTTTCTGAGATCGAGATAGAACTGATAATCCTCCTTATTCAGCCCCATTTCCTCCATTCTCTTCTCCAGTACTTCCAGATTATCCTCTCTCTGGCTTCCGCCGATAATCTCACCGATCCCCGGCACAAGGCAATCCATCGCTGCAACTGTCTTGCCATCCTCATTCAGCTTCATGTAGAACGCTTTAATCTCCTTCGGATAGTCCGTCACAAATACAGGACGCTTAAATTCCTGCTCTGTTAAATATCTCTCGTGTTCTGTCTGCAAATCGCATCCCCAAGATACCTTATACTCAAATTCATCGTTGTGCGCTTCCAGAATCTTAATTGCATCCGTATACGTTACATGTGCAAAATCAGAGTTAAGCACATGGTTTAACCTCTCGATCAGACCTTTGTCTACAAACTGATTGAAGAAATTCATCTCCTCCGAAGCATTCTCCAGCACATAGTGGATTACATGCTTCAGCATAGCCTCCGCAAGCATCATATCATCCGTCAAATCAGCAAAGGCAATCTCCGGCTCAATCATCCAGAATTCGGCGGCATGCCTCGTCGTGTTAGAGTTTTCTGCCCGGAACGTAGGACCAAACGTATATACATTCTTAAATGCAAAAGCGTACGTCTCCACATTAAGCTGTCCGCTGACCGTGAGATTCGTGGCTTTACCAAAGAAGTCCTGACTGTAATCCACCTGTCCGTCCTGCGTCATCGGAAGATTGTTCAGATCCAGCGTCGTTACTTGGAACATCTCTCCCGCACCTTCACAATCGCTTCCTGTGATAATGGGTGTATGCACATAAACAAAACCTCTCTCTTGGAAAAAGGTATGGATGGCATAGGCAATCAATGAACGCACTCGAAATGTCGCCTGAAAAGTATTTGTTCTTGGACGCAAATGGGAAATCGTTCTCAAATACTCGAAGCTGTGACGCTTCTTCTGCAGCGGATAGTCAGCCGTAGACTCCCCTTCTACCATAATCTCCTCCGCCTGCATCTCAAATGCCTGCTTAGCCTGAGGCGTCGCCACAATCTTGCCCTTCGCTACAATAGCCGATCCGACATTCAATTTAGAAATTGTATCGAAATTATCTAACGTATCATGGTATACTACCTGCAACGGTTCAAAGAACGTACCGTCATTCAAAACAATGAATCCGAATGCCTTAGAATCTCTGATACTCCTCACCCATCCGCCGACCATGACTTCCTGATCTATATAGTCGGCAGTGTTTCTGTATAACTCCTTAATATCTGTCAAATTCATGCTTCCCATGCTGCTATATCTCCTTCTTCATCCCTTCTGGTTTTGTATATATTCTTGTATTACTCTGTACTTTCCTCCGCGGCCGTTGTCTCAATATTGCCGTTTTCTTTCAGGAACTCCATGACATTTTTCTTCATGAGCTGTTCTTTCAACATTTCCAGATCAGTACTCTCCCGATATGCTTCCTCGGATTCGTAATTGTAGGCTTCCACCCTGCTGTTTATTTCTTCCTGAATCTGTTCCTGTGTGGGATTGAGTCCCTCGAGATCCGCAATCGCCTGATACATGATATACTGCTGTGCCGCCGTCATCGCGTTCTCCCTAAATCTTGCCTCATACTCTTCCACACTCATGCCGTAATACGTCTGCATGTACTGCACCAGCGTCATATTCTGCACCGTCGCCTGCGCGGCCATGGAATCCGTCAGATTCTGATAGAAACGATCCACCATCTGCGCCGGCGGTTCCTTGAAAGTACATCCCGCCATAATGGTATCCGTCAACGTATTCTCAATTGTGTTCTCATATGTCTGCACTTCACTCTGGTAGAAAGAATTATACAAATAATCTTCCAGTTCCTTCCTCGTCTCGCAGCCTTCAATATTCAGCGTCTTTACGAATTCATCCGTATACTCCGGCATCTCATGTCTTGTAATGCTGTTGACCGTCACCTCGAACACAACCGGCACGCCTGATAGATCGGGATTGAGATCGTATGGATCCGGAAATGCAAGATCCAGTGAAACCTGCTCTCCAACCTTCGCACCGACCAATCCGTCCTCAAAACCGTCAATAAACTGGTGGGATCCGATCATCAAGTCATATCCTGCGCCGGTGCCTCCTTCAAACGCTTCCCCGTCGATATAACCCGTAAAATCAATGTTAGCTATATCGCCAATCTCAACGGCGCCGTCCGCTATATTTTCCTCCGTTGCATACTCCGGCAGGATATAAAGCTGGATATACATGTCTACCAGACCATCCTCAACAACCGGCTCGTCCGCCGACGCCGTGATACCGGTATAACTTCCCAGCGTCACATATTTGGACGCTTTGATATCTTTCAGATATTCTTTACTTCCACAGGCAGTCATCATCAAAGACGCCGCAACGATTAACATCAGCGCAACTCTTCGACTGCCCATATTTTTCACCTGTTTTTTCATAATATACCTCCATATATTCCGCTCCGCGCCGGAATGTCTGATTGCTTATTCAAAATCATTCCGTGATTGATAAAGCCTAAAACCATACCTTAATAATATATCATAGTCTGTCCTTTCTTAAAAGAGTTTCTTCCGAACATTTAGAAATCTCCTTGCTTAAAGCCCAAATCAATGATAAAATATCCAATACATGCAATAAGTTAATTCGGAGGTAATCAGATGAACACATTAACAATTGTTTTATTGGTTATTCTGGCAGTACTACTCGTTGCCGTTATCGTACTTTATTTTCTGGGTAAGAAGGCACAGAAGAAGCAGGATGAGCAGCAGGCACAAATAGATGCCATGAAACAGACGGTTTCTATGCTGATTATAGATAAGAAACGCATGAAGCTTAAAGACGCCGGACTTCCTCAGGCAGTCATAGAACAGACTCCCAAGTGGCTTCGCGGCTCTAAACTTCCGGTAGTCAAAGCCAAAGTCGGACCTCAGGTGATGTCCTTAATCTGTGAAGAGAAAATTTTTGATTCCGTACCCGTGAAGAAGGAAGTCAAAGCAGTCGTCAGCGGCATCTACATAACAGATGTCAAAGGACTCCACGGCAAACCGATCGTCACGGAACAGAAGAAAAAGAGTAAATTCAAACAGCTGGTGGAACGCGCGCAGGAGAAAGCCGGCGCCAAACCTGTTAAGTAGTATCACAGCAGCCTCTCAGTCAAGTGAGAAGCTGCTGTTTTCTTTGGAGCAGATATTAATTCTGATATGGCAGTCGGACAGGAACTCATAATTGATGTCCAGTGAATAATCCACATCAACCGTAATATTGTTTTCCTGCTCGTTAATCTGTATTTTCTTGGTATCAATGCCAATCAGAATCTGCCCGAACGGCGTATTATAATTCGTCAGATTTTTCTTGTTTTCCTGAAAAACCATATGTACATTCACCAGCCCGTTTCTGGACAATTCCATCATATGTTCGCTGATTTTTAACCGGTTTTTCGTCGGCTGGGTAAATCCTTCCGTAATTTCTTCATATACCACATAATGCTTATCGTTTCGTTTATAATAATCGCCGACCGTCACCATTTCTATTTTATCGGCGTCTTCCTCTCGCTGATCGAACTGCAGCCCTCTGAGTGTCAATAATACTTCCTGTGTCATACATGCACCTTGTTATCTTCCTGTTATGTTTCTATTTGACTCTGCTTTAATATTCGTCTATATTAATGACTTTTGCAGACAAAATACCATATTTGAGGATGGAATTGGCAAACTTCTGAAACTTATCCGCCGCATCGCTGACAAAAAAACGGTACAGCTCCGTTCCGAGTCCCGGTCTGTGCTCGCTCTCCAATCCCTGTTCTCTTAAGAGTCTCTTTAGTTCCATTGCCGTCTCATATGCAGGATTCACCAGCGTCACATCCTCACCTACTATTCTGCCTATAGTGGAACGGATGATCGGATAGTGCGTACATCCCAAGATCAATGTATCGATTCCCACATCGATCAGTTCCGTCAGGTATCTTCTTGCAATCTCGTCCGTCACCGGATCTTCCCAAAGTCCCTCTTCCACCAGAGGAACAAACAGCGGGCATGCCTTGCTGAGTACTAATGCATCGGAGTCATTCTCTTTTATGTACCGGCTGTATATGCCGCTGCCGATTGTCGCCTCCGTAGCAATCACGCCGATTTTATCATTCTTGGTCGCACCGATTGCCGTTTTCGCACCGGGTCTGACCACATCGACAATCGGAAGGTCCACCTCTTCTTCCAGTTCATCCAGAGCACAGGCGCTGACACTGTTACACGCAACAACGATTGCCTTGACTTCCTGCGTCTGCAGAAATCTTACAATCTGTTTGGAGAACTTTGTGATAGTTTCCTTTGATTTACTTCCGTACGGCACCCTTGCCGTATCTCCAAAATATACGATTCGTTCATTGGGCAGTTGACGCATAATCTCTCTTGCCACCGTCAGTCCCCCGACTCCCGAATCAAAAACACCTATCGGTCTGTTACGCAATGCTTCCTGTTCGCTCATAGCAATCTCTTTTCCAATCTATTTATTCTGTTTACTATATTCCTTACTCTGTCTCTGACCCTTCTGCTGTTCCAGCCATTCTAACAATCTGCTTCTGACGACAACCTCGTCTCCCGACGCATTCAAAACACCCTGATAATCCGTCTGCTCAATCACGATTTCCTGTCCCTGTGATACAATGACCTGTGCGCAGGTATTCTCTGTGAAACACAACTCCGGATATAGGACTCCCCACCATGCAAGCGCCATGATCGCGGCTGTCATTGTCCGGACACACAGATTATTGTAAGCTTTTGCCAGCAAAGTCTTTACACAATATACGCTCTCTCTGTTAAACATATCGTTACACTCCTTGTCATACTGCCGCGCGCCTGCTGCGCAGCGTTGTTTCTTATATGCAAAAGTGTAACCGTTATCCGTCTGTCTATACGTCAGTCTTTGCTTTATACACGATCATCCGACCAAAAGAACTGCTCCGGAGCAGACTTATCACCGCCGTTTGGGTTTCACTGCCTGCTCCTGCTCCAATCTGATCTGTCTGATAATTGATTTCTCCTGATTGTCAATGTGAATCTTCGCGGCACGTGCAGCGCCTTCTTTGTCGCGCTTCACAATGCTCTCATATATCATTCTATGCTCATCAATCAGGTTATCATGACGGTTTTCATCTTTAATATATTCAAAACGATATCGGTACATCTGCTCCGACAGGTTATTAATCAGCTGGATTAACCTCTGATTGCCGGTAGCGCGCACAATGATATCATGAAGTTCCACATCCGCCTTTGCAATGGTTGTCGCATCTTTAGTCTCCGTTGCACGCTCAAACTCTTCACAAGCTTTCTTAAGCTGCTGCGTCGCTTCTTCATCAATTCTGTCACAGGCAAGTTCTACGCAAAGCGCGTCTAACGCACGGCGCACCTCCAACACGTCTTTCAAACTTTTCTCGGTAATCTGCGCCACTTCTGCGCCGCGGCGCGGAATCATAATGACCAGTCCTTCCAGTTCCAATTTGCGAATTGCTTCCCGTATCGGCGTTCTGCTGACCCCCAGACGATTAGCCAGATGAATTTCCATCAATCTCTCACCCGGTTTCAACTCTCCCGTCAGAATCGCTTTGCGCAGTGTGTTAAACACAACGTCTCTCAACGGAAGAAATTCATCCATTGTCACATCGAATTTGTCTCCCATTCAAGCCTCACCTTTCTCTTTGTCCGCATGATCTGTCTTCGGTATTGCAAAACCCTGTCACATAAATCTGTCCTGCAAGCCCTTGCTCTTTTATGGCTGATGCCGCTTTTTCGGCTTCTTCACGATTTACAAAAATACCAAAAACTGTCGGACCGCTGCCGCTCATAAGCGCATTCTCCGCTCCCTTACTCCAAAGCAGTTCCTTCAATTCCTCTATCACAGGATATTCTTTCACCGTAACGGTTTCCAACACGTTACCGAGTCTGTCGGTAATCCCTTGCAGGCTTCCTGTCTTTAATGCCTCTATCATACCTTCTATATCGGGATGCTCTGTCAGCGTATCGGCATGCAGGTTCCCATAAACAAATCCTGTTGACACATTAATATCCGGTTTTGCCACCACGAGATGACACACCGGCGGTGCGGGAAGCGGCGTCAAAATCTCTCCGATTCCTTCCGAAAGCATAGTGCCGCCTACAAGGCAATAAGGAATATCCGCCCCCAACGTCACACCGAGAGCTTGCAGTTCCCGCGTAGAATATCCCATACCAAATAGTTCGTTCAGTCCTCTCATGGTTGCCGCTGCATCAGAACTTCCCCCCGCCATACCCGCAGCAATAGGAATCCTTTTGGTCAGTGTTATTTTCACACCCTCCTTAATTCCCCGCTCCCTGAAAAGAAGCGCTGCCGCTTTACAGATTAAATTATCGCCGTTCACGGGAAGCTCATCGTTGTTCGTCTTCAGCACGATTCCCGGCTGCTGTGTCTTCTCAAAAAGCAAGTCGTCGCAAAGATCCACGGTCTGCATGATCATCCTAACCTCATGATAGCCGTCGCTCCTGCGCCGAAGAACGTCTAAACCGATATTAATCTTTGCATACGCCTTTTGGCTGGTCTGTTCCCTCGTCATATCCGGTCTGCCTCTCCATAATTGCACTTTGTATACAATAATTGTTCTGAATTATATACAATACGCATCTTTTCGTCAACTGTAACAACCCTTTTATGAGTTTTAGTAAGTTTCTCTCT
>VSOA01000162.1 GCA_009774585.1 Lachnospiraceae bacterium
CTTCTTAGACGGTCCAGCCATGAAGGATGTCCTGATGCGTTACACCGACTTGTCCGGCAAGCCTGCGCTGCCTGCGCCTTGGACATTCGGTCTATGGCTCTCTACCTCTTTTACAACCAATTATGATGAAGCGACGGTTATGAGTTTCATTGATGGTATGTTGGAGCGCGGTATTCCGCTTCGCATCTTCCACTTCGACTGCTTCTGGATGAAGGGCTTTCATTGGACAGACTTTGTATGGGATGAGAAAGTATTTCCCGACCCTGCAGGGATGCTTTCCCGAATCAAGGCGAAAGGTTTAAATATCTGTGTATGGATTAACCCTTATATCGGTCAGGAATCCGTTCTTTTTAAAGAAGGAATGAAAAAGGGATACTTTATCAAACGTCAAAACGGCGACGTATGGCAGTGGGATATGTGGCAGCCGGGCATGGCATTAGTAGATTTCACCAATCCGGAAGCGTGCAAATGGTATCAGGACAAACTGGCAGCGCTGCTTGATATGGGCGTTGACTGCTTCAAGACAGATTTCGGCGAGAGAATTCCCGTCAACTGTGTCTACCATGACGGTTCCGACCCGAAGAAGATGCATAACTTCTATACCTATTTGTATAACAAAACCGTATTTGAATTATTGGAGGCAAAACGTGGCCAAGGTGAAGCCGTACTGTTCGCCCGCTCCGCAACCGTAGGCGGTCAGAAGTTCCCCGTACACTGGGGCGGCGACTGCTGGTCCGATTATGAGTCGATGGAAGAAAGCCTGCGCGGCGGTCTGTCACTGCTTATGTCCGGTTTCGGCTTCTGGGCGCATGATATCGGCGGATTTGAACATACATCTACAGCCGACGTATATAAGCGATGGGTTGCATTCGGTCTGTTGTCCTCCCACAGCCGCCTGCACGGAAGCAGTTCCTACCGCGTACCATGGGTATACGACGAGGAAGCCGTTGACGTTGTAAGAACGTTCACCCGTTTAAAGGCTGCGCTGATGCCGTACCTGTATAAAACATCTATCGACACTTCCCGTTCCGGTGTGCCGACCATGCGGAGTATGGTGCTGGAATTTACGGAAGATAAGAACTGCAGTTATCTGGATAAACAGTATATGCTGGGTGACAACCTGTTAGTCGCTCCCATCTTCAATGCAGAAAGCATCGGTTCCTTCTATCTGCCGAAGGGCACTTGGACAGATTTCTTTACCGGCGAAACCGTTGAGGGCGGCGTATGGGTTGAGAAAGAATATGATTACCTGCATCTGCCGCTGATGGCACGTGCAAACTCCATTGTGGCAATCGGCGCCTGCGATGAGAAACCGGACTACGATTATGCCGATGGCGTAGAACTTCGCGCATATGCATTATCAGACGGCGTTAAGGCTGAAACGACAGTTTACAACATGGCGCAGACTGCGGAATTAAACGTATTCATCCTCAAAGAAGACGCTAAAATCACAATTCAGGCTGAGAATATCGGTGGAAAACAGTACACCATAAAGCTTGTGGGCGTACAGGCCAAATCTGCGGAAGGCGCTTCCATGGAAGTGATCGGAAATGATACGGTACTGACCCCGAACGCTGCGATGGTGGTTGTGAGCATGTAACAGAAGTAAATTTGCTTCGCGAATGAAAAACAAACAGCGCATGGCTGCAATTTGCACTCATGCGCTGTTTTTATGTTTATTTTTTTAAATAATCTTTCAGCTAATCTTTGAATATCCGAACGCATTGGCAAACGCGTCAATCGGCTTCTGCTCTTTGCACAGAGCACATCCGTCGGGCTTATAAGTCTTGTAATCCGGAATGTCCGCCGTAGTAAACAGTGCATTGACCGGAATACCCATAACGCTGTTCGCTGCACTGAACACTGCACTGATGCCGCTGATGGTCGCACCATAATAGGTAAGTGTCTGGATTGTCTTAGTAACCGTCTTACCTGTCGTGGCGCTTGCCAAGAGAACCAGTACATTTTTATCTTTAATCATAGGCAGATAATTGTCTCTGAATAGCATCTGTCCTGTCGAATACTCGGGTGTGATAATATAAATGGTCTGATGCGCATTTCTGGAATAAATACCTGCTCTCGTCAGTTCCTCCGCCAAAAACGCACCGATAATCTCACACCCGTCTATGCACACGATTGTATCTACGATCATAGACGCCAGAATCTGTCTGCCCAACTCTCTCGCTGTCAGAGACGCTTCACTCAGCCGCGTCTTTAAAGTAGTCATATCCAAAAAGTAGTTGATATGGGAACTTGGTGTTACAAAATGTCCGGGGATTGCTTTCAATTCAATGTTAGGGTGAGCCTTAGAACTAATCTTAATCATTTCCTGCATGTGCATACCTCCTTCTCGTGACACAGTCATCTGTTTATAGCATCTATGTCAAAATGCGTTATTAATATATTTATTATACCGCTAATATACGTTTAAATCAAGCAATGTCCTATCGCTTATTTGACGTCTCCTGCTTCTTAAACATCATGTCACACAATCTTATCTGAAACCGCCGCCTGCCTTATCAGTTCGTCTGTGCGAGCGTATCCGTCAATTCTTCTAAATTCATGGAACCAACAATATATTCATATTCTCCCGCATCATATTCGGCATATTGTTCATATGTAATCTCTTCACCGTCAACATAGATTGCACCGTAAGAGCCGGCAGAATCCATCTCGTCTTCATCCGGCATCCCATTCCCGTTAACGTCGTCAAAATTATATGTCGTAATCACTGTAACCACGTCCAATGCATGTTGTTCACTGATCGTCATATAGGTCGTATAACAAATCAGCCCCGCATAGTCATTGTTATAGTTTCTCAATCTGTTGCCTCTGGGAATATACTCGTAGCCCGCGTTGCCCATCGCTCCATATGCCCAATGGTCCATCAGCATACACGCCTTTCCGTCATAATAGGTATACATACTGACCCAATATCCTTTGTAACCAAAAACCAACTCCGGAATATCGTCATCATCAAAATATATCAAATCATAAGTCAACTCAGAATCAAATGCCACTTCACTCCATCTGACGATCGCGCGATATGCCTCTTTATAATCATTAAACTCGCCATTTTTCTTTCCGTCCGACAAAAACTTCCGGATTTCAGAAATCGTCAGATTCCCAACACGTTTAGTAATCCTCTCTGAAAAAGAATCATAAGAAATAAAGCTACTTACATAATCAGAGCCATCGTTGGCAAATCCGTAATAAATTTCCGCAAAACTGGCGTCTCCATATGTTTCAATCACGACAATATCTGTGCAGCCGTCATAATTGACATCAAAAAAGGACACGGCGTCAAGACTCGTAAACGGCTGTCCTTCAAGACTTTCGGGTACATCCGTATAGATGCGGGTAAGTATCTCGCCGTCCTGAATGATCTGCATGTCAAGCGCTTGTCCGTCTTCGGCCGGCGCATAAGGAACAAACCATACCTTCCCCTCGTATTCGCTCAACTCCACCTCAAAAGTCTGCTCACTGATACAGTTCTCTCCGAAGCGGTTTTTGAGTTCATCTGTCTGCGCATTCTTCGTAATATCAGCTTCATCAACCGCCGTTCCTGCAGCTCCTTCATTATTATCCGTGGTCGCCTCTATATCATCAATGGACTGCCCTTCTCCGAACTGGTCTGAAATCGTCTGTGATGTTCCCGCTTCCCTGCTTTCCTCCTGTATTGTTCCGTATTGTTCGTTCTCCGTCTGCTGTTCTTTCCCGCACGCCGTGAATATTCCGGCAGCAGCCATAAGCAGCAGTAATGTGCATACTCGCCCTTTATTCATTCGATCCGTTAAATTAGAGCATATCATTGGTATCTCCCCTTTTCTTCTACGCACTAAAAGCACTCTCTTTGACAGTATTTAATCAAAATATGTCCATCGTGCACTTCAGCAAATCCAGCTTTGTATAATATGATAATTATATCACGCTCTGCATATTTTAGGGGACCGATTTTTCTCAGAAGATGTAGTAAAAGGAAAAGTAGAAATGCCGGGAAAGCCCGAATACGGGCTCTGCCGACATATAAGAGCTTCGCACACTCACATCCTTCCCGGCCTCACTTCACCCTCACAAACACCCTCCTGATGAGCATAAGCGCCGCCACACTGACCACCATGTACACAATCACAATCATTTCCACATAAGAAATCACCACATTTCCGAACGCATAACTCACATATGAACTCATAACTTCTTTTAAGTTACATGCCCTGCCGGGGAAAAGATAATTGATATGGTTCCACAAACCACTCTCCTTACTCATAGGAAAAAACATCGGCGCAATAATGACTGCCACACCAATGACCAGCGCCGTCATCGAAGAGCGAAAACCTGCCGAACAGCATAACAGTACAAGTGCAATAGTAACCCCAATTAGCAAAATAAGTCCGAATGTCCCCAGACATGTCTGACCTATGGTGATATTATAAGGTATCACCGAATCCCACAACTGCACCGGTAAGTCTGCGCCCGGCAAGCCTAATATGAGTATGGTAGGAACAATTGCAATTAGCGCTCCCACCGTCAGATATCCTATCGTAAAAAGTACGGAAACTTCGATTTTCGATCTGACCAGCCTGTCCTTACCATATTTCGTCGTAAGCAGCAGATACGCCGCACCGGACTCATACTCCGAAGAAAAGACAGAACTTACGCATATGACAACGACAAACCACAGATATAATTCCACAAATGTCAGCTCCCCGACAATACTCATCACCGCCTTGCCGCCCCATCGAAACGGTATGTTCGTGCGTTTTGCCATAGAAATCCAATACGTTTTCTCCGCTTCGCTATAATTGCCGTATGAGAAATCCATATTGAGAAAATGCATTATCTTCTCTATGCGCTGTTCGTAGAATCTTGCCCCATTCTTTAAATCGACTTTGTTCAAAGCGTTCTGGTCTGTGTATGGCTCCCCCATATCCGTATAACTTTTCGCCACAAAATAAAACATGTCATCAAGCGGTCTGATCACTTCGGTATATGCCTCGTCACTCTCAAGATCCATGCCGAAGTTTTGTATATCTCTAATCAATTCTGTCACGTATTCTTCCGTAATCACATCAGTCTGCCCTTGCGCCATTTCTAGTTCCATTCGGTATGCCTCGGGTCCTTCTGCATAACTGTCCGTCGCTGCATCGTAGAACTGTTCCTGCGAAATATAAGAATACACCACAATCCCCATCAGAAGATACCCCAGCACCATAGCAATCACATTCAGCCGCCGTTCAAATATTTTCTTCCACTCATATCGCATCATAATCCATATCTCCCTCTCTGCATAATCAAACTCTTTCCTCGGAGAAATAGAACAGATAAAGCTTCTCCAGATTAAACTTCTCCGGTTCTTTATCCCCCGCCACTTCCAGATAATGTTCTTTTAAATCCATCAACGTCCCCTGCGCAATAAACTGTCCCTGCTTCATCAGGAATATCCAATCCGCAATCTCTTCCACATCCGATACAATGTGCGTGGACAGAATCACAATCCGGTCCTTTCCGAGTTCCGCAATCATGTCGCGGAAACGCACGCGTTCTTTGGGGTCAAGCCCCGCCGTCGGCTCGTCAAGAACAAGTATCTTTGGGTCATTTAACAAAGCCTGCGCAATGCCAAGTCGCTGACGCATACCGCCAGAAAAAGTCTTAATCTTATGCCGCATCTCACCGGTCAGTCCCACTTTCTGTAAGAGGAACTTACTCCGCTCCTTGGCGTAACTTCGGTTCAAACCTTTTAACGAGGCAATATACAGCATGAATTCCATCGCCGTAAAATTAGGGTAATATCCGAAATCCTGCGGCAGATATCCTAATAAATCACGATAGTTTCCGCCCATAGTTCCGATATCCTCACTGTCTAAGCATATCTCGCCGCTGCTGATTTCGGCAATACCACAAATCATACGCATCAGCGTTGTCTTCCCCGCTCCGTTTGCTCCCAGCAGACCGTATACGCCTTCCTTCAAAGATGCGCTCAACCGGTCTACCGCAATTTTGTTTTTATACTGTTTCGTCACTCTGTCCAAAATTAATTCCATTGCCAGTTCCTTTCTACTCTCCCATTGTCTCAACTCGTCCCTGTCATAACCGTCAAATGTCGTCGCAGCTTATTCTCTAATCAGACTCATATTGTATAATCATTTCATAACTTGCCAGTTTCCCGTTCAGACGGATAAACTGACGTGCGCCAAACACAATACCTATCGTGCACACAATGCACCACACGTTAAAATAAACCGGCTGATACCAATTGAAATATTCTGTATTTCCGACCCCCACCAAACCTGCCGTCAATATATATACCACCGCCGCCGCACTAAGCAAAACTTCACCCTGACGATACTGCATCAGCTTGAATAATACTGCCGTCACAATAATCATAGGAGTAAAGCCGTATACCAGAAGCTGTCCTATATCCTCTGCTATTCGGGAATGCAGCCATAGAATACATATAACCAGAATCAATGAGTGTACGACGCACAGAACCGCCATACGAATCATCACGGCGCTCCTCAGTGAATATTTCGTTGCATATTCGATTTCCAGCATGCTCCTCTGATACACTTTTGTAATTTCCTCTACCGTAAGCAGAATAAGAAGCGGCGGCAAAAGTGAAATCGTCACCAGAACCGCATTTCTATTATTTTCACCAGATAGATATGATACGCCATATCGCATCATATAATAGAAAAGCGCAATCCACGCTGCCTGCCAGATGAAACAGTATTTTCCCAGATACCCTGTCTGCTCCATTATAAAATTCCAAAGCGTTCCCCTTGTATGGTTGATAGAGATCATCCTTGCTCCATCCGCCTGCAAAAGTTCCTGAATCATATTCTCCTTATCTACCGGAACAATCGTCTCACATTCCACCGCGTATTGTCTCAATCTTTTCTCAATTTCCCGTTGTCCCATCAGCGCCTCCTTCCATAACAGATAGCAGTTCCAATCCTTTCTTTACCCTATACTTGGCAAGCGAAAGACGGATGGCAAGAACAGCCGCGATATCTTTATACCGCATATTCTGAAAATACCGCAGTATAACGGCTTCTCTAAATTCTTCCGGCAGACCCATGACCATCTCCCTTATCACTACCGTTTCCTCTATACATTGTGCGGTTTCCTGTTCCGGAATCTTATCCATGATAAGAGGCTTTTTCTTCTTGTAATAGTCGCGGCATTTATTCCCTGCAATCGTATAGAGGTAGTTTTTTATCTTCCCCATAGAGTGATATTTGTCGTAGTGCTCGATAAAGCTT
The DNA here is from genome assembly GCA_009774585.1 of Lachnospiraceae bacterium. Classification (GTDB taxonomy): domain Bacteria; phylum Bacillota; class Clostridia; order Lachnospirales; family Lachnospiraceae; genus UBA3282. The sequence goes on from VSOA01000162.1 coordinate 7,263, forward strand.
AAGAAAGTGTCCTGACACAAATCTTCCGCTGTCGCGCGGCTTTCCACATGATGATAACAATAGCGAAAAATTTCATCATAATATTGCCGTATGATTTTCTCAAGCACAGACTCACCTCCCTTTACGGCATAGCACATGCAAGTTGTCTTGGTCAGACGAAATCGCACGCCTCTATCTTATATAACGAATGAAGCCGGTAAAAAGTCAAAAAATATTTTTTAGGTATCTAACAGGTATAAAATATATACCCTCAAAACCTTTCACATATAACAGTAATATGGTACGATATATTAAATACAAATCAAACAGCTTTCTTTCATAATTTGCTTTATGGTATTTATTTAGAATCATAAGAATCCTGCTATCCCGACGGCAAGATTATGTGCACAAGCCTACATGCTGAGTAGAACGGAGGTACTATGACATCCAATCGCATAACAGACGTTTTCTTAGACAAATTAAAAGAAGATTCCGTCGAATACCGCACCCTTGAAACGTCACAATATAATCTGACAGAAAAGAAAAATGCAATCCGTTCTCTTATGAATGTTCGTATGCCGAGGAAAATCTCTGTGGAACTGTTAGAAGCCCAGAATCAATATTTGCAAGAAGAGCTTATCGAAAAAGGTGTTGTATCTTTGTCAGAAATTCCCACAATCCAAGGAATGGACATTGCTTATTTAAACCATTTATCCATTTGGCAGGGAGATATTACAAGACTGGCGGTTGGTGCAATCGTCAATGCCGCCAACTCGCACATGTTAGGATGCTTTACACCATGCCACAAATGTATTGACAATGCCATCCACAGCGCCGCGGGTATGCAGCTTCGCGACGAATGCAATCATATTATGACAAATAGGAGAATGCAGTACGGCAAAGAATACACGGAGCCAACCGGAACCGCAACTCTCACGAAAGCATACAATCTTCCCTGCGACTATGTAATTCACACCGTTGGTCCGATCGTATATGGAGAACTAAATGATTCTCTGCGCGAGGACTTACGAAACTGTTATGAAAACGTCCTGAAATGCTGTGTGGAAAATAAAATCCGCACCGTTGCTTTTTGTTGTATTTCAACGGGCGAATTTCATTTTCCTAACAATGAGGCTGCCAAAATAGCTATCGAAACCGTGACCGGTTTCCTTAAAGCACATCCTGATTCCATGGAGCGGATTATTTTCAATGTCTTTAAGGACAACGATGCAACAATCTATCACGATATTATTT
>VSOA01000163.1 GCA_009774585.1 Lachnospiraceae bacterium
TGTCATCACTGCGTTCATCGGCAGGAAGGAAGAGAAAACAAGCGCAAGGGTAAGCCAAATAATCCTTGATCCACGTTTATATAAGTGATATAGGAAAAAGGCGAACACCATCGCCATAATCAGTATCTGGAAGAACGTATAGAAAGCCGCCCCGCCTGCATAAGTGCCGAACAGCCGGTAACCGGTCATAAAGAACGCCTTCAGTATCAGCGTATGAAAATAAGGATGATGGTTTGATCCGGGCGCCCATCCCAGCACCTGCTCAATCTGCCACACTGCGTCATTACTCAGCCATGTCGGAAAATACATCAGGTAGTAAGGCAGATATCCCAGCAGACAGATTCCCGCAAAAAAGACATAAATATACCATTTCCCCTGCCTCGGTTTCTGTTCATGAACGTGAGACAGCAAAGGAATCCTTGACATTACCGCACTCCTTTGTGAAAGAACGGTGCACAGTATAAGCAGCGCCGCATAACTTGTACAAAACCATGCCGCAAATCTTATAAAATTCTGAATCAGTCCCAATGACGCCGCTTTTTCCAACTCGGTACACATCGCAGCGACCGCATAAAACAGTGCGAAGGGAATCAGTATAAGAAACTGTCGTTTCTCCGGCATATGTATTTTGTTCTCTTTAGCTGCTTCCATCAATCCTGCTTTTCTCCTCTTTAAGTCCTTCTTTGCGTCATTTGGTTTTACTGCGCCCAATCCCGTATTTTCTGAATGTAGGACTCCGCCGTATAATCTCCCGCACGCCTAAGCGCCATCTCGCGGTAATGCTGTGCCTTCCTATCATCTTCAAGAAACGCCATAATCTCTCTTGCAAGGTTTTCCTCTTCCTGCGTGATATGGGCGGGGTCAAAGTCCTCCTCCGGACTCATGTTCGGAATCAGAATGCCGTATTTGTCTTCCAAAATTTCCCGCGGTCCTGTCATACAGTCCGTCGCGATAACCGGAAGGCCCATGGACATCGCCTCTACCATCGCATTCGGAAATCCTTCATAATATGACGTCAAAACATATAAACTCCCCCTTTTGAGATAGGGATAGGGATTTTTCTTAAGCCCTGCAAAATAAACCGCCTCGTCAATACCGAGTCTGTCCGCAAGTTCCCTGTACGGCAGGAATTCACCTTTGCCGATAATCATAAGTTTTGTGTCAGGATATTCCGCGTGAACGATTGAAAAGCTTTTTATCAAATGCCAGAACCCTTTTACCGGATCCTCTCTTCCCATGGAAATAAGAATCCGTCCCTCACTCCAAGGAGTCTCTGCCTCTTCTTTCTCTGAAAGTACCTTTACTTCCTTCATATCAAAAGGATTTTGTAATGTGACTGCCTTCCTGCATTGATATTTCTCCTGTACCTCGCGGCAGATTGTCTCGGAACAGCAGACCAGCCTGTCCGCACATTTAGCAAAAAGTCGTATCTGCTTCGTATTTCCCATATCCATATAGCTTCTGATACCGAGCCATTTCTCCGCTTTGCCGAAGGATGCGATATTCGCCAGATTTGCCGTCGGTCCGAAACTATATGCAATGTCGATATGCTCGTCTTTCTTGAGCCGGCGCAGCCGAAACCCACGCTTCAGCACATTGATTATTTTCCCGATTTTATCCGGTCTGCTCGGAAGCCGTAAATCAGCTACCTGAATACCTTTGATATCATACGCGATATTTCGTGAATCAAAAATAGCAATCTGCACGTCAAAATACGGCTGCATGAGTCTCGCCGTCGCCGCACACACTTTCTCCAACCCGCCCTGATGCAAAGACGGCACAATCAATAATAGTTTCTTCATAACCTTGAGTCGTCACCTTTCTGATAAAACAGAGAATAACCTTCCGCCTGCGTCTCCACGTCAAATCCGGCCGCTCTCATTGTCTGATAAGTATCACGGCGCTCGTAATCCGCCGCTTCACATATCTTCTCCGCCCACTCTGCCGCCGGCAGATCAATACTCAGATAAGCGACCAGATCCGTGGCTTCCGCTTCTCTTGTAATCGTATCCGACACGAAACATTTCAATCCGGAAGCCTGCGCCTCCACCAGCACGCCCGGGAGTCCTTCGAAGAATGACGGCAGAAGGAATATATCCATTGCCTGATAGTAATCCTCCGCCTGCTTCTGATTTCCCATAAACCGAACCTGTTCCTCAATCCCAATGTGACGGCATTTTGCTTTGGCAGCTTCCATATCAGGTCCTTCTCCCAGAAGAAGCAGCACTGCGTCTTTCCTTGTCTTACACACTTTAGAAAAGACGTCAATCAGATAGGGATGATTCTTCTGATAATTAAAACGTCCCACATGTCCGAGCACAAACTTTCCCGTCAATCCCAGACGTTCCCTGACCTTCGCCCGCTTGTCGGCGCAATAGGTGAATCTGCCGGCATCTATCGCATTATGGATAATCTTGACTCTGCCCTGCCGCATCGCTTCACTGCCGAATACGTCCTCCCCGGCAAGTTCGGAACATGCAAAGCAATGGTCTGCTTTATCCGCCAGATTTCTCCTGAAGAATTTCGTGGCAATCCCTTTTGCGCCCTTTACCACACCCGCATTTCTGGAGTGCGCCACCGTAACGGGAACCCCGCACTTCTTAGCAATCGGAAGATAAATACCGGCAGTGCTCGTCATATGTCCCTGCACTACCTGAAACTCATGATGTTCTCTGAAGAAATTCCGCACCGCTCTCCTGTATACGGGATAATTGTAAACTTTAAACTTGGGAAGCACATAAATATGGCCTCCCAAGCGCGTAATTTCCTCATCATAAAATTCCGGTTTTCTGTCTGTGTCCTTACTGTGCCCACAGTTCATAGCTTCGCTATGAACTAGAAAGTCAAACTGTATCTCTTCTCTGTTCATCTGGCGGTATAAGTCCATGATACGGCTCTCCGCACCGCCGAGCCCGACACCGCCAAGCACGTGTAACACCCGAATTGTCTTCGACATATTGCTCCTCGCATCAGCGTGATTTCTCACACTGTTCTCCATTTCCGAAGCGTTTGTGCTACGCCAGCACATCGCCCACCGCAATTTCTCCTGCGCACTCATATTTGTCAATCAGCAGGGAACCGTCTACCGTGCGCACTACAAGTTTCCTGTCGAATATGTCAATCACCTCTCCCGGCGCATACGCCGAGAAGTCTATCATCTCATCAAAAGGATGGGCCATCCACACGGTTACTTTGTCATCGCCGTTCATCGCATACGCCCCCGGAAAAGGAGCCGCAACGCCTCGAACCAGATTATAGATTTCCCTTGTCCTTGCATGGAAATCAATCTTCCCGTCGGCTGCCGTTCTCTTACCATACCATGAATCAAAATCCTTTGAGTCCGTACGGATTTCTATATGCCCCTCCTCATATGCCTTAAGCAGTCTGCGAATCAGGTTCTTCGAGCAGATCATATTCTTATACTGCGCCGTCCGTATATCGTCGTGGGGCGTAATAGAGAACATTTCTGTTGCAAACACATTCGGGCTGTCTGCCTGCTCGTCATAGCGGAACATATTGAGATTAAATCGCGTATCTCCCAGAATAATCGACCAGTTGAGAGGCGAACGTCCTCTTCCGAAGGGCAGATAGCCACAGTTGCCGTGGAAGCCGAAAATGCCGTACCGGAAACAGTCTAACACAGATTTCGGAATCAGTCTCTGCCAACCCATGGAAATACCGATGTCAAACTCATTCTCACTCATGAATTTCTGCGTCTTGTCGTCCGTCAGAAAATAGCTGTCCGCCTCATGAACGGGAATTCCGTATTTCTCCGTCAAAATTGATAATCCTTTATATCCGGACACCTGATTTTTCTTCGTAACCTCGGGACTGATGGTTATCACCAAATCTACCGGACAGATTTGCTCTTGTATAAAATTCACGATATTCTCTGAAGTATCTTTTACCCCGAAAACGACCACTCTGTATTTCATATCAATCTCCTATTCCTACTCTGCTTGCAAATTTGGACTGTGTCTGCTTCTTACTCAGTTCGCCAGATATTTCTCGTAGAGATAATCCTGCATGTTCACATATTCTTGTACCCGTCTAAAATTATCGAGCACCGCCGGCAGTCTCTCCTCATAAGCTTCTCTCGTACACTCCCTGATTTTGCGTCTGACTTCATCCATGTCCGGTCTCTTCAGCAATATCATGCCATCTGTATTAAAGAAATTCCCAATCTTACTCGTGCCCAGATAAACCGGAATTGTCTGCGCCGCAAAGCAGCTTGTGAGACGTTCCGAGAAATAATAATCTGAAATGTCGTTTTCTATAATGAGCGCAAACCGATATCTATTTAACGTTTCGTCCACGCTCTTTACATACTCGCCGCCGTCAAACCTGCCGTAAGTGTCGGCAAGCGCTTCCCTCTTGCACATTCTGGCAAGCTCTAACCGGAAGCGGTGCAAATCGCACATAACTTTGTCAGACGATAAGATTGACAAATCCCTATCCTTCTTTTGATACAGCCCTTCCTTTATGTCATGATTCCAGATTCCTGCCGCAACCGGATAGAATCTTGCATTTTCATTCTCTTGAAGGATTTGTTCATCGTACGTGAAAATATAACGGAACTCTTTCTCCAGCCCTTTGTGCTTGTGAAAAATTTCATAATCGTTCGGCATAATTATGCGGGATTCCGTCAACATGCCGTACTTCACCTGCGGATTCCCCAGCGTCTTTGTCATGGATTCTGGTCCGTAGAAATGCGTGTCGAGTCCGTAATTATAACGGTCCCAGAAGAAATACTTCCCTTCATGTCCGAAAGGCGCATGCTGAGAATGTCTGTTTTTGATAAAATATGTCTCAAGCAGTCTTCCTTCGGCATTATAGATTTTGGGCATCGTCCCATCAATTTTGTATTCCTTTGCTATCTGGATACGATAGCCGGCAAATTTAAACTCCATTTACTTCAAATACTCCTTATACCAGTCAATCGCCAGTTCAATGCCTTTCTCAAAATCATATTCCGGATTGTATCCAAGCTGCTGCCTTGCTTTGCTGATATCCGCATTGGAATCACGTACATCGCCTTTGCGGTCCGGTCCATAATTCGGCTCGATATCTTTTCCGAGCGCTTTGCACAGATAATTATATATATCAATCAGAAATAACCTGCCGCCCGCGCCGATATTATACGCCTCTCCCGCCGCTTCACTTGACGCATGGCAGGCACGCAGATTTGCCTCGATTACATTGTCTATATAAGTGAAATCTCTGGACTGTCTCCCGTCACCGTTAATCGTGGGAACCTCGTCGTGCAGAAGCTGCTTGATAAATTTAGGGATAACTGCCGCATACATTCCCTCGGGATTCTGTCTGCGCCCAAATACATTAAAGTAACGCAATCCGTAAGTATCAAGTCCGTACAATTCCTTATACAGCCGTCCGTACTCTTCATCCACTCTCTTCGTCAGCGCATAGGGCGAAATGACTTTGCCCTCCTGCCCTTCCTTCTTCGGAAGCGTCGCGGAATTTCCATAGACAGAGGAACTGGAAGCGTACACAAATTTCTTGACGCCGCACTGTCTCGCCGCCTCCATCATGTTAAGCGTTCCGCGTATATTAACTTCCTCATAAAGCAGAGGCATCTCTATACTGCGCGGCACACTGCCCCACGCCGCCTGATTGAGCACATAATCGGCGCCCTTTGTCGCGCTCATACAAGTATCTAAGTCTCTGATATCGCCTTTGATAAAAGTAAATCTCTTATTCTGCGCCAAGCACTCAATATTTTCATATTTGCCGGTAGATAAATCATCCAGACAACGCACGGTGTAACCCATCTCAATAAGCGCCTCACAGATATTAGAACCGATAAACCCTGCGCCCCCGCCTACCAAAAAAACACTGTCTTCCTCAAATTTCACATCACGATATCCCATTTCTTCCTCCATTCCAAAGATGCACACAAAATCCTCTAAGCGACAAGTATAATGCCGTATAAAAAAACGAAAACCCATAAATCATATACCTGGAAAGGCACATGATTGTAATGGATGTGGCACACACATTCGCCGCAATAAATAAAAGCGCCGTTCCCATTATCCATGCCGTATCGTATTGCCTGCCATAGAAAATCAGCCACATGACAAGAAAAACAGAGACGCCGTAGAACAAAAACGCAATCAGGTTAATAAGCGGATGCACCACCGCAATACTCCTGACAAATCCGCCGCTGCAAAGCAGAATATAATCATACAGCCATTGTCCGAAACATGCCGGCAATAATTTCTTTAGCATAACACCTGCCATTTCATCTGACATGCTGCTCTGCTGATAATAGTCAACCTCTCCAAGGCCGAAATAGTAGGCTGATAAATTTGCCTCTAGTACTTGGAACTTCAAGACATCATGATATTTCTCCAAATGCTCTGCCCTCTGTCTGAACGTCTCCCCGCCATATTTATAATTCAGTCCCATGGCGTCAGCCTCTGCATAGAAACAATCGAAGAACTTCTGTTCAAGACTTCCCTCTTCAAAGACTTCCCGGTCTTCCTCATCGCAGGCATAAATAACATTGGTCAGCGTGTTAACCTTACCGTAAGTATTGCCCATGAAATAACCTGTAACCGCATAATTGTACAGATGAACCGTCAGACTTCGCATACCGAATACCACTGCGACAGCGATAACCGGAACAATCAACAGCTTGTATTTTTTCTGCAATATCATCTGCAGCAGGAAGAGAACCATCCACAATAGAATCGTGATCATCATCTGCCCTCTGGTCATCGACAGCAGAAAGGCGAAGACTAAAGCGAGTATGCGGTCCCTTCTCCGCTGTTCAAAGAGCATACGCAGCAGAAAATATAGGAAAAAGTGAAACAGCGGAATGCACAGCGCCTCGCTCATCACCGAACTCTCTAAGAAAATATGCAGTGCCGAGACATACCGCGTCATCACATGGGGCACAATCTGTATCAGAATCACGAGCATTTGTTCCCATAGACACAGCTTAAAATAACGCGTGATATACTCTGCAAAAAGCCATATACCGGCTGCTGTAAGGATACCCTGTGCCGCCGCAGCCACGGTCAGATAACCGTCCCCGCATACTTTTCGAAATAAGGCTAGGAAAAGCGGATACAGCGGCTCCCTGTGAATGTGCATCGTAATATACTGCTCAGAGTCGTTGTATACGCCCACCCCGAAAGCCGCGAGCATCCCTAGGAACAAAATGCACAATCCCAACAAAATGCACCATGATTTAATTGAAATCTTTTTTAATCTTACAGTCTCCAATACAGATAATCCTCTGTCAGATACTCTTTTCTGTCTAATAATCCCTTGATATCCATCAAAACCTTCTGCTTATGCGCAGGGTTGTAGAATGCGCCGATCTGCTCTTTCGTAAGTTCCAAGAAGCTTTCATGCGCCACCGCAATAATCACGGCGTCCATGTCAGTGACATCTTCCATTGTCCGGAAGGTAACGCCATACAGGCGTTTTGCCTCCTCCGCATCGGCAGCCGGATCCACCACAAGCGGCGCAATACCGTATTCTCCCAATTCCTTATAGATATCTATCACTTTCGTGTTTCTCGTATCAGGACAGTTCTCTTTAAACGTAAAACCTAAGATTGCCACGCGGGCATTTTTCACAGGAATGCTCGCTTTAATCAGGCTCTTCACAAGGCTCTCCGCCACATACTTGCCCATATCGTCATTGATGCGGCGTCCGGAAAGAATAATCTGTGAATGGTAGCCAAGCTCCTCCGCCTTGTATGTCAGATAGTAAGGGTCTACTCCGATACAGTGTCCGCCCACAAGCCCCGGCATAAATTTGAGGAAATTCCACTTCGTTCCCGCAGCTTCCAACACTGCCTTGGTGTCAATGTCCATCTTATGGAAAATCATGGAAAGCTCATTCATGAACGCAATGTTGATGTCTCTCTGGCTGTTCTCGATAACCTTTGCCGCCTCAGCGACTTTGATGGACTCCGCCCGGTATACGCCGGCTTCCACAACGAGTTCGTACACTTTAGCAACAACGTCAAGCGTCTCCTCATCCATACCTGATACAATCTTGGTGATTGTCTCAAGCCTATGGACTTTATCGCCGGGATTGATACGCTCCGGAGAATAGCCTATTTTAAAGTCCACACCACATTTTAACCCCGATTCTTTCTCCAGAATCGGCACACAGATTTCTTCCGTGACCCCCGGATAAACCGTAGACTCAAATACGACAACGGAGCCCTTAGTCAGATGCTGCCCTAAGATGCGGCTTGCTCCCTCTACCGGTGTCAGATCCGGCGTATGGTCATCATTGACCGGCGTCGGTACCGCGACAATATGGAATTTTGCCTCACGAAGCTTCTCCGCATCCGCCGTAAATTCCACCGTGGTGTTCTTGATCACTTCATCACCCACTTCATTTGTCGGGTCGATACCGCTCTGATACAGTTCAATCTTCTTCTCATTGAGATCAAAACCTACCACCTTAATTTTTCTGGCGAAAGCAACTGCAATCGGC
>VSOA01000164.1 GCA_009774585.1 Lachnospiraceae bacterium
AAGCCGTCTTCTGCTCCGTGTTATGATAAGTTTCCACGATATTTCCACTGTTCATGCGGATCACTGTGTCGGCCATCTGTGCAATATTCTGATTGTGCGTCACCATGACCATTGTAAATCCGAGTTCTTTTTTTAATTTGCAGATATAATGAAGAACCTGCCTTCCGGTCTGCTCGTCAAGTGCTCCAGTAGGCTCATCCAGATAAAGTACTTTGGGCTTCTTGGCAAGCGCTCTTGCCACGGAAACTCTCTGCTGCTCTCCGCCGCTTAATTCATGCGGGTATTTCCCCCGCTTCTCTTCCAGTCCGACAGCTTTGATTGTCTCTCTGTATTCCTTATTGCCCGCAAGATCTGCGCCCATTTTCACATTCTTGTCCACATTCAGATTGGGCAGCAGGAAATACTGTTGAAAAATATAGCCGATATATTCTTTCCTGAATTTCGTCAGTTCACTATCGCTCATGGATGACAGGTCCATTGTATCATAACATATCGTCCCTTCATCCGCCGCCTCCAATCCCGAAACAACATTTAAGAGCGTGGATTTGCCTGAACCCGATGTGCCGAGTATCACTACAAAATCACCTTCTTCAACCGTAAGAGACACCCCTTTTAAAACCTCATTGCGGCTGTCGCCTGTCCCGTATGATTTATATACATTTTCAATCTTTATCATGATTTTTCTCCTTTCTGCGCTGCTTTTTGCGCATGACGAGTTTGTGGCAAGCAATGCGCGGACACAAATCTCGCGATTGAAAATTTCTAATTTTCAATCTGCTCACCCTCCTTCTTGTTACAGTTCAGCCTTTTCTCCATCATCAGCGCAGTAAAAATTTGTGTCAGTCTTTCTCCGATCTGCTCCAACGTATAACTGCACAGTCCAGTGGCACACATCGTTGCGATACCATGCGTATAAGTCCACAAATGCTGGTAAATCATATCCGCCGCTTCTCTGGTATCCACATACTTCTGCACCGATTGCAGAATATCTTCATAGTTTTCGTCTATCTGCGGCAGAATACTCTCCACCCCTGACTTCCCGGACACCGCGCTCATAAAAAGAAGCTGAAACAACATCGGCTCTTGCATCGAGAACTTAATATATGCCATACCGACTCCTTTGAACGCCAATTCCTGATGTAAGCCTTCTTCAATGTAACAGCCGTAAAGTTCTTTCGCCCGGACAATCACTTCCGCCTTGACCTCTTCCATATTCTCGAAGACTGTGAAAATAGGGCGTGCGGAGCTTTGCAGCTTTTTGCCTAATTCTCTGGCTGTAATCTTATCAATACCTTCCTCTCTTGCCATCTGAAAAGCACCCTCAATAATCTCTTCCCTTGTAAACTTTGCTCTCGGCGGCATATATTGCTCCTTTCTAAAACACATGTTTTAAATCATGTGTTTTATTATAACACATCTCAACTGTACGTCAAGTAATAAAAAAATCACCCTCCGCCGCCGGAAGATGATTTCAGTCAAATGCTTGCAGACAGTCACTTAACGCGCTACTCGCGGAAATAGATACTGTCCATACATATATTGTCCGTTACATCGTAATCCATCCAAACACATTCGCAATGGAACTGAGCAGGATAATCACAATACATACCGGCGCTAAATATTTCATGAAAAAGCAATACATTTTCTTACGTTTAAATTCAGAGGACTGTTCTACTTCATCTATAATTTTATTAAGACCTGCCACGCGGGTAACAAGCAGACATGTTGCCAGCGCTGCGATTGGCATCATCAGCGAATTCGTTAGGAAATCAAAGAAATCCAGAATCGACATTCCCAGAAGCTTGACGAAATCAAGTACGCCAAATCCAAGTGCAGACACCGAACCAAATAAAATCATGATAATCCCCATCAAAACCGTCGCTTTATGGCGTCCGATCCCGAGTTGGTCTTCAAACGTGGAAACACCTGATTCCGCCAGAGAAATAGCGCTCGTCAGTGCCGCAAGCAGTACCAGCAGGAAAAACATAATACCCGCGCCGGTTCCGAATCCCATACTCGCAAACACTTTAGGAATCGTAATAAACATCAGCGACGGACCCGCCTGCAGCGTATCCGGATCTCCGCCCGAAAAAGCAAAGACTGCCGGAATAATCATCAACCCTGCCAGCATGGCAATCGCCGTATCGAATATCTCCACTTGTGTAGTGGACTGCTCAATATCCACTTCTTTTTTCATATAAGAACCATAAGTATACAAAATACCCATAGCAATGGAGAGAGAATAAAACATCTGCCCCATGGCGGCAACTACCGTCATCCATGAAAAATTATCAAAATTCGGAATCAGAAAATATTTCACGCCTTCAAGCGCCCCGGGTCTGGTCATGGAATAGCCTGCCACAAAAACAGCCAGAATGACAAGCAGCGGCATCATTACCTTGGAAACCCGCTCAACGCCGTGCTTAACGCCTGCAAACAAAACAACAATCACTACCAGACTGAACACAAGGAACCATAACTCTGCGCTAAAACCGCCGGAAATAAAGCCCGTAAAATAGTCATCCTGCGCCAGAGTCTGCGAATTACCCCGCAGATACTCAAACAGATATTTGATAACCCAGCCGCCGATCACGCTGTAATAAGGTACGATCAGCATGGGAATCACGGCGTTTACCCAGCCGCCGAACTTAAGCGGCAGTTTCTTACCGAATATCTGAAACGCTCCTACCGGGCTTCTCTTTGTCATACGCCCCAACGCAGTTTCCGATACGATCAGTGCATAGCCGAACGTCAGCATAAGTATCAGATAAGTCAGAAGGAATATACCGCCGCCGTATTTCGCCGCAAGATAGGGAAATCTCCAGATATTTCCAAGTCCTACTGCCGACCCTGCGACTGCAAGAACATATCCCAGCTTTCCTGAAAAAGTGCTTCTTCTCCTGTCTGTATGTTGTGATGCTGTGTTCGTTTTATCTCCTGTCATATCAAAAATGTACCTTTCTGTTATTCTGCATATTCTCTCCGTATAGTCTGTCTGTTCTGCCTGATGCACAGTATACAGCATATAACGTAATGAAACAGACTATAAATCCTAGCTTAACATCAGATACACATATATTCAAGCATATATAATATAAACAGCGAAAATAGATAATAAGAGAGCAAAAAATTATCACCCTCCGCTCACGAAAGATGATAATTATACAATAATCTTCTATATGGTAATCTACATGTTAATCCAAGAACGTATCGTCAAATATTCTGTAGCGCCTCCATACGCATTCTGACATTTTCGTCAAACTCCTCATCCGTAAATTTAGGGTCCCTCGTCTTCATCCAGATTTCACACGGCGCCGCATCACATTCTCCGCAGTGCTTATATCCCTTGCTGTTTACGGTACAATCATAGATTGCACATGTCTGTCCTTCCGGCACATGAAAGACCTTTCCGCTGCATGCGTTACAGCCCGCACACATTTCCCCGAAACAGTAGCATGTGGTACAGTCTGTCCCACAAACGCTGAAATCACGCTGCCCCGATTTCATATATTCCTCATGCCATATCGTAACCAAATCTACCGGATGCTGAATCAGTTCTGTTGTCTCCGCGATATCCTTTCCGGATGCAAACAGTCCGCAAGCTACCGAATACATACTCTCCGACACTTCAATCAAATGTCCGTCCGGGTCAAAGATGCGTATCCCGCGTTGCAACCACGGAAATGTCTTTGCATCATGGAGCCGCTCCACCTCCGGGTGCGCATCCAGCACCTCCATAAACCCTTCAAAATCTTCCGTCTCAAAATAAAGTTCCATCGTATTGGAACGATATTTCATCGTCTCCTTCGTAAAACCTGCAAGTTCATCGAAATGTGCCTGCAAAACAAGCCCGTCCTTAAGCGCCTTGTTGTCGCCCAGATCAAGCGTAACCTCCTGCCCGAATAACTCCTTGTAAAACCGTAGCGACTTTTCCATATCTTTCACGGCAATCAGTACACAACTGTATTTCATACGCATATCCATCCCTTTCTCTTCGATTTTTCGTCTAGATAAAATCGCTATAATATACAGACGGAAAGAAAATATCCCGATCCCCGTCTTAAAGCAACATTTCCGTTCCGAATTATCATATATGATACCGTCCGTCACTACAGTTGTATTGAATATTTCCGACATTTTCACAGGCGCGCGCCCTTGCCCTGCGAATATCCATCGAATGATATCGTTTAAATTCCCGCAACATATGCGACTGGTCAGCATATCCGTAACGATATACCGCATCCGCCGCCTGAAATACCGGATTACGTATAATCTCTCCCCACAGACACTGGTAGCGCACAAGATTACAGAATTTCTTCGGCGTCATTCCGATATATTCATGAAAAATCCTTTCTAACTGCCGGCTACTGACAAAACATTCCTGCGCAAGCTGTACCACGTTCAAGACGCCGTTACACAGAAGAATCTGTGCTACCGCGCGCTCAACAATACTGTTCTCTCTGACTCTGACGACGGTTGACATACCGCCTATCGGCACACATTCCGTCGTAGAACCCGTCTCCGCCGCAGACATCCTTGCAAGAAACATTTCTTCCGCACCCCTGCTTCTTTCCTCCAACGAATATTTGTCAAATAACTGCTGCCGCAGCACCCGGTCCAGCCATGTGAATCTGGAGCGCACATCATAAAATCCGTTCACGGTTCCATACAGCGAATCCTCTGCAAAAGGATAGACTCCCCATGCATAAAATCGGATGGCAAACGTAGAAACAAGATGCCCGCATGTCCTGTCATTGCCGCTCATAAAAGCAACGTCGTTAATTCCACAGAACCCGCCGGCAATCGTATTGTCCGTATGATCAATATTGTAAATGATATCCACACATGTATCCGGAATCACCAGTTCCAAAGCATCATGCTCTTTTCTTTTCAGATAAGGATGAGTGCTTCCCCAAAAACAACAGATATATTTTGCCAGTTCCGGATTTGAAGGCTGCCGTTCCTGATATGTTTCATTTTGTTTGTACGGTGTTGCCGTCAGCGGCTTGTATGCGGTATTTTTCATTTTATTATCAATGCTTTCTGTTTATTTATTCGTGCTTTCGGGGTCGAGCTGGAAGTCGTAAATGCTAAAAGAGTCGTTGATTTTCCGGAATGATCTTGTCTCCTGTATACTCTTGCCTTCTACAGACCATTGTGCTCCCTGTCGACTATTAATACACCTGTTTCGCATCCTTCGGCAATTCACGCACATGCTTAAGATAAGCCGCCGCTGCCCGTCCTTCCGTCGGGTCATAGGCATACCCCAGCCCATCGGCTACATACTCCGTTACCTCGTCAAACAACTCGCCCATCGCAAGTACAGCCTTCCATGCTTCTTCCGTATTTCCGCCAAAATAAGTATTCAGATAACGCTGATACTCTTCCTCACCAATCCATCTGTACAGATATTTCGCCGACTTACCGACGCTCACGCCAAAATCGGTGATAATGCCCACTTTCCACGAAAGCATTTTCTCAAGTTGTTTGCGCACAACAAAATTTGTCATGTCCTGCACGTAAGGCATCTCTCCACGCCACAGCCCTTTGGCAATGTTATTGCTGCACCACCAGAACTCATTAACACATGCGAGGAACTGTGCTTGTGTCGGTTTCTTCACATAATAATCCGCGTCCGTGGATTCCGGAATTTCAGGCAGAATATTATTTTTATCCAGCAATATCCTGCAAAGCTTATCGTCATGGATATGCTCTTTCGCATATGCAATGCTCTGCGCAGTCAGGTCAATCCTAATGCCGTCGTCAAACTGCATCAGCCAGCCATAAGAGTTCTCCTTATCGCTCGGATAATCAGGACTTTCATCAGGATACTGCATATACAGAACATTTCCGAACCTATGAATCCATTCTCGATCCTCAATAAATGCTCGTGTCTCTTTCACCACATATACGATGTCATAATCCTGAAAAATATCATTCTGCACGTTGGGATTGGTTCTTGAACCATTCATGTAGACTGCCAGAATTCTCTCGTCCGCAGTTGCGATATCCATAAAAAGCCGATACATTGTCGATTCATCGCGCATAGCTAATTCCCGGATCCTTTCCTTTAGAATTAAATTGACAGCTTCTTAATCCTGTCAACCGCCTCTACCGTGTTCTCGTAACTGCCAAACGCCGTCAGACGGAAATATGTCTCACCGCTGGGACCGAATCCTGAACCCGGCGTGCCGACCACATTGGCATTCTCCAATAAGTAATCGAAAAACTCCCAACTTGTCATATTGTTCGGCGCTTTCAGCCAGATATAAGGCGCATTCACACCGCCGGACACATCAAAACCCGCAGATTTCAAGCCTTCCATGATATAAGCTGCATTTTTCATATAATACGCAACCAGCTCTTTTGTTTCCTTCTTACCGGATTCGCTGTATACCGCCTCACCCGCTTTCTGAACAATATAAGGCGCGCCGTTATATTTGGTACCATGGCGTCTTGCCCACAAAGCATGTAAGGACACGTCGCCTGCTTTTAACTCCTTCGGAATCACCGTAAATCCTAGGCGGACACCGGTAAATCCAGCATTCTTGGAGAAAGAGCGAAGCTCAATCGCACAAGTTCTTGCTCCCTCGCACTCATAAATCGTGTGAGGAACATCTGCTTCTGAAATATATGCCTCATAAGCCGCATCATAAATAATCATAGAACCATTCTTGTTGGCATAGTCCACCCACTCCTGAAGCCTTGCCTTGTTAATCGTAGAACCTGTCGGGTTGTTTGGAAAGCATAGATATATCAAATCCGGCACTTCCTTCGGCAGCTCGGGCGCAAAATTGTTCTCCGCCGTGCAAGGCATATAAATCACATCGCTCCATCTCTCAGACGCCGGGTCGTATGTACCCGTTCTTCCCGCCATGACATTGGTGTCCACATAAACCGGATATACCGGATCGCAGACCGCAATTCTATTATCCAGCGCGAAAATCTCCTGTATGTTGCCGGAATCGCACTTCGCACCGTCCGAAACAAAAATTTCATCCGCCTCAATCTGACATCCTCTTGCTTTATAATCATTATCCGCAATCGCTTTTCTTAAGAACTCATATCCTAAATCCGGCGCATAACCGTGGAACGTAGCGGCATCTGCCATTTCATCCACCGCACTGTGCAATGCACTTATGACCGAGGCGGAAAGCGGCTGCGTCACATCACCAATCCCTAATCTGATAATTTTCTTATCCGGATTCGCCGCCGTGTAAGCGTTTACTTTCTTTGCAATCGTAGAAAAAAGATAACTGCCGGGTAATTTTAAATAATTGTCGTTTACTTTCACCATAATTTCCTCCACCCTTTCCTTGGCTTAACATTCACCTTCAAACACGGTCCTTGCCGGACCCGTCATATAGACCAGATTCGCTTCCCTGTCCCATGTGACTAAAATCTCGCCACCTAATAGTTTAACAGTAACCGTTTCTTCCGTCAAACCATTTAAAATACAGGCAACCACCGTCGCACAGCATCCCGTACCGCAGGCGAGCGTCTCTCCCGTACCTCGTTCCCAGACGCGCATCTGTACTGTTTTTCTGTCCAGCACCTTGACAAACTCCGTGTTGATACGCTTCGGGAACCTTTCATGATTTTCAAAATATGGACCGATTTGTTCAATCTTTAAATCCGTTACATTGTCCATGAATATAACGGCATGAGGATTCCCCATTGACACGCATGTCATTCTGTATTCTTGCCCTTGTACCATGATGGGTTCATCAATAGCACTGTCGCTTCCCCGTACCACTGCGCATTCACCGGCATCCTCCTTCTCATCTATTGTAGCAATCCCGCCACCGATATTAATCCGGTTCTCCGCCTCTTCCATGGTTACCGGTATCCGCCCAGTTCTAAGTTCCGGCGCTCCCATATTCACTCTGACGGACTCCACTTTCCCTTCTTTTAGGAAAAGCTGTAAATATTTTACCTGTCCGCAACTTGTGATACTTATGTCAGTTTTATCCGTCAGTCCTTTATCAAAGACATATTTTGCCACACAGCGGATACCGTTCCCACACATTTCAGCCCTGCTTCCGTCGGCATTGTACATCTCCATCTCGAAGTCGGCCTCTTTAGACGGATTAATGAATATCACTCCGTCTCCGCCGATTCCGAAATGTCTGTCGCTGAGCCGTCTTACTAATTCCGGCTTTTTGACCTGCGCAATCTTTTCTGTAAAACTATTAATGTAAATATAATCATTTCCGCATCCGTGCATTTTTGTAAACTTCATAGACCTTCTCCTTCCGCATATTTACTTTATATCATACCACACTATATAAACAAATGGTGTTAGTCAGCAAATAGGTCGGTAAGGTCATATGGCCAGTAAACCAGATTCTCTTACGTCCCTATTGCTAT
>VSOA01000165.1 GCA_009774585.1 Lachnospiraceae bacterium
AAATGTGCACTTTTTATATATGCGTATCTATTTTTGTCCATTCTTAGTCTTTTTGTACAATTATCTGCGTCAACAAAAATAAACAGCACAAAAAAACTCACTTCAATTTGTGCGAAATGCATCAATCAAAGTGAGTTTTTCATTTTACGGCCGACCGTAATCTCATATTTAATCATTCAATCTCAAAAACTCGCGCCATCACTTTTCTGCCAAAAGTCACGTTAAGGCAACCTTCTTCACAATCCCACGCAAACGCCGCCTCTTTCTTTGCCGGGTATGCGCAGCGTATGTGAATCTCCTTCCCCCGATACTGCGGCATCGGCAGAAGACAGTCAGGCTCATCCCCGCCCCTTCTCCACACCGCCAGATAAGTTTTGTCCGCTCCCTGTAATCCAAGGCATGCCCAGTCATCCTGATAAGCTGCAAAGCCGAGTGGCCAGAACGGACACGCGCTTCTCCTGTCTTCTCTTGTGTCTTTATAATAGGAGATCGCTTCAGCGATCAGTTCCCTGCAATGCTCTCCCAGCCGGAAAAGATGTCCGCTCTGATGGATTCGCAGGAGCATGACATTTACCATGTTGAAGATGGTCTCCTCCTCATCCTGTGCATGCAGCGGATAAGACCAGACTGCCGCCTGTTCCGGCGTAAGCGCTATGGGTGCATTCACGGCTATGGTAGAGTAAATCCGGTAGTTCTCCATATCGCTTGTGGACTGGATGCTGCAAAGCTTTAACATGGCATAGTCCATACGCATACCGCCGCTTCCGCAGTTCTCAATGACAAGCCGTGGATACTTTGCAAAGATGCCGGCAAGCCATGCAAGATATGCGCGCTCATGCTCAAGCAGCCCGTCTCCGGGACTGTCCGCTTCATAATCCGTGCCGATTCCCGGTTCAATATTATAATCCATCTTGATATAACCGACACCGTACTCTTCTACCAGTCTGGCAATCACCTCGTCCGCGAACGCACGCACCTGCGGATTCCTGAAGTCAAGCTGATAACGGGATTTCTCGCGGACTCTTCTGCCATGCCGCATGAAAAACCAACTGTCCGGCTTCTGACCTGCCAACCGGCAGTTAAGTCCCATAACTTCAAGTTCCAGCCAAAGTCCGGGCACCATGCCCTTCGCACGAATATATTTAAGCAGCGACGTAAAACCTTCCGGAAACTTTGTTGTGACCGGAAACCTCTCCTTGGAGGGAAGCCATTCGCCCACATTACTCCACCACTCACCTGCGCTGTACCAACCGCAGTCAATACAGTAATATTCGCATCCCATATCCGCCGCCATATCAATCAATGGGATTTCCTCTTCCGTCGTCGGTTTTCCCCACAGACAATTCATATAATCATTATAAATCACCGGCATGGTACGATTATCTTCATTCTCACGGCGTTTCCTTCTGCGATATTCATTAAGCTGCACCGCAGCGTCACGGACATCGCCTTTGGTACAGACTACACTCACCGGAACGCTTGTAAACTGCTCACCCGGCGCTATTTCCCGATACCAGTGGGCATACAGTTCTGTGGGACCGGTCACTTTTAGATAAAGCATTCCCGCATGTTCCGCGATTTCCCAATGCCATGACCCGTTATGCTCAATCTGCCATGCAAGACACTCGCCCTGCTCCCGGTCTTCCAAAAAGCCAAGCGGCAGATATTCCTTCGTTGACCACGCACCGGTATTGGTCACGGAAATCATCTTCGAGCTGTTATAGCGCCCTCTTTCCTGCGAGGCGGACAGCCCCATCTGCGAAAAGCTGCCGGCACTCCATGCAAGCTCTTTCTGCCAGCCGTTATGTACTAAATGGAGTCTATAGCGCTCCTCGTAGCCCTGCCTGCCATAAACATCAAATCCATGCAGAGAAAAGGAAGTCAAAGCCTCCAGCCCCTGTGGAATATGTCCCGTATTTGTGACTCTGCTAAAGCTGGTAAACGCCTGTACCCCATCATAAAAACAATAATGCAGCTCTACGTGCAGTCCGTATTCCTCATTCTGCATATAAAACACATACCGGCATCCGTTTTCCTCTTCCATCCGCTCATAGTTAAGAAATCTCAGCCCCACTCCTGCAGAAGAATGCACAAGCTTATGCCCCAGTCTGTCTTCCGGACAGTTCCCGCCCGTTACGATCACTTCCACCGGCGAAAACTCACTGAAATCCGTCGTGACTCTGTCCATATCCTGTTGTCTCGTCGACACATAGAATAACAGCAGCCTCTCCTTATCATCCACGCCGAACATAAGCCTTACATCATTTTCGCATATCTCTATATATCGCATAATTTACCCTCTCTTGCAAAAACCGGGATGGAGTCCAGTGGTGCATCAAACAGCAACCGCTGCCCACCCTCGTAGACCTTTCCGTCACGTATATCCCGGAAGCGACAGCCTGACGGGATATACACTTCCCTGCTTCTGCATCCAGCATAAAGCACAGGGCATACGAGTAAGTCGTCTCCTAGGAAAAATTCATCCTCCACCTGCCAGCATACTTCGTCTTCAGGGAAATTATAAAACAGCGTACGGATGACCGGCGTCCCTTTTTCATGAGCCTGCCGCATGGCTTCTGTCACATATGGACGCAGTTTTTCCCGCAGTCTGATATATTTGGTAAAAATACCGCACGCTTCCTCCCCGTAACTCCAAATCTCATTGGCTGCACCGCTGGGCACCGACCCGCCTCCCGTCGTACCGATAGGCGCGCTGTGCGGTTCTCTGTCGCCATGAAGGCGCATCACCGGGCAAAACGTCCCATACTCGAACCAACGGATCAAGCACTCGATAAACTCCGGGTCGCCGATATCCCCGCCATGAAAGCCTCCGATATCCGTTGTCCACCATGGTATCCCTGCCATACCGATATTTAAACCTGCTGCAAACTGACTGCGCAGGGAACGGAAACTGGAATCAATGTCACCGCTCCACACGAGGGCGCCGTAACGCTGGCTTCCTGCCCATGCGCTGCGAATCAGATTCAGGATATTCTCCTGCCCCTGCGCTTTCATTCCTTCATATGCCATTCTTGCATACTCTCTTGGATACAGATTGCCGATTTCCTGATCCGCTCCCAACTGATAATGATAATTGTCATATTCATATTTGGTATACTCGGGCTCCGCCTCATCCAGCCAGAAAATCTTAATACCGTACCGGTAATAATTCTCTTTCAGTTTTTCCCACAAATATATTCTGGCATCCGGATTCGTCATATCCACGAAGCAGGTTCTGCCAAGATGACTCATCCTGTTTCCTGCTTCCGAAGCCGTCAGAAAACCTTTTTCCAGCATCTCATGATAATTGACGCTGTTTTCCTCCACTGTCGGCCATACGGACACCATCAGTTCCATACCCATCTCCTTCAGCTCACGTACCATTCCCTCAGGATCCGGCCAATACTCAGGATCAAAACACCAGTCTCCTTGATGCGGCCAATGGAAATAATCGATTACAATTACAGAAACGGGAACCCCACGCCGCTTGTATTCCCTTGCCACCTGCATCAGTTCATCTTGTGTCTGATATCGCAGTTTACACTGCCAGAATCCCGTACCGTAGTCAGGCATCATAGGCGCCTTGCCGACCACATCCGCATACGCCTCCTCAATCTGCGCCGGCGTATCTCCCGCACAGATCCAATAGTCCATCTGTCTTGCGGAATGCGCCTCCCACTCAGTCAGGTTATTGCCGAAGATGACCCTGCCCGTACCGGGATGGTTCCAGAACATGCCATATCCGGCGCTGGAAATCATAAACGGCACACTCACTTGGGAGTTTCTCTGCGCCATCTCTACAATACAACCTTTCAAATTCAGATTTTCCTGCTGATACTGGCCCATACCGTATATTCTTTCGTCGGATGCCTCAAAACGTACCACCAATCTGTAAGAGTCCGTCCCCCTGATAGGCGTATAGGTTCGCGGATTGATTTCCAATGCACTGCTGAATCCTTCGTCTTCCTTACGGAATCTGTTTCTGTCATACTCTTCCAACAGCAGTTTGCCGTCCTGATTCGTAAATTTCAGTTTTCCGGTAGGCAGTACCTCGCATGTGATCTTTCCGTTGGTAATCCGCGCATGATTTCCTTCAATTACAATCTGTGCCGGATGTCCTTCACCGTATACCAGTCCATAATTGGTGTCTTCCACCTTCCCCTTTAAAGCTGCACGAACACGAAATCCATTATCCCCCCAGCCTTCTATCACTAACAGCTCTCTATCGAACCGTCTCATCAATCTGTTATCTTCCTGCCACAACATATGCACAGCTCCTCCTACTAATTTCTGCTTGACTTTCTATTTGCAAACTACATTTTACTATGTGATTGTTCCTGCCGTAAACTTCTACCCTTTGACCGCTCCGACCATCATACCGGTCACGAAATATTTCTGGATGAAAGGATAGATTACCAGCATCGGCACCATGGCGATAAACACCTTAGCCGCATCAAGGGACTTATTGGAAAGCTGACTCATCAGCTTCAACTCATCCGGGCTCATATTCGCCGCACTCTGTGTATTGACTACCATCTGCTGAATATAGGTCTGCAGAGGATAATGCTTATCACTGGTGGACAGCACCAGCCCCTGAAAGAATTCATTCCAATACCCTACGCTCGTAAACAGCACCATAGTAGCGATTACGGGCACGGAACACGGCACTACAATCTGAAATAAAATCCTCCACGGTCCCGCACCATCCACTCTCGCAGCTTCTTCCAGATCAGAAGGAATTCCCCTGAAGAAATTCATGATGATGATCAGGTTGAACACCGGAAGGCTGCCGCAAAGAATCAGTCCCCATATCTTATCAATCAGTCTATATGACACCATTGTCATATACCATGGTATCGTACCCGCATTAAATACCATACAGAACATCAACAGCCACATAATGATATTTCTCGCCTTAAACTCTTTCTTCGTCTTGGCAAGCGGATAGCCCATCATAATCATGACCAACATGGAAAATGCCGTCCCCAGCACCGTTCGCTGCACAGAAACCCAGAAAGAATGGAAGAACTTAGCGTCTCCCATAATCTCCCTATAGGCAATGGTGGAAAATCCAACCGGCATAATTGTCACCAGACCGGAATTCGCCGCTGTCTTATCCGATATGGAGAGGCAGAATGCATACCAGATCGGATACAGGCAAGTCACTGCCAATAAGCCGAGAAAGGTGTACAGAAATATTGTAAACAATCTGCTCCCCAGCGTTTTTTTACGTACCATATACTTCTCCTCCTGTTATATTATCATACCTGCCGTCAGAATATCTTATAATCTGCAAACTTATAGGCTGCCCAGTAAGAAATCACAATCATAAAAAAACTGATAACCGACTTGAAAAGTCCCGCAGTCGTTGCCAGAGAGAATTGCAGATTCACAAGTCCGATACGGTATACCCATGTATCCAGAATGTCCCCTGTAGAGTAAACCATCGGATTATATAAGTTGAACACTTGGTCAAATCCCGCATTAAGCGCATTACCGAGCCCCAGAACCGCCATCAGTATGATTGTTCCTGCAATCCCCGGCAGGGTAATGTGCAAGATTTGCTTCCATCTGCTGCAGCCGTCAATCGCCGCCGCTTCATACAAGGTAGGATCGATTCCAGTCAATGCCGCCAGATAAATGACTGCGTTAAATCCGAATTCTTTCCATACATCTGTCCCTACCACCAGCTGTCTGAAATATTTCGATTCACTAAACCATATGACCGGATCTTTTCCCAGAAGCTGCATGATCTGATTCACGATGCCATCCAGACTGAACACATTGAGCAGCACGCTGGCAAGAATGACCCATGAAAGAAAGTGCGGCAGATAAACTGCCGTCTGTACGACTTTCTTATAACGAAGATGCTTCACTTCATTCAGAAGAAGCGCAAATGTAAGCGGCACTAATATATTCAGAATAATCTTAGAACCGGCAATGATAATCGTATTAACAATGACACGTTTCGCATCTCCTAGTGAAAACAGATACTCGAAATTCTCCAGCCCGACAAAAGGTGACTTCCAAAGCCCGGCTCCCGGATTATAATTTTCAAAAGCCATCACGATCCCACGAAGGGGTACGATGGAAAAGAAAAACAACCATAACAATCCCGGCAGTGTCATGATAAAATAATGTGTCTGCAGTTTAAAATGTTTTTTCGCTTTCATACCAATCACCTCTTTGCTCATAAAATCAAAATAGGGGAAAAAGGGGCAGTCCTCCAAAAGAAAGACTACCCCGCAATACCAATCGTATTACTTTGCTTGTGCCTGTACTTCCGCCGTGATTTCGGAACCGCCTTCATTATTCCATTTTTCTACAAAAGCATCGAATGCACTGATATCATCCTTACCTGTGATAATCCTAAGCGCCATCTCTTTTTCTGCCGTTTCCAGATTTGCCCACTTCGCTTCCATCGTATCCGTCTGGCTGTAACATGCGCTGTATACGCTCTTGTCCGGGCGATTTAATGCCGAAGGTTTCACGCCTGCCAGAATAGAGTAAAGACGTGGGAAGTTTGTATTATCCACATCAAAGTTCTCGATGCCGAGATTGTTGCTGCCCGCCTCGTAGCCCTGCACGCAATCCGTAACCGTTACACAGTCATTGTAGAGAAGCTTATATGCATCATCCGTGCCGCGGTTGAAATCTTCCGCAGTCTTCTCTCCGTTGAGTACCTGCATCAACGCGTCGTAAGTCACTTCGCACTCATCCAAAGCGCCCATGGAATTACGCAGCGGATACCAGTAAATAGATGTATTCGCACCATATTCGGTTGTCAGCTTATTCTCGTCACGCACCCATACGTTGTTGATGATCAGCCCTGCCTTCGCAACATCTTCGGATATGTTCTTATTGAAGATGCAGTAAGAAGCAACCGGACACTGTTCTCTTGTATTCCACTTGCCATCCTCAGACTTCACTACATAGGACTGCCAGTTGGCTGTCGGATCGTTTCTGTAAGCGTCCGTGATGCCGTAACCAATCTTCCACCATGCACAGAAATACATACCTACGTTTCCGGCATTGATCTGCTCATCTGCCTGATCGCGCACGCCCATCTCCGGATCGATCAGACCTTCTGCATACCAGCTTGCAAGCCTCTCAAATGCTTTCCTGCTGTTCTCTGTATTCGTGCCATAGACAATATTGCCGTCGTCGCCCTCAACCCAGTATCCCGGATAAGCATCGTATGCCGCAAACACTGGCTCAAATCCGCAGCTGGAAACGCCTGCCTGCAGGAAATTTGTATAACATGTATTATTCTTGTCAGGTCCTGCAATCGGAATCGTTGCATCACCGGCAGGTTTTTTCTCCTTAAATGCCTTGGCGATCGCCTCAATGTCATCCAACGTTTCCGGCGCATCCAGTCCCAGTTCATCCAGCCAGTCCTGACGTATATTCACCATGGACTCTCCCGAAGCTGCCACGTCCACGCCTACGGTACAAACCTGTTTGCCGTTATACATGGAGTATTCGTAAGCAGAACCGTCACCGGAATCCATAATTGCACGGACCTGCGGCGACGCATACTGCGGAAACAGTTCCGTAAAATCATAGAGCAGATCTGATTTTGCCGCCGCAAGCATCTCTTTGCGCCCGCACTGCATTCCGTCAGGCAATGTGTTGCTGGCAATACACAGATTCACCTTCTGCGTATAATCGTTACCTGTTGCAGCAGACCAGTCTACTACAACCTCAATGTTAAAATTATCCTTCAGATAACGGGTATATACATTATCTTCATTGGTATCCCCATCCGGGAATTTCAACGTAGGATATGCCTGCTGACCGATATGGATCTCCACCGGTTCGGCAAATTTCATAAAAGGATCTCCCGCCGCAGTCTGCGCTGCATCGGCAACAGTGGTTTCTCCTTCTGTATTGGGCGTTTCTGCCGCCGGAGCGTCAACGGAAGTATCTCCCCCGTTAGCCGATGGTGCGTCTCCTCCACAGGCAGTAAGCGATGAAACCATCGTAACCGCTGCGAGAAGCGCCGTTGCTTTTTTCACATACTTTTTCATCTACCTTTCCCTCCTTGTAAGTTTAGTTGTATATCTCCGGAATCTCTCGTGTGCAAAATTTTCCGGGAATACACTTGTTGTATATACAATTTTTACATTTTCACAGTCTTTTTCAACTGTTTATTGTGCTGTCTATCCAAAAACATTTTCCCTATTCTTCTTTTTCTTCCCTTCCGGTTGAAAATTGTTTTGCATAATCCGAACAACTCATACCTGTATTATTA